>NZ_CP039934.1:392500-699264 GCF_009792295.1 Myroides fluvii | reverse complement strand
CAAACAAAAATCGCTCATTGAGCGATTTTTGTTCTTTTTTGGACTCTTGTTTTTTCTTCTTTATTTGTTTTGTGGTATTGCACTTATCGTAAGTAAGTCACTCCCTTTTCAAATGGAAGACAATCACCGAATCTTATTCGGTATTGTATTAATAGTCTACGGTTTTTTTAGATTCTACCGTTTGTGGAGTACTAATATGGGAAAAGATTAAAAAAAAGCTTCGATTCATTCGAAGCTTTTTTTATTCCTAGTTTTTATGTTAAAAACTACTTTTATTTTTTCCTTCTTGCAAAGAATATCTATCTTAGACGAAAGTAAATGAGCAAACTAAGTTTTGTTCTAAATTTGTTTTATATGATTCAAAGAAGAAGCGCTGCTAGAATGGGAATTTTAGCTGGTGTTTTAGTAGCAACGAGTTTGTTCTTTCAGTGTAAAGATAAAAACACGACAACTGCTGATTCCAATTCAGAAGTAGTTTCTCAAGAAGAGACTTTATTAAGCGGCAAGCTAACAATAGGAGTAGACGAATCTGTCTTTCCAATCGTTGAAGATGTGGCTGTTCTTTTTGAAAATGAATATAAAAATGCAAAACTAACCCTACTCCCTAAATCAGAACGCGAAGTGCTCAATTTATTGTTTGCCGATTCGATTCGCGTAGCTGTGATGCCTCGTTTGTTGACGGAGGAAGAATTGGAACACTATAAAGGAGTTGTTGCTCCAAAGCAAACGCACTTTGCCAGTGATGCCATTGTTTTTGTAACGAGTAAAATGGCCGTGGATTCTATCGTGGATTATACCGCTATTTTAAAGCAATTGGAAAAAGGCCGATTGAATGAAGCTGACTCTTTTCTTGTTTTTGATAATTACAACTCTAGCGTTTCTTCCGCATTTAGAAAAGCAACAGGCTTCGATTCTTTTCCTAAGGACTATGCCTATTTTCTCAATACAACTGAAGAAGTGATTGACTATGTTGTCAAAAACCCAAAAGCGATTGGCGTAATTGGATTGAATTGGTTGACACAACCCAATGCCGCGATTCAAAAGAATATTGAAGCTGTTAAAGTATTAGCAGTTAAAAACGACGCAGATAAGCAATACTATAAACCAAGTCAGAACAATCTTGCCGAAGGGACTTATCCGTTAATTCGAAAATTATACATTTGGGATATGCAAGGTAAAAATGGCTTAGGAACAGGATTTGCTTCGTATATTGCTGGATATAAAGGACAGCGTATTGTATTAAAATCGGGCTTGTTTCCATTTAATACACCACCAAGAGAAATTGTCGTAACAAAAGAGATTAAATAATAAACCACATACTTATAAAACAATAACGATATATTATGAATAAAAAGTATTCTATTTCATTGTTAACTTTAGCTTTAAGTAGTTCTTTTGCTTTTGCTCAAAGTATAAATGAAGCAAAAACAGCAATCAATGCAGAGCAATTTGATAAGGCTAAAGAGATTTTAAAAGATTTAATTGGTAAAAAGCCAGCAGACGGAATTAACTACTACTATTTAGGAGATGTATTCTTAAAAGAAGACCAATCTGATTCAGCACGTTATTATTTCGATAAAGGGCTTTTAGCGAAATCAAAAGGTTCATTAAACTATATCGGTTTAGGTCAAATTGAATTAGATAACAATCGCGCAGCTGAGGCAGTTACTAATTTCAACAAGGCTGAAAAAGAGATTAGAAAGAAAGATTACAGTGAGCAGTTGTTGATTGCGGCGGCTTATTTGAACTCAAAAATGCCAGATGCAAAAGCAGCACAAACTATCGCAGCTGATGTTGTAGCGAAAGATTACAACAACCCAATGGGGCATTTGCTTTTAGGTCGTTCATTCTTAGAACAGAAAAATTTAAATGACGCATTTGCATCATTTAGAAATGCATACGATTTAGATAATACA
Organism: Myroides fluvii; assembly: GCF_009792295.1. Taxonomy (NCBI): domain Bacteria; kingdom Pseudomonadati; phylum Bacteroidota; class Flavobacteriia; order Flavobacteriales; family Flavobacteriaceae; genus Myroides; species Myroides fluvii. Next base: position 697,348 of record NZ_CP039934.1, on the reverse strand, counting down.
TTAGTTGAAGCTAAATTGCAAATGGCTATGATTACAAAGCGCGCAAGAGCTTATGCTGATGCAATCAAAGCGTGTGAGGAAATCTTAGCTACAACCCCTGATTATGCTCCAGCTTATAGAGAAATTGCTGAAATTTCATATATGTGGTCTAAAGCAAACGCACCAAAAGAAAAAGAATTGATTGCGAAAGCAGGAGAAAACTACAAAAAGTTTATCAAGGCAACAGACAACTCAATTGATTCTCAAATGCGTTATGCGGATTTCTTGGTTTTAACAGAAAACTACCCTGAATTAGAGCGTGTAGCCATGCAAATGAAAGATATCAAAGGTGTAAACCCACGTATCCATAGATATTTAGGCTATGCAGCTTACGAAAATAAAAATTATCAAGTGAGTGCGGATGCTTTGGATAAATTCTTAAAAGTGTACTTGAAAGAATCAAAAAGCTTAAACGCTATTGGTAGAGATTATATGTATTTAGGTTTGTCTGAAATTGGATTGTCAAATGACGGAGCAAACAAAGAACTATACCACAAAGGACTAAATCACCTGAAAGATGCAGTGAATGTAGAAATTGCTATTGCGGGTGAATTCAATCGTTATGGGTTGGATTTGTTTAGAGCAAAAAAATACCAAGAGGTAATTGATATTTTGAGCATCTCTGCAGAGGTTAAAGAATCGTCTGGTTATATTTACGATAACTATTATGTTGGGTATTCTTATTACTTATTAGGGTCAACAGATCGTCCGGACAGTGAGGATTTATTGAAAAAAGCAGATGAATATTTAGCAAAAACAATCGAAGCATCGCCACTAACACAAGAAGCGTATTTCTATAGAGCACGTGCAAATCGCTACATCGATCACGTAGATGCTTATGATCGAATGTTTGAATCATACCAAGGGTTCTTGAAAGTGTTAACAGAGAAGAATGAATTGAAAAACACTTCAAATAAAGAGCAAGTAATCGAGGCACATACGTCAATAGCTACTTATTATGCAAATAAAAATAGAAATAAGGAAGCTGTAGAGGAATTTAAAAAAGTATTAAATTTAGATCCATCGAATAGTTTTGCTAAAAAAACAATGGAAGCGATTCAAAAAGGATAATAAATTATATAAAAGAAGTAAAAGGCTGAATATCTAAGGTATTCAGCCTTTTTTTTATGCAATTTCTATTGTAGTTTTCCTAATCCTACTATATTTGCCGGATGCAACTATCTATTATTATTTTAAATTATAATGTTCGCTATTTTTTAGAACAATGTATTAAATCTGTCCAATCTGCAATAAAGGCAATTGATGCAGAGATTATAGTAGTAGATAATAATTCTCAGGATAGTAGTGCTGCTATGATGCACGACATTTTTCCGGAGGTTCTTTATTTTGAAAATCAGGATAACTTAGGTTTTCCCAAGGGAAATAATATCGGAGTAAAACACGCCAAAGGCAAATACATCTGTATTCTTAATCCCGATACTGTTGTTGCAGAAGATACATTCGAACAGCTTTTAGCACTTTTTGAGCACAAAGAACGATTGGGAATTGTCGGTTGTCAATTAATTGATGGTCGCGGTGGTTTTTTACCCGAGTCAAAAAGAGGGATTCCAACCTATTGGCGCTCTTTAATGAAGGTAACGGGCTTATATAAGCTATTTCCGACGAGTACCTTTGCAAATGGCTATTACGCTTCCCATTTGCCTCAACACCAAAATGGAGCTGTTGAGATATTGGTGGGGGCCTTTATGTTTATGCCTCGTGCTTTATATTTAGAATTAGGAGGATTTGATGAGCGATTTTTTATGTACGTCGAAGATACCGATTTGTCTTATTCTAGCTTGAAAGCGGGATATGAAAATTATTATTTAGCGGATACAATGATTATTCATTACAAAGGAGAAAGCACAGTAAAAGATCTTGAATACGTAAAGCGATTTCATCGAGGTACACAAATATTTTATGAAAAGCACTTTCGTAAATCATACATCTTTGAATTTGCCATGCGTTTAATTGCATTCACTTTTCTATTTGCCAAACAAAGAACAAAAAGTCCAAACTTAGAAGTTGTCAGTTCGACTTTAGTGGTTAGCAATAGTTCAAGGTTAAAGCAACAGATTGAAGCAGCCCTGCAAAAGGCGATTATTCAGGTGGACAGTCTAGCTCAATTACAAGGTGAAATAGATCAAAAAGCAAAAGAAAATGACTATTTAGTAGAAATTATCTTTGATGGCGATTATTTAACTAATAAAGAGATCATTACCTTTATGCATAAAAATTATAGATCAGAAATAATTTATAAAATTAAACCTGTGAATTCTTTGTTTTTGATTGGTAGTAATGATAGTAATAGTAAAGGATCCGTGATAATTTTAGAAGAATGATAATTTTATCTTTACGTGGAAAAAGTCCGAAATATTATTAAATTTGTAATCTGAATTAAGAAACACAACCTTAGGTTATAAATATGGCAAAGTTCGAATTGAAATTACCCAAAATGGGAGAAAGTGTTGCGGAAGCAACCATTACAAACTGGTTGAAGAATGTAGGGGATCGCATTGAGGCTGATGAGACAGTATTAGAAATCGCAACGGATAAAGTTGACAGTGAAGTTCCATCAGAAGTCGAGGGAACTTTGGTTGAAATATTATTTCAAGTAGACGATGTTGTTCAAGTAGGACAAACAATCGCTATTATTGAAACAGAAGGAGGCGAAGTAGCTTCAACTCCAGCTGCTACAGCAACACCAACTGCAGCAGTAGAACAAACCGTACAAGTAGCACAAGACGTTGCTGCACCAGTAGATTTTTCAGCATCGGAGAAATTCTTTTCACCTTTAGTTAAAAATATCGCAAAAGAAGAAGGAATATCTTTGAGTGAATTGGAAGCTATCCAAGGAACAGGAAAAGAAGGACGAGTGACTAAAAACGATATTTTAGCTTATGTTGAGACAAGAGGTGCTCAACCACAAGCTGTAGCTGCACCAGTTGCTAAAGTGGAAGTAGCAAAACCAGCAGCAGCTCCTGCAACAGCAGCTAAAGCAGTTCCTGTGTCTGTTAACGGTGGAGATGAGATTGTGGAAATGGATCGTATGCGTAAACTGATTTCAGGATACATGGTACAATCACTTCAAACTTCAGCGCACGTACAATCGTTTATCGAAGTAGACGTGACGAATATCGTAAACTGGAGAAATAAAGTTAAAAATTCTTTCGAGAAAAGAGAGGGTGAAAAATTGACGTTCACGCCAATCTTCATGGAAGCAGTTGCTAAAGCGTTAAAAGATTTCCCAGGAATGAATATTTCTGTTGATGGAGATTTCATCATCAAGAAAAAGAATATCAACTTAGGAATGGCAGCAGCCTTACCAAACGGAAACTTAATTGTACCTGTAATTAAAAACGCAGATCAATTGAACTTAGTTGGCATGGCAAAAGCGGTAAACGACCTAGGGAACCGTGCAAAAGCAGGTAAATTAAAACCAGATGATACACAAGGTGGAACGTATACTGTAACAAACGTGGGTACGTTTGGAAGTGTTTTTGGTACGCCAATCATCAACCAACCACAAGTGGGTATTTTAGCTTTAGGAGCTATTAGAAAAGTACCAGCGGTTATTGAAACACCAGAAGGAGACTTCATCGGTATCCGTCAAAAAATGTTCTTGTCACACAGTTATGATCACCGTGTAGTAGATGGAGCATTAGGAGGTTCATTTGTGAAGCGTGTAGCTGACATTTTAGAAGCTTGGGATATTAATAGAGAAATCTAGTTTGGTTTACGGTGAACGGTTTACAATTCACGGTAGCGATATAAATATAAAAGGGATTGTCTAAGTGACGGTCCCTTTTTTTGTATTAGATGTTTTGGCTTTTACCTTTTGACTATTTATCATTTGACTATACGTTGTTTCTTTTTTGAAGGAAGTAAGAAAAGCAAAGGAAGAAATCCGGCTAGTATGACAATGACAATAAAATAGGTACCTAACCCTTCTGCATTTCCTAGAGCGGTTTGAATGGTTTGGAACTGAAGGTAGAACAGAATGATGAGTGTGGTTAGGTTTAAAACACGCATCATACGCGTGGCTTTGGTATAATACACTGCTGCATTTTCTTCTGTTATTTCCGTTGGATAATTATATAGATGGGGTTTATTCTGAAAGTAACGCAATAAAGCAAAAACGAAAACACCTATTCCCACCAATAAAAAGAGCGCAGCTTTATCTCCATAAGCATCTGGCTCTCCTGCTGCATTAAAGTGGGTCGGGATGGTTTCGGGTAACTGATTGTAGTAAAAGGCAGTAACTCCTACAAAAGCCAGTAGTATTAGAATATTCATTCCATCGAGGCAACGATCGATAGGAGTAGGGGTAATTTTAAGTACAGGTCTTTGATTCATTTGGGTTGTTTGTTTAATAAAGTTAAAATCAAATATAATAAAATTAAGTTAAGTTTAAATAAAATTTAATATTATTGTGTTGCTTTAGAAAAATAAATAATTTTAAATACAAGAATCTATAGTATATTAGATAAACAAATAGGAGAAGTATATTTTTAATTCAGCAGATGAAACATTTTTTACCTTTTTTACTGTTTTTGTTTAGTATGGGAACGTGTACTTCTTTACAAGCTTATCCCATTTTTCCACGAACGCTAAGTGATGTATATAAAGCAGCAGATCATGTGGTGTATGGCAAAGTGGTTGGATTTATTGAAGTAAAGGAAGATTCAGATCCAACGAAACCTCCACCTCCACCTCAAATGTATAATTCAATGGTTCAACTCTTAGTAAGAGAGGAGATAAAGGGAGAAGTCAAAGAAACGGAGATTTGCATTGCACATTATCGTGGAATGATGTGTCCTGAACCTTTTGATTTTACAGAAGGACAAGAAGTGTTACTTTTTCTGAATAAAGATGGAAAAGAAAATTTTTATTGGACTTATGCCTGGTCGTATGGGGCAAGAGAACTAAAGGCAGAGGAGTACCTACTGTACAAGAAGAAACTAGTCGATTTACAAACTATATTGGATAATTCGGATAAAGCGATTCAAGAACAGCAATATGTTGATTGGATGGTAGAGTGCATCAAAGAACCATTAACGCGTTGGGATGGTACTTTTGATTTACTCAATGAAAAATTGGAGGATACTCCTGAACGCAAACTAGTTGCTAATCCTTATCCTTTAAGTAGTGAGCAGAACAAAGAATTACGTCCACTTGTTTTTAGTAAAAAAGAATTAGATGACATAGATATTCGATTATTGAATCATTTGAGGGGTAAAGAAGACAAGGAGATCTTGGATTTGATGTATAAAAAAATGAAGACAACCCCTTTGGATAAGGGTAGTTATACTTTTTTTACTATGGGGACCAAAATGATAGCCGAATTATCACATCGAAAAGAGTTAATAACCTTGAGTTTGGAAATTGAAGATTTAGGACTATCTAAAGAAGGGGAAAGGAAAATCAAAGAGTTTCAAAAAATAATGTAAGCGAAAGAAGCCCTTTTAAGGCTTCTTTCTTTGTTTGTGCCAATCCTCTTTTAGAGCTCTTCTTTCAAATAATGTTGATGCATTTTCTCCACGCGTTTGGCAATCTGTCGTTGCAGATGACGGGGAGAAAGAACGACGATGGCTTCCCCAAAGCCCAGTATTTCGCGCTCTAGTTCAAAGTTAAGCACCACATCCAAGCGAATTTTCATTCCCTTTTCATTTTCTTCTAACACCACTTGAGAGCTGTGTAGGGGTTTTGTTTTGACATAAGGGGCATGGTACTGATTCACCCAGAGGATTACTTTTTGTGCGCGGTCTTGTTCTGTTTTGGTTACACCTAAAGTATCTTCAAAGTAACGATCAAAATCAACCCCTTGGTATGCTTTGTACGGTTCATTGGCAATGGAATAAACATTGACGATGCGGTCTAAGGCCAAGGTGAGTAAATGACGCCCTTTACTCGCTCTAGTAACCAAAAACCAACGGTTGCGGTATTCCTTGAGTAAATACGGATAATAGAACTGTTTAGAAGCCTCTTTGGACTTGAATGATTTGTATTCGATCAATAAGGTTTGCTTGCTCTTTATCGCTTCGTATAGCGGGCTAATGAACTTAATTCCCTTCAACAATGGGTTGCCCTCCATCTGAATGTAGTTCGGGGCTTGTGTACTGCGCGTTAGCAAACTATTGTCTAGTTTGGCAATCACCTCACTCATTTCATCTACCTGGCTAAATCCATTGAGGTGTTTTAAAATTGAAACCACTTCTTTGAGCTTTTCCATATCCGCCTCATTGATCGGTGAGTTTTTTATGCTGTACTGCGGATCTTCATAGGTATAGTACTTTCGATCTACCACAACAATAGGCGCATTATAGCCCAAACTATCACTGCGCATACTCTGAATATCCGATTGAATCGTGCGCTTGCTAATTCCCGTATCTATGCCTTCGTATTCATATAACCCATCGGCCACCTTTTCAATTAGGTCGTTCAAGGTCCATTTTCTGAATCGATTCTGTAAACATTCATCAATAATGCGGTAACGCAAAAGCGCTAGTTTGTTTGTTGCCATGAGATTTTACTTGTAATAGTCCTTCAAAAATACGCAAAATGCACAGAAGTACGCAATAGTTATGCGTAGTTGTTTTTTTTAGCAAGGGAGAGTCCTATCATTTAAACTTGTATCTTTAGGATTCAAACTAATCATCCATGACGATAAAACCCAACTTTCATTCCCAATGCGTTCTTTTAAAGAACAAGAAACAGGTGGTCATTAGAGAAGCTCAACCTGAAGATGCTTTGGCTCTAATTCAATTGATACAAACGTATTTAGAAGACAGCGAATACATTCCATTAGAACCAGCTGAATTTACGAAAACAGAAGAAGAAGGAGTACACTGGATTACTTCTTTGCAAACAGCTTCTAATTCGCTTTTTTTGTTGGCAGAATATGAAGGAAGGATTATAGGGAATCTCGACTTAACCGGACATGGAAGGAAGGCATTGCAACATACCGCTATTTTAGGGATGGGAATGCTAAAGGAATGGAGAGGTTGTGGTTTAGGAACCGCACTTGTTTGTCAGGCGATGGATTGGGCTAAGCAACAGCGTCAACTAGAATTAATTTGGCTTCAGGTTTATGAAGAAAACAAGGCAGCTATTGCGTTGTACCAAAAACACGGTTTTACAACCATTGGCATCATGCCTGCTTTTATCAAAGCTAATCATCGCTATTACAACAATCAAATCATGCAGGTTCAGTTGTAATATCTTCCCCTATAAAGCTGTAGGTCGAAAGAGGTTGTTCCAAAGAAGCACCTCTTTTTTTTGTTTATAGACCATACAGTCTACTTTTTTAGGTGATTTATTCTACTTTTATTCTTTATCTACGCAATAGTTATGCGTAGTTGTTTTTTTATACTCTTTTTTTAATTTTTAATTCCTTGATTTACAGTGTTTACGGTTTTATTTTGAAAATATTTTCATCTACGCAGTTCGCTTGCGGACATGGGTATGCATCTTTGTACTGTTCGAAAGATACAAACCTTGGAAGCGTTTCAGTATAGCGCGGAAGTAAGGCACAATCGTTCCCCTTATCCTGTTTGTATGTGTAGAATAATGAGGTTCGACTCCTCACATTCGCTTCGGTGAATGACTAGTGGTTTAATTCTGTTATTCGGGTCGTAGGTTCGAATCCTACTATTGCAGTAGCAATATAACTCAGCTGGTTAGAGTAGAATACCAATTGCCTTAAAAGCAATCATGATGAAGTTGGAGATCTTCTAAAAATCTCCTCCAAAAAAAAGTTCAGTCCATTAGTGTTTCTGTTTTAGCTGTTTTTCTCTTGAGAAAGACTGCACAAAACACCTTGCCTAAGCCTGTAAAAACAAGCGAGGCTACAAAAGAGGATTAGGGATGATATAGGGCGAATCACTTGCTTGCTGAGGGATTCCAGACTATAAACAAATAATCTAATTTTTTAGTCTGCTTCTTTTTCCGCCAACCGCAAGGGAAACCTAATTGAGGCTGTTCTTTTATACACATGACATAAAAAATAAAAAAGATAAAAATGAAAAAGTTACAAGTAAAAACCAACCACGTAGCCTTAGTGTTTAACCAAGGAGAATTGCAAAAAGTACATTCCGCAGGTCAGTATTGGTTATGGGGAAATAAAGAAGTGGTAGAGTATAACAAAGCCGAACTATTCCCTATGCGTAGAGATATGGATGCGTTGTTGAAAAATGAGCAGCTAGTGGAGATGTTAGAAATCGTCGATGTGATGGATAACGAAGTGGTTTTGGTGTACAAAAACAAAATCTTTCATACGGCAGTAGCTGCAGGACGTTATATCTATTGGAAAGACAATGGAATCTATTCGTTTGAACGCTATCAGACAACCACCTTAGAAGTGCCTGTTGCGATTGCTAGAAACATCAGAACCAAAGGCAATATGCTCAACTTCTTGCGTATGTACACTGTGGGAGCAAATGAAAAGGGATTGCTATTTGTCGATGAACAATTTCAAGGGGTTTTGAATGCAGGAGATTACTGCTATTGGAAAAATGAAATTAAAGTGCAAGTCCTCGTTGTGGATGTACGTCAACAAACGATGGATATGAATGGACAAGAAATCTTGACCAAGGACAAAGTACAATTGCGCATCAATTTCAACATCGTCTATCAAGTCCGTGATTTGTTAATCGCTTATGTGGCAAACAAAGAGGTAGAGAAGCAAATGTACAATGTCGTTCAATTGATGTTGAGACAAAAAGTAGGTCGCCTATCTTTCGATGAATTGATGGAAAACAAAGAAAATGTTTCCCAAGCTATTTTGGAAGACGTGCAAGCGGAACTTGTCGCTTTGGGAATCGACTTAAAAGCTTGTGGTATCAAAGATATCATCTTGCCAGGAGATATTCGAGAGATTATGAATCAGGTGTTGATTGCAGAGAAAAAAGCACAAGCCAATATGATTACGAGAAGAGAAGAAACAGCGGCTACCCGTAGTTTGCTGAACACCGCCAAATTGATGGAAGAAAATGATATGTTGATGCGATTGAAAGAGATGGAATACATGGAGAAAATCGCTGATAAAGTTGGGGAAATCAGTTTGTCTGGTGGTGGAAATGTATTGAAACAATTAAAAGAAGTATTTGGGTAGTTGATCGTTAACGGTTGACGGTTGACAGTTGACAGTTGATGGTTGACGGTTGATGGTTGACGGTTGACAGTTGATGGTTGATGGTTGATGGTTGACGGTTGATGGTTGACGGTTGATGGTTGACGGTTGACAGTTGACGGTTGACGATTGACAGTTGATGGTTGACAGTTGACGGTTGACGGTTGACAGTTGACGGTTGACGGTTGACGGTTGATGGTTGACGGTTGATGGTTGATGGTTGACGGTTGATGGTTGATGGTTGATGGTTGATGGTTGATGGTTGATGGTTGATGGTTGATGGTTGATGGTTGATGGTTGATGGTTGATGGTTGATGGTTGACGGTTGATGGTTGACGGTTGACGGTTGATGGTTGATGGTTGATGGTTGATGGTTGACGGTTGATGGTTGACGGTTGATGGTTGATGGTTGACGGTTGATGGTTGACGGTTGATGGTTGATGGTTGACGGTTGACGGTTGACGGTTGATGGTTGACGGTTGACAGTTGATGGTTGACAGTTGATGGTTGACAGTTGATGGTTGACAGTTGATGGTTGACGGTCACCTCACACCATCTCACCGAGCAAAAAACAAAAAACAAAAAAAATGGAAAAGAATACCCCAATTAACGGGAACGATTTAATAGCCTTAGGATACCCACAAACAGAACTAGTAGGTATTGCGTTAAAGGCAAATAAAAAGCGAACAGGGTTAACGAAAATAGAAATGTTAGCCCATTACAAAATGGTGTTGGATAATGCCGAAGATTACACCAACCATAAGATATTTGGAAAACTAGCCACTGCTATTATCGAAGGCGTTGGTCAACGAGAAGAAGAAGAGGTGATCCCACTGAGAGAAGAAGCCGTTGCTTATAGTATCTACGGATCAGAGCATATTGAAGAAGGAGCTATTCGTCAGATGGAAGTAGCCGTAAAATTACCCGTGGCGGTTGCTGGAGCCTTGATGCCCGATGCCCACCAAGGGTATGGATTGCCTATTGGAGGGGTTTTAGCCACAGAAAATGCCGTTATTCCCTATGGAGTTGGGGTGGATATTGGATGTCGAATGGCCTTGTCTATTTTTGATATGAAGGGAATAGAATTCTACGGAATGGAAGCCCTATTAAAAGAACAATTGGTGAAACATACCAAGTTTGGTGCAGGGCATGGGTTCCTGGGACAATACAAAGCGCAACATGCTATTTTAGACCGTGGTGAATTTAACCTGAACCCTTTTATCAAGAATTTACACGATAAAGCATGGGCGCAATTGGGTTCTTCTGGAGGGGGAAATCACTTTGTAGAATGGGGACTGATGGAGTTCTTGGAACGCGATGAGGTATTGAATATTGATAAAGGAACTTATGTGGCTCTACTGACCCATTCAGGATCCCGAGGAATGGGAGCCATGATTGCTGGTCGATATACCCAAATTGCCAAAGACCAATGTAAGTTGCCACATGAAGCGAAGAACTTGGCGTACTTGGATCTGAATTCAGAAGCCGGACAAGAATATTGGACGTTGATGAATTTAGCAGGTGATTATGCATCCGCTTGTCATGAGGTGATTCACGATAAATTGACCAAAGCCATTGGAGCAGAAGTGTTAGCTAAAATTGAGAACCACCATAATTTTGCGTGGAAGGAAATGTACCAAGGGAAAGAGGTGATTGTCCACCGTAAAGGAGCAACACCAGCCAGTAAAGGAGTGATGGGAATTATCCCAGGATCCATGACCGCACCAGGATTTTTAGTTCGAGGAAAAGGAGAAGAGGAAGCCTTGCATTCTGCTTCCCATGGAGCTGGTCGACAAATGAGTCGAACACAAGCCATTAAAACGCTAAAAGCACGCGATATAAAGGCTGTTCTACAAGATCACGGAGTAGAACTCATCGGAGCTGGAAAAGATGAAGCACCGATGGCGTATAAAGATATTCATCAAGTGATGGCCGCTCAAGGTGAGTTAGTCGATGTAGTAGCGATGTTTACCCCTAAAATCGTCCGTATGGCCGATGACGGAAGTAGAGAGGATTGAGTTGGTTGACGGTTAACGGTTTGCGTTTTCTGAATAGGTAAATTGTTCTCTAATCGAAAGCTTTGAGTAACGGATGCGTCCTCTCCTTGCGTCGAGGACATACTGTGTGTCCAAAATAGTAATCAGTTATGGGGTATCGGTTAATTTTTTGATTTAAGAATACATATATTCTTTAATCGATAATCTGGCGAAAAAGCAACTTGCGAAAAAACGAAAAAGCAAATTTAAAGGTTTACGGTTTGCGGTTTACAGTTTACGGTTTACGGTTTGCGGTTTGCGTTTTCTGAATAGGTAAATTGTTCTCTAATCGAAAGCTTTGAGTAACGGATGCGTCCTCTCCTTGCGTCGAGGACATACTGTGTGTCCAAAATAGTAATCAGTTATGGGGTATCGGTTAATTTTTTGATTTAAGAATACATATATTCTTTAATCGATAATCTGGCGAAAAAGCAACTTGCGAAAAAACGAAAAAGCAAATTTAAAGGTTTACGGTTTGCGGTTTACAGTTTACGGTTTACGGTTTGCGGTTTGCGTTTTCTGAATAGGTAAATTGTTCTCTAATCGAAAGCTTTGAGTAACGGATGCGTCCTCTCCTTGCGTCGAGGACATACTGTGTGTCCAAAATAGTTATCAGTTATGGGGTATCGGTTAATTTTTTGATTTAAGGATACATATATTCTTTAATCGATAATCTGGCGAAAAAGCAACTTGCGAAAAAACGAAAAAGCAAATTTAAAGGTTTACGGTTTGCGTTTTCTGAATAGGTAAATTGTTCTCTAATCGAAAGCTTTGAGTAACGGATGCGTCCTCTCCTTGCGTCGAGGACATACTGTGTGTCCAAAATAGTTATCAGTTATGGGGTATCGGTTAATTTTTTGATTTAAGAATACATATATTCTTTAATCGATAATCTGGCGAAAAAGCAACTTGCGAAAAAACGAAAAAGCAAATTTAAAGGTTTACAGTTTGCGGTTTGCAGGGCACTGTTAACAGTTAACCGTAAACCGTAAACTGTTAAGTCCCCATTTCAATTGCATCCCAATCGGTTTCTTGATTAATTAACCACTCGAAAGCACGACGGCGTTCGTACACAATCCCTTCATTAATAACTGCTTCTTTACCTTGGAGGCGTTCATCCACGCAATACCAATGCAAGCGGTAGTAATAATCAAGTTGGGTATAAATATCTTCAACTGTTCGACTAATTGTAATTTGATTCAATCGGCTGTTGTCTTCTCCTTCTTCCAGATTCGGTAACATCGTAGCCATCGACTCGTCGTTCCATTCGGTTTCATCTAAATGAGGAATCATTTTCGCTGCCCACATCAAGGCCCATAATCCTTCCAAATACCAACGTAGGGTATTGATTTCATATTGATCCAAATCCGCTTGTGTTTTGGTTAAAACTTCTTTTTCCCAAGTGGATAAGTGTGCAGTTAAGTTTTGGTCTTCAATCCATTGTTGAACCACGTCTACAGGAGCTTCAAAAGAGATGTTAATCAACGCATTCATCACAGACATACGTCCAATCAACGCTTCTTGACTGCGCATATTCGGATTTTCTAAAATGGGCAACCAATCAATATAGCGGTAATTCTTTTTTGCAATACGCGCAATATTAGCCTCTTTGATTGCGATACGCTGTTCTTCCGTTAGATTCATAACAGTTATTTTTTGTTTGAGGTAAAGGTAAAAGAAATAAGACGGTTATTTACCCCTGATTTTGGATAAATGCATCTAATAGTATTGAGTATCTAGCAGGATGTAAATCGTGTCCCATCTGTTCGATTAATACCAATTTCGATTGAGGAATAGCGGTGTGTAAATCCAAACCATGTGCTTGGGGGAAAATAGGATCAATTGTTCCATGTATAATTATTACAGGACATGGAATACTCGCCGTTATTTTATTAGCGGGATTCTGATGGGCTATTGTAAAAAAATATGCATCCAAAGTGAAAGGACTAGATGTTTCTTTTGTGAATTAAGCGTTGGAAATGACCAATAGCTTTGTGCGTCTTGTGGGTTATTTTTACCTGTATCAACACCTCCTAATGCCATTGTATTCGGTACGGGAATGCTCAAACAAAAGGATTTTAGATTAGGGGGAATGTTCGGTGCTTTTGTGGGAACGATTGTTATTATCCTATGGGTATTATTCTTACAAGAATTCACTGATTTTTTTGAGTATTTAAAGTAAATAGGAAATTCCTATTATAGTAGATAAGAACGCAAAGCGCAAGGGATTCTATTCCTTGCGCTTTTTTCTTTATCTAATCGAATTAGATGAAAGACTTTAGCTTTAACCTTATTGGGTTAGAGGCATAGCCTAAAAATATTTCCATCAAAAAACGAAGAAAGGATTGTAATTACATGCTCAAATCACATATAAGGTATTTGGGGTTATAGGTTCGGTTTAATTCTTGCTGGTAGTCGTTAGCAGATCATTTTCATAAGGCTTATAATTCTAGGTTTGAGGCTAAAATAAGCAGGGGCAACCAAAATCGTTGTACCTGGCTTGTGCTTGTTGTTCCTTTAACAAAAGGCAACGTGTGTTCTCTGGTATACTATTTTTTAACCGTGCATTTTTATTAATCAATAAAATTGAAATTCAGAATCAGGTGGTTGGAACTTTTATCAAAAGCAAACAGTGCCACCACTCTTTGTATAGAATCAGCGGGTAGGTCAAAGGTTAAGCTGTGTGAGGTGTATCCGCGTTGTTTCATTCTTGTTTTTATTAATCATTCAATACACAATAGCCAATGAAGGATATATTTTCAACTTATACCGGGGCAACAGACAGAACTCCTTTTTTTTCTGCTGCAAACCAACAGAGTAATGCCGTAGCCATTGCCAAACACTATATACCTGGGGTGAATCAATTAGTAGATGTCAAGTTTATGGCCGAGGGGAAAGAGTTGATTCACTATAAGAGTTTTGAGCTCAAACAAAGTACTCAAATGCATCATGCATTTGCAGTATCGTTTAGTCACGATTGCTTAGGAGTTAAAGAGACCTACCGCATGGAAGAAGCTCAAAAACTATTGGGTAAACGCCTCTTGGTTTCTATGCGCTATAAGAATCTACTAGATAAACCGGAGCGTTTTTTTTCAGGGGTTATTACTCAAGTAAGCTTTGAACAAGGGCATGGTAGTGAGGGGTATTTGGTTTTAAAAGGCAATAGCCCGACCATTCTTTTGGATCAGGCCCTTCATATTCAGAGTTTTGGAGGAAGTGCTCCTGACCCGTTGGATTATATTGTCCATAAGATTCTCGACCAGGGCTATCATCAGAATCACCTGTTTCAGTCTAGCATAAAATTGTCTCGTGCAATGACTGTTTCCTACAGTTGTCAGTACAATGAAACCGCCTATAATTATTTAGCGCGTTTAGCGGCTATGCATGGGGAACAATTTTTTTATGATGGGGAGGTTCTTCATTTTGGAGAATTACCCCATGGAGAAAAACCCATTTCATTGGTATATGGACGCGATGTTAGTCAGGTAGAAATACGCATGCAAGGGCGTCATGTCAATCGCAATCTCTATGGGTATAACAGTTTTAACCATGAACATTTACGGGCAGCTAGTGCAACAGATTTAGGGGTAAAAGGCACCTTGGCCCAGGCTTCTTATGCGCGATCCAAAGAAATTTTCAAAGCGCCTTCTCTACAGCAAGTCCCGCTAAAGTCCCCTAGCGATCAAGATGTTTTATACGCTCAACGCGGTGTAATTGGCGGTGAAGGGATTCAAGTGTTTGTCATTACAGGAGTTACGACGATTCCCTTCTTATACCCCGGTTGTGTGGTTGAGTTGAATATGCTACAACCCAATAAAAAAGGGAGTAGTCATTTTACAACTGTAATTATTACGGATATAGAACACAGGGTTGATGCTTTAGGTCAATATAAAGGCGAGTTTAAAGCAGTTGATGCGCAAACGGGGTATATACCTCCTTCTGTTTTTAAATCTCCTATGGTAGAACAACATATCGGTACGGTAGTCAGCAATGAAGATCCCGAGGGGAAAGGACGCGTACAGGTACAGTTTGGCTGGCAAGACACGAGTCAATACACCGACTTCATTCGGGTAATGAGTGGAGATGCAGGAAGTAGTGATCAAGTAAAAAAGAATCGCGGTATGGTTTTTATACCCGAAAAAGGCGATCAAGTAATGGTGAGTTTTGTGGGTAATCACCCCGATCGTCCGTTTGTGATGGGGAGTTTATTTTACGGAGAAAACGCAGCTGGAGGAGGTGTAAACAACCAAATTAAGAGTATCCAAACCCGCAGTGGTCATACCCTTAAGTTTACAGAAGAGAAATCCATCGAGATCTTTGATGCTAGTGGAAACTACATTGTATTGGATACAACTGGAAAAAGTATCACCGTATCCGCACCAGAAAATATCCTGCTTACAGCGAGAAACATCCAACTTCAAGCCAGTGAAAATATTGTAGCTCATGCCGGTGGGAATATTCGCATACAAGCAGAACAAAATATCGATCAGATGGCAGGAGAAACGTTTAGCCTAACAGCCAAAAATAATTATACTCAGATTAGCACTCAGACCAATATAAAAACCAAAGAGTACTTTGTTACAAGTCAGGTAGGCCGTATAGAAGCAACAAGAGATAATCTGCAGTTGTCTTCGAGTTGTGAAGTAGAAATGCTCAGTACTAAAAAAGTAAAAATGTTTTAAGGCTTATGGAAGGGAAGAAGAAGTACCTGAGTTTTTCGTTTTTAAATACACGAGTAGAGTATGATGTTGTGATTAAGATTGTCAACGGTGATAAACAACAAGAAATTCGCTATGCTACGGAAATTAAAAAAGTAGACGGTTGGCTCAATACTCATTATATCATTAAGCGAACACCTCAAATTGTATTTCCAGTAGTCGATAATCCTTATATGGAAGTGTTACAGTTGACGAGTTCCCTTTGGAAGGAGTTACATCTTTTGATAAACAACGATGGAGAAATAAAGAAGATTGTCAATTTAAAAGAGATTCAGGACTATTGGACAACCACATTACAATTTAAACTGGCGCAGCGATATGAAGGTACGCGTATTCAGGGATTAATCGCCCAATTAGATCAACTGGTTAAAAGCGAACCGCAATTGATAAGGAAAATTGAACAGGACCCGTTTTTTTATCACTGGATCAAGCACAATCTAGGAGAGTATGTCAAAAACGATGCTACTGGGGCCTACACAAAAGTAGGGAGTCTCCATTCTAGCTATCAGATAGAACAAACAAAAAATGGGAGAACAATACAAGAAAGTGTAAAGAAAACTGCAGCTGAATTAGAACAATTAAAACAGAAGTGGAAGCTAAATGTAGAGGAAGAGTTGAATGGCGAAGAGCACTGTAACAGTGAGTATAATAGCGATCGGGAACTTGTCAGCCTTGTTCGAAACGAGCGTTATAAGCAAGGAGAAAATGTGATACGCACTACCGCTTTTACGATAACAAAAAAATAAAGTAGGCTAGCTATAGCTAGACGAAAAAAAAGGACTATGAAAAAGGACAATCAAATAACAGCCGGACCAATTGAACAAGATCCTCCTAACAAGCAGGAAGCAGTAGGCTCAGGAGAATCTACTGCTACACAAGCAAGAGAAAGTCTCATCATCTCGGTAGAAGAACTAAATGATGCAACTCAAATGGATCAGGATAACTGTGATGCTGTTGTGTCAAGTGTAGAGCAAACTCAAGAAGAAAAACAAGAAAATGATACCGCTAATGAAACGATATCAGCACAATATGTGGTTTGTAAAGGAGCTACTTGTAACTGTGATGGGAATCCTTCGGCTAAGGGAACTTTAGAGGTTACTACCCATAAGAAATACTACATCAATGATCAAGGAACAGATAAACCTATTGCTACGGTTGAAGATGTGATGTTTAAGGAAGGAGTTTCACCCTTTATCACATGTAGTCATAAAAAGGGCAATGATAAAACTTGTACCTATGCCCCCAAAGGGAAGTGGAAAGTGCCCAATAATGCCAAATTTCCAGAAGTAGGAGGCAAGGATATTCTCACGGAATTAGGAACATTGAGCTGTGCCATAGGAGGGACATTGACAATTATGACCCATGGTCAAACTGTAGATATAGACGGTGAGGACGTACAAGAAGTAGAGGATGCTTTTGTTGATATGAGTGCGATCAATGCCATGCTGAGTTATGAAGAACTCCCATCAGAAGAACAAAAATATCCAGAAGAATATGTTAGTGATGTGTCTAAACTAGAATATATAGCAAGTGAGGATATTATCCTAACCCCTCAAAGCGAAGGTAATACCCGCGCTTTCTATGTGTTGAAAGGTCAGTTTGTCGATTTTAGAGCAACAGTAACCGTCAATACAGCGGATAAACACAAAAGAAGAGGAAATAATATCAGTTGGGGAATTACAGAAATTCTTTCAGAAGATGTATTTACAGGGGCGAAAAGTTCTTCGTCAAAAACCTATAAATTACAGCTAGCTGACCAAAATAAAGTCGTGTATAAAGCCTTTAAACGAGTCACTAATCCGTTTGGTTTCGCCTTTGCCAAAAGTGGACGCTATATTATAGATGCAAGTTCCCGTGAGAAAGAAGCAGGTAAGGAATGGGCTTACTATAAAGACCAGTATTTTTATATCGAAGTAGTAGATCAAGCGAGTATCACTGCCCTTAGTGTAAAGGGAATCAATCAGGAGATTTTTATTGGAAATGAGGTAACAATTACCGTGATTAGCAACCTTCCTTTATCCTCAACAACGTTGAGAAGTCTGACTATAACAATAGCATCCGTATCAATAACGGGGCAGGAATCTATACTGTATAGTTATCGCGATTCTTCTATCGAATCAATGGTGAACAGTAAACGCTACACACAGACTGCCAATAAATTAGAGGCGAAGTTTACCTGTGTAAATTCGGGTTTGTTTACGATTAAAATACTACAAGACGGACAGGAATTGACTGCGTTTCGTCAATCAATGGAAGTGTTAGAAAACAAAGTGATTGATATTAAACAAGTGGAAGGACGTATTCGTCGTGGAACCCAAGCTAGTTATCAGGCAATTTTAAAGAATGGAAATACAGTAGATACAACTAAAATAAGATGGAGAATTATAAGTCCTCAAGGAAGAACGTATGGAGAGGAAAAAGTGGGAGAGACAGGAATATTTGTTTTTAGAGAGTTAGGAAAGTATGCCCTACAATGCCTCTATGGAAGTCGCCTATTTTTTGACCAAGAGAAGGTGCAGAAGCAGATTGAAGTAATCGACAATAAAATAGAAGGCGTAACAGTACAGCATGCTGTGGCAAAAGAAGAAGGCGAAAATTATACTGTCTTTGTCAATCAGCGTGTTGTAGTTCATATCGGTACGCCTTTAGATTATGTTTATGAGGCTGTAGCACCTACTTCGAATACGAGTGCGTTGAATTTCCATGCCTCCAATGAAGAAGCCCTAGTTTATATCCATGCGAATAAAAGTAAAAAAGATCCTTTGTTACTTTATAGCCTATCGTATTTGGGAAAAGGTTCTAATCAAACCGAAGGCGAAATAAAACTAAGCAGAGAGATAACAAAAAAAATAGGAATTACTCCTGTTTACTTTACTGCAAGTACGGCTACCTTAGACTTGACTTTGTGCAGCGAAGGGATGTATTTTTTGAGCGTTCAGTTGGGGCAGGATACTCCCGTTGAGGTCGTTTTAAACAGCAGGAAGGGACGTATAAAACAGTGGTTTTTTCACGATGGCAAACACAAAACAACGAGGATTGGATATAAACAGAATTTTGGTATCACTGCAACGGTAGAGGGATGGACCAATAAAAAAGGGAAGCTCCATATTTGGTGGGACAATCGTACAAACGGTGGAACAATCTTAAAGCACAGTAAGGCAGCAGCAACCATCGAAAAAGAGCGACATCACTTAATTTATAGCCAAGAAGTTACTTTCGACAGCAAAGGGGTACTAAATAGAACGATAGGAGAAGGTACTGATTTTTGGAAAAAATTGGTTGAAGTAGTGGGTAGTAAACAAACAAAAGAAGAAATTTTTAATTTTTACTTTACCCTTTCCGAGGTAGAAGTGCCTTGTGAGAATCAAAACGAAGAAGTATACCATAGTGAGTTTCGAAAAGGGCATGTATTTCCCAATCAAAGTATAGCTTCAGGGACCTATGCTATTTTGGCTGAACAACCACATGGTGTTGGGAAATTTGTCGATAAGGATAAGAAAGCTTTAGATGCGATTGTTCAGTATACCGATCAGACTTCTATTGCCCTTCAGCTCTATAAAGGATTTGAAAATGAAATAGATCAGACGATTTACGAAATCCACCTCTATGAGAATAAAAAAGGAGACGACAAATTTATTGAGTGTTACAATATAGTGGCTCATGAAACGGAAATTGTCAATTATATTCAACTCCCTACCTCTAGTGCTGCGTATGGATCATCTACCCATGTGCAAGATAAAGGCAATGAGAAAAATCCTCGGTTGTTTTATTTTATCCTATATAAATGGAAGAAAGAAGACCAAAAAGAGTTTAATCGCTTGAAGGGACAACCCGCTCAAAAAAGGAGTACGTATAGCAATAGCAGTAAGCTTAAATTTAGGATGATGTATCCTGAAAACTTAGGAGTTAAAAGCCAAAATGACAGTAGCATTATTGAATTAGAAGAGGAGGATAAAGCCCAGTATATTGCAAATCTAAAGAAAAAGAAAGCGGAAAAGAAACGCAAGCAAGAACTCAATCAGAAGTATATGGCAAATGCTATAGAAGGGATGAATGATAGAGGTGATGAGTTCAGAAAAAAATATGCTCCTTTTATTCAAATTTACGAACAATTGGACCGTGAAATCAAGGCAATCGATCAGGAGATACAAACGCTATCAGCCTACAACGCGCGAATAGCACGCAACAACGCCAAGATGAGCGAAGGAAGAAAAGGCGTAAAGAACTACTTTCAACAGCTAAAACTCGCGGTTAATCCGATATACAATGAGGTACAGAATCGAAATAAAAAGCGGGTACCAGTGAAGGTGGAAAGTGGAAATTCAGAATCAGCGCATCGTAAGGATTGTATATGCAAACAACTTTATTTTGGAATGTATTTAAAAAGCTGTGAAGAACGTAAAAAGGTGATAGAAGTAGCAGGAAGGTTGTGGGGAGAAGAGGATAAAATCAAGTGGGCTAATTATATAATGACTATAATTTATACGGAAACTAATAAAACATATGATCCAAGTATTAAGAATACACAAGGAAATGTTGGGTTAATACAGTTTGGTAAAAGTGGTTCAAAAGATATTGGTACAACACAAGATGATTTGGCGAAAATGACATTCGTGGAACAAATGGATTATGTTGAGAAATTTTTGAAGAAGAATTATACAAAACTAAAAGTACCAGTTGATCTGTATTTGATGATTTTTAGACCTATAACTGCAGGTAATGGAAGTAATCCAAATTATGTTATTCTTGATTCAGAAATCAAAGAACAAAGGAATGCCTATA
This sequence comes from Myroides fluvii, assembly GCF_009792295.1. Classification (NCBI taxonomy): domain Bacteria; kingdom Pseudomonadati; phylum Bacteroidota; class Flavobacteriia; order Flavobacteriales; family Flavobacteriaceae; genus Myroides; species Myroides fluvii. Next base: position 676,643 of record NZ_CP039934.1, on the reverse strand, counting down.
GAAATAATCCTAAATTCATGTTAGAAAAAGAGGAGAAATTATTAAAAAATGGCAAAACCTATGTGTGGGAAGTAGATGAAATAGTACAAGAAGTTTTTAGTTGGGGAAGTTGTAGTAAATATATAGGTGCTTGTGATCACGTTGATAAAGAAAAGTTTTATAACTATAGAGCTCCTTGGATGTATATCGCTATTGAAAAAGCCAAAGAAATGAAAGGGAGTACCGAAGATAGTAACCCGATGTATCTTAACGCAAAAACATATTTGAGATATTGTGATAATATGAAAGAACCAACAGATGGTACTTATGGACCATGGTGTGCAGCCTTTATGAATTGGTGTGTTAAACACGTAGGATATTCTCATGTAGCATCAGCCGCTTCATTAGCTCCCTTATGGGATAAAAGTAATCGCTATAAAAAAATAGAAGAGCCTATTTATGGGTGTATTGTGGTGTATATGTCTGACAATGGAAGAAATGGACATACTGGTTTTTTGTATGGTTTGACAAAAGAAGGAAATAATATTCTGTTAGGTGGAAATCAAGATGATAGGATTGCTTTTGCAGAATATGGATTGTATGCTGATCGAAAAAAAACAAAAAAGTTGTATGGTTATTACATACCCTCCGATTATGAAGTGAATGAAAGTGATAAACTTACAGAGGACGATAGGTATGATTTTGACTATAAATCTTTTAATGCATCTTTCGGAATATCAGTGGAAAAAGAATCTAAAAATAAAACCAATTAATAAAGATGAAAATAGTAAATCTCAGTTTGTTATTTCTAGTGCTGTTTTTAGGATGTAAGAAAACAGCGAATCAACCAAAACAACCACAAGAAGAAAATGTAATGGAACAAGTGAAAAAGAATAATATTGCGGAGTTGTCAGACATTGTGAATGTCTCTTTGTTGAAAAAACAGTTTGAATTACAGAAAGACAGATCATATAGTGATGAAGATGATGGAGCTTATAATTTAGCACAAGTAGATTTAGATCTGATCTCGGATTTGATGCTGTATGAATATAAGAAAAATGGTTATAAACAACTATCGGAAAGTGAATTTCTAAAAAGGTTAAAAAATATATTTCCTATAGACTGTAACTGTCTTAGCTATGGAAAGATTAGCGACCGCTATATTGTGTATCATGGAGAGTTGATGGATAGACAAAAGAGTACACTAGAGGAGGAAGCTGGAATGTATGTATCGCCTGCGATTACGAAGAATTTATTTTTTGATTTAAAAAATAGAATAGTGCTTCCTTCGTTACCTTTAGATTCATTTATTATCATTCATGAAGATGATAGTTATTCTTACAATCCTGATGAAAATAATGCTCAAAATAGAAAAGTAGATTATCACAGGAATAACTATTTTTTGAATAGTAGTAAAGCGAGTCTAAGATGGTTAATGGCTTATGATGAGTTTTTTGTAAGAGATTTAGTGAAAGTAGTAGGATATGAAAAAGACAAAGAACTTTTGGAATGGGTAATAGAAGAATCTTCGTTGCATTCAGAATTTGGTGGGATGGATTTGAATAAATACTTAAAATTGTTCTATTCTTATACTTGTAATGAAGAAGATATAAAATTTCATTTTGAAGTAATGAACATGATGGCCTCCTCCAATGAAGAACACAATTATAGCAATCTGAAATTACTACTACAATTACTAGATGGACCTAATGACAATAGCGGTAAAGGAATCCATTTTTATGAGAAGGCAAAAGTTGCTGCCTGTGTCTTGGAGATGGTAAGAAGGCTTGGAGAAAAAGAAGATGCTATTTTAGTAGTAGGAGATTTTTATGAAACGAGTTTGGTAAAAGAACAATACGACAAGGAGTTTAGAACAAATAACTTTTATGGATTTGAAGCCCTAGAGAGTTTTTGGGAAGCAGCAAAAGTAGCAGGTAAAGGGATTGAGAATGTAGAAGACTAGGTCATTATAGTGCCTTGTATTCTCAATTGTATCTACCAGAAAGCAGAACCGAATTACTCGCTTATTTGAAGAAGCATAACTATTTTGGTTATAATGATTATCCAGAGATGATCGAAGAGATTCGTATGGAGCATGGAATGTAGTAAATAAAGGCTCAGCGGAAGTTGAGCTTTTTTAGTATCAGCCTACAACGCGCGAATAGCACGCAACAACGCCAAGATGAGCGAAGGAAGAAAAGGCGTAAAGAACTACTTTCAACTGCCTTTAACTTCCAGTTATTTTTTTTCCATGAACAACTTCTCTAAATAGGCTGTTTTTTCTTTCTCCGCTTCTAATAGACGCTCATACAATTTTTTATTTTCTTCATACGCTTCTACTAATTTATCTAATGGATTGAATGTAGGGTTGTATAAATTCTTTATTGCAGAAGAATCATCTTGAAAGGTATTATTGCTAATAATATTCATTACTTTATCATCAGAATATTCTTTAATTACCTCAACAGGCACTTCTAGAATCTTAGCAATACTTTCCAGTTTAGTTTCCTCAACCGTTTCACTATTTTCAATATTAGATACTTGTTGCTGACTAACGCCTAAAAGCTCAGCTAACGTTGTTTGTTTCATTCCTTTTATTTCACGGATTCGACTAATATTTCTTCCTATATGTTTACGAGTGGTGGTGGTCATAGCTTCATGTGTTTAGCGTTTACAAATATATAAAAGAGACCTTCTAAAACCTAAAACGAGTCTATCTATAATACGAATGTAAGATACTAATTTTCAATTGTATTATACAAGTAAAATTAGTTCTGTACCGTTATTTAGGATACGATCTTTGGTTAGATTACAAAATCAATGCCAGGTACTAATTATAGAAAAAAATTAGTAATCAGTTAATTACAAACGTTGTGGAATAATTTTTAGACTACACAAGATGTACTTGCTCGGGCGGTTACAATCCTTCGATTAAAGGAAGGAATCTTTTCTTTTAGTAGAATCTACTGATCACTTTTTTATCTCTACTTCGTTTCGATTTGTGAAGAGGGTTAGGAGGGTTAGGAGGGTTAGGAGGGTTAACCGATTAATCAAACTAACCAATTAATCCATCATCAACAATTATTCCTTGTCAATTTGTCTAAACAAGTCCATAACCGCTTGTAGTTGGTTGCTTTTTACTTTAGGAAGTAATTCCACGGCAACAGCCTCTGCTGTTACTTTTGCTTCAGCATAGACGCGTTGCCCTGTTTCAGTTAGCACGACATAACTAACACGGGCGTCTCGTGTATTGCTCTCTCTTCCCACTAATCCATTTTTTTCCAACGGACTCAGTAAGCGCGTCACCCCTGATGGAGTAAGTCCTATGCGACTCGCCAGATCAATTCTCCTCATCTTACCTTCTGCATCAGAGGCAAGCAAATGGAGTAACATAAAATCAGTATAACTCAATCCATGTACACTCAATCGATCAAACTTTCGCTGAAGGATGGATTGAGTTTTTGTCAGGTTGAACAACAGTTGTAATGATTCATTTATCATTTGAAATATGTTTGATTAGTCAAATACTTTTACGAAGGTATAAAAAAAATCTACTTGAGTGAAAGCCAAGTAGATTTTTTTATTTATAACACCTAGGATTGGTGGTTTATCTCATTGTATGATTGGATAAAAATTACATTTTTTCCAGAAAATCAATTCGTTTTTCGATCGGAGGGTGGGTACTAAAAATAGAACCAATGCTTCCCATAAATCCTTTGCTTTCCGAATCGGAACTATTGTCAATGAAGAGTTCTTTTACTTCGTCGTTCGTTGTATCTAGTTTAGAATTGCCGCTAATTTTACGTAGGGCGCTAGCCAAGGCATGTGCATCTTTGGTCATTTCTACTGCTCCAGCATCGGCCATATATTCTCGACTTCTCGATAGGGCAAATTTAAAGATCATTGAGAAAAAGTAGATGACAAGCGTTACCACCAAAATAAGGATAATGATAGCTCCTCCATTGTCTTTTCCACCTCGTCTTCGTCCCAAACCATGGAATAATCCGCGGAGTAATAAATCCAGAATAACGCCCAAGATTCCTACAAATACAATGGTTACGATCAGTAATCGCACATCGTTATTTCGGATGTGCATCAATTCATGAGCAATCACCCCTTCCAATTCTTTATCGTCTAATTTCTCTATGATTCCCCTAGTTAAGGTAACAGAATGTGATTGCTGATTGATCCCCGAAGCAAAGGCATTTAAAGCCTCTGTTTCAATAATAAAGAGTTTCGGCATGGGCATACCCACAGACATGCATAGATTTTCTGTCAGATTATACACCCGCATATTGTCCTTTCGGTCCAACGGTTTTGCGTGGGTAGCCCGTTGAATCATTTGGTTGTGAAAGAAATAAGAAATAACAAACCAAACCCCAACGACGACAAAAACAATTGGAGTGACTTGCAAGATGGGATCATAGGCCATTTCCCAATTCCAACTAGCTAAGTAGTACAAAATAAAGACAATCCCCAATAAAATTAACAAGGGAAAAGCGAATAAAAGTAGAATGGACTTGGTATTATTTCGTCTTATTTGTGTATGTAAACCAACGTATGCCATTAAAATTTAATCTCAGGAGCTACATCAAGCTGCGCTCTTTGTTCAACACCTAACTCAAAGAAAGGTTGAGTTGTCATATTTTTCATTCCCGCTACAATGTTTGAAGGAATCGATTCAATAGCTGTATTTAATTCTTTCGTAGCGGAGTTGAAGTAACGGCGAACCGCTGCTAATTTGTTCTCAATATCCGAGATTTCATTTTGCAACTGTAAGAAGTTCGTATTGGCTTTCAAATCAGGATACGCTTCTACTGCAACACGCAATCCGGCTAATGCAGACGAAACTTGTTGTTCTGCTTGAATCTTGGAGTTGATGTCTCCTGCCTGAAGTGCTGCCGTACGGGCTGCTGTTAGTTTTTCCAAGGTGCTAGCCTCGTGTTCCATGTATCCTTTTACAGAAGAAACAAGTTGCGGAATTAAATCATGACGTTGTTTTAACTGTACGTCAATGTCTGCAAACGCATTTTCTCTGTTGTTTTTTAAGGCGACTAATTTGTTGTTGGTCACAATATACCAAAGTACCAGTAGAACAAGAACGCCAATTCCAATAAAAATTCCCATAATCATATTTTTTTTCTAATATACGATTATTAGCTCTTTTTTAGGGTGTAAATAAAAAAAAGAGCTGGTTAAAAAAAGAAAGATTAACAAAGTATAGCCATTTTTATACGGTTTCATGCAGTTGTATTTTTACTTAAAAAAAGAGAACTTTATCGAAACAAGTAAAAATAAACAGCTATCTTTGTATCGTAATATTACGATGATAGATAGAAGTAAAAAGTATGGGAATTACAAAATCAGAATTATTTAGCGACAAGAAAAACCGTTTAGCAGCCATGTTTAAAGTGTTGGGACATCCCGCTCGTTTGGCTATTTTACAGTTTATCATCAATCAAAAAGCGTGCATTTGCAGTGATTTGGTTGAAGAACTTGGATTAGCACAAGCCACCATTTCTCAACATTTAAAAGAGTTAAAGAACATCGGGTTATTACAAGGGTCAGTAGAAGGTAAAACCGTTTGCTACTGTATTGATGAGGAGGTTTGGAACGAATTTGCAGAAGAGTTCGCTGCTTTCTTCGGCCAATCCACCCATATTGACAAATGCTGCTAAAGCATTTTTTTATTCTAACGTATCGTAATATTACGATGTAATATAAAAATAGAAATCATGAAATTATCAGAAGTAAAACAAGTATTAGCCGGATTGGAAAAAGTAGATTTTCAATTGGAAGATGGAAGCTTTGTTCCCGAACATTTTCACGTAACGGAAGTAGGACAGGTAGAAAAGAAATACATCGATTGTGGAGGCGTAATTCGCACCGAAAAGAAAGTGAGTTTTCAGTTGTGGAATGCCAATGATTTTGAGCATCGATTAAAGGCAGGGAAATTATTGAATATTATTCGTTTATCAGAAAACAAGTTGGGTATTGAAGAGGGTGAGGTAGAGGTAGAGTTTCAAGGAAAAACAACCATTGGTAAGTATAACTTAGCCTTTAATGGAACCCATTTTATCTTGGTCAACACTTTAACGGCTTGTTTGGCTGAAGATGCCTGTGGGATCAAACCAGAAGATTTACCAGAAACGGCAAGTTCTTGTTGTGATCCTAATTCTGGTTGCTGTTAAGAATAGAGAGAAGAGAGAAGAGAGGGGAAATCGGAGCGCAGTGAACGTCCCTAAATATGGTTGACCGTTTTTAAACATTAACTTCATTATTAAATATAGTAATAAATGGTTTGGAAAAAGTACTTTTTCCAAACCATTTGTTTTCAAATTCAACTGGCGTCATTTTAGCTATTGAATTATGAGGTCTGGTATTATTATAGTGGTTGACTGCTTTTTTAATTAATCTTTTGAGTTCACAGAAGTTTTTAGGTTTCCAATATTCTAAATAATCATTTTTAATGGTTCTATTAATACGTTCAGCATAGGCATTATCTTGTGCAGAAAGAGCCATACTAATATTTATTCCTTTGTTTTTAAGCAACTGAACATATCCCTTATAAGTATATTGACTTCCTCTGTCCGAATGATGGATCAAAGGAGGAGTATTGTTTTTAAAAGCCATGTTTAAGGCTTTTATATTGGCTTGTGCTCTCATATTATCAGAGACGTGATAACCTACAATTTTCTTTGTATAAACATCTATAATAAAGACAGCATAATAAAAAGTTTCTCCTATTCTGATATAAGTTATATCTGATTGCCATATGGTTGAAGGAGCATTTACCTGCATGCCTTTAATTAAATTTGGATAGTGTATAGTAGAAGCTACTGTAGTTTTGATATAATTCTTGCGTTTGTGCAAACGATACCCTAAGCTCATAAAAATCTCTATAAACTTATCTCTACCTAAAAAACTGGGTTTTAAAGTATAGTACATCTTCTCAACCCCACAACCAGGATGTTCGCCTCGTAAATCATCCACCTCTAATACAAGTTTAGATACTTCTGTATCAAAAACAACTTGTTTCTTAGCATATTGATTTACGGCTTGTTTACTAATTCCAATAGTCCGATATAAACTATTTAAAGAATAGCTTATTTGTTCCTTTTCTTGGCGGAACCAGTTGATTGTGGGGTGTTTGAGTTTTTTAATATGTCATAATCTAACTCTTCACTAGCGATTTCTATAAGTTTAGAATAGAAATCTACCTGAATTTGTTTCTGACCAACCATGCGCTCTAGTTCTTTAACCTTAGCTTCTAGCTCTTTTACTTTGTTTGTGTTACTTGCTTTCATCTCTACAATTCTTTGTCCTGGTTCATTAAAGATAGAAAATTTATAAATCCATCGGTAAATTGCAGAGTTAGGAATTTTGTATAAACGACTTATTTGAAGGACACTATAGGTCCCTTTTTCAAATAAACTAACAATCTCGCGTTTGAATTCTTCAGAATAAACACGACTCTTTTGAATTTTTTTAACGTTTACTTTCATAGGAAAATTGACTTTTTATGGTCAACCTATATCAGAGACGTACACAGCGTAGATTCATCGAATACCAAAATAAAATATAAATCCAATGAGATAGAGAGGAGAGGAGTGAATTTTCGGATTAAAGAAGATTCTTTTTATTCAACAAAAATCGCTCAACCCCTCACCACCTCACCGTCTCACCTTCACACCCTCTCACCCCCTTCCTACAACAAACACCTCACCTTCACACCACCACAAATTCACAAAACACATACGCATGCAAACCAGAATGAAATTTTTAGACCGCTACCTTACGCTATGGATCTTTTTAGCCATGGGATTAGGCGTTTTGTTGGGGAATGTATTTCCCAACTTGCCAACAGCGATGAATCAATTCAGTGTAGGAAGTACCAATATTCCCTTGGCCATTGGATTAATTGTCATGATGTATCCCCCTTTAGCTAAAGTGAATTATACCTTATTGCCTTTGGCCTTTAAGGATAAAAAAGTATTAAGTCTATCGTTGGTGTTAAACTGGATTGTTGGGCCGTTATTGATGTTTGTTTTAGCCCTTCTTTTTTTACGTCAGCAGCCCGATTTAATGGTAGGGGTTATCCTGATTGGTTTGGCGCGTTGTATTGCCATGGTGATTGTGTGGAATGATCTCGCGAAGGGAAATCGAGAATATGCCGCTTTACTCATTGCCTTGAACAGTATTTTTCAAATCCTGTTTTACAGCGTATTTGTTTGGCTGTTCATCAATGTATTGCCTCCGTATTTTGGATTTGAAGCCTATGGTGTTTCCATTGACATGATGGATGTGGTTCAAAGTGTCGCCCTTTATTTGGGTATTCCATTCTTAGCGGGTTTTCTCAGTCATAAATACCTGTTGCAATACAAAGGAGAAACCTGGTACAACCATACGTTTATTCCCTTTATTTCTCCTTTTACGCTATATGCCTTGTTGTTTACCATTGTGTTTATGTTCAGCCTCAAAGGAGAACAAATCGTGCAACTCCCAGGACAGGTATTTCAAGTAGCCATTCCCTTGGTGATTTACTTTGTTTTGATGTTTTTTATTAGCTTTTTCATCAACAAATCTTGGGGTGTTCCTTATGATAAAAATGCCGCCATCGCTTTTACCGCAACAGGAAATAACTTCGAGTTGGCGATTGCCGTAGCCATATCGGTGTTTGGAATTCATTCCCCTCAAGCTTTTGTGGGCGTAATCGGTCCTTTGGTTGAGGTGCCGGTGTTGATTTTACTCGTAAAAGCTAGTTTGACATTGAGGTATGGAAAGAAGAAAGAGGAGAGAGGAGAGGAGTGAATTTTTGGATTGAAGAAGATTTCATTATCAAATGACAATGAATTTGAGAAAAGAAAGAAAAGCTATATTTTCTAAATAGAATAAGACCCTTTAAACGATAAGCTAAACCCAACACAAGTCAAATAATTGAAAAGACGGCAAAAATAAAATCGAAGCGTAGTGAAGATTCATCGAACTCCAAAATAAAACATAAACCTACTGAGATACATCTAAACCTACTGAGATAACCCCATGGAAATATTGTTTGCTAAAGTATTGTATTTCTGTTTTTTTGTTGTTTTTATATCTGTTATTTTTTGTTAATTTTGTGTGCAAAATAATTATTAAATTAATAATTGCATATGAAATTAAAATACTACGTAGTAGCAGCCTTGTTGAGTAGTGCTTGGGTAAATGCGCAAGTGAATGTGGATTTAAAGCACACCATCGAGCAGGTTCTCCTAGAACCGTTAACGGGAAATGTATTGGTAGAGGATAAAGAAAATATCTCTGCTATTGATGCTGAAAGCCACAAAGTGGTTTGGAGTATCGCAAAAAAAGACTATGTCAGTACGACGGCTTTGCAAAGCATCGATAAAATAAATTCAAAAGTATCGGCGAATGACTTTATTGGCGCTTTTTCCAAAAACGAAGAAATTTCGTTAATTCCCAATTCTCCCTTCGCATTAGTGAATTTAGAAAACAACGATTTAATCATCAATGCAGCAACGGGAAAAGTAGTATTTAATTCTGCTGATGCCGGTTACCGCATTTTAGAAACCTATTACCTACTTGCTGAAAACACGCTATTGGTTTTAGGAGTAAAAGGCGATCAAATTGAATTTGTCAACTTTGATTTAAATACAAAGGGAATCAAATGGTCTAATTCGGTAGGAACGGTAGATAGTTTAGGAAAAACCTTAGGCGGATTATTTAAAGTAAAACGAGTAGCCGAAGATAAGATTGTAGCAGTAGGCTCAACGATAATGGTGACGGTAAAAGGCGTTTTATACAACATCGATAAAAGCTCAGGAAAAGTAAATTGGAATACTTCTTATGCGATTACCAGTTTCTTTATCAATCAAAACAAAGATAAAGTAGTGGTAATTACAGATGAATCGAGTTTGTTTTCATCCAAATACGCCCTGAATGTATTGAACCTTTCCAATGGCGATAAGTTGTGGAAAGACAATATCACCACCAAGAATATTTCATATTTAGAAGATCATCAAGATAAAATTTTAGTAGCGCATACTACAGGATTCAACTTCTTTAGCTATAAGGACGGTAAAAAAGTTTGGAAGAAAGACGCTAAAGGAAAGAACATCAAACGCGTAATTCCAGTGGATCAAGATTATTTGTATATCGCAGATAATGAAATGAACTTGGTGAATAACAGTGGAGAAAACAAATGGAAGAAGTTTGTTGAGATTGCAGATGATGAAAAAGACGAAGTGTACTATTTAGATAAAGTAGGTAGCGACCGTGTTTTCTATTTAACCGATACCTATGGCAACATGGTAGACTATGTCTCAGGAAAGAAAATTTGGAAGAAGAACGTGAAGTTTGACAAGAAAAGACCGTTAGTTTATTCTGTTACAGGAGATAAGTTTTTAGTGTATAACAACAAGCGTATTTATACGTTCGATGCCAATTCTACAGATGATCCAAAACCAAAAGGGAAAGTAGAAGTAAACAACGATAAAACCATTAAAAGCATTGAAGCTTTTGATTGGGGCGTGTGTTTAGTAGGGGAGAACGATGTCATTGGTTTGGATTACGAAGGCAATCAACTGTATCACAATACCTACAAAGAGCCAGGAGAAGGACAACGAAGATTGTTGAAATCAGCAGGTATTGTTGGAGGAGCCTTGTTGCAAACAGGACAAGGAGCGAATGCAGCAATGGCGAATGCAACGGTAACAATGACCTATAGAGATACAAACGGAGAGTTGAAATCTGAAACCGGACATTTATTAACGGAATCAGCACAAAATCGCGCAAATAGAAATGCAGATGCTTTTGGTGGAGCTGCGGATGCGTTAGATAAAAACCTAACTGCTAAAGTAAAAAGTCGTTTCAACGCGATGAAACAAAATGACGAATATGCTTTCGTAGCCAATAGAGGAGAGAAAGGACCTGAATTGATCAAGGTGCGCAAGCAAGATGGAAAAGAAGTGGTAAAGATTGAATTAGATGGGAATAAACCGCTATATGAAATTGATCCAGTGAATGAAAATCTATACTACGCCAGTGGTAGTACGCTGAAGATTTACACGAAGTAATTCAGTTGAAATAAACAGCAAAAGGGTGTTCCAATCGGAGCACCCTTTTTTTTGTTCCTTGCAGTGAATGAGTTTCAAGTTGAGGTTTCCTTCTTTTTTCGTTCGTGCAGGGATAAAAAAACAATTACACCTAAAAAAACACAAGGAAAGTGCCTAAAAATGCGTGTTACCGCTGTTTTTATAGTATCTTGGCAGTACTGAAAAATAAAATTGCCCCATGACTGTAGCACCTTCCAAACGAATTACTTTTTGGCAACGTGTCCTATTGTATGAACTGTTGTTTGTGGCCTTGTCTTTTGTACAAGCGTCCCTTGCTATGTATCCATTTAAAGATCAGCCTTCCAGTAGTTTATCCTTCGATTTTTATACGGATGCTTTTTTTGCTTCCCTGCTTGTCAGTGTAGGCTATGTATTGGCGCTATTCCTTGTTTTGCGCATTAAACCTTGGTTGTTGCAGCTTGTGGTCCATCTACTTGTTGTTGGTTTGCTTTGGTTTTGGATTGATTTTGGTATTTTTCAGGACCGAGAAGCTGGATGGAGCACCTATACCACACAAGAAGCACTCTACGCGACGGTGGAGCATAGCCTTTGGATTATCCTCCTTAGTTCTGCTGTATTGGTGTGGGGAAATTGTAAAGTGCAACAACAGCCCTCCATCAAGTCCTAATGATGGCAACTAGTCTTCCTTTATAAATTGGTGATACTGACTCGAACTATTCCTATCTCCTTGAGCAGACTCCCAAATCGTCCAAATGTGGAGGCGTTGAACTTTTGGTAAAAATAAAACAGGAAGCTCAAGCTCTCCTTTTTGACGTTCACTTATTTGAATGCAAACAAAGCATTTGTCTTGTTTTTCACAATAGAGACACAAGGTTAATTTATCTTCCTTATGGGCGAGAATATTCATCAACGAAGTATCCCAAGTGATGCGTACTGTGGTTGCTGCAATTTGCTGAATTTCCACCGTATGTGCTGCGGGTAGTGTTCCGACAGCGAGTAGCGCTTGATCAATAAGGAGGTGAGGTTCTCCATCAATCACTTCAATTCCCTTTTTCATCAGTAAGGAAATTAATTGTTCTTTTCCCGATATTTTTTTGCCGTTTACCATCGCATGCGGATAGTAAAGCTTCACGGCTTCGCTCACTTTACGCACAAAACCAGAGACCAAACGCAGTTTGTCTCGTTGTAGTTTTTGGGCTGGAGTTGCTTTTTTTGACGATTTTCCAGGCCACGTGCGCAATAAACTTCGACCTCTCCACTGAACCCCTACAAAACCTCCAATTCTTCCACTTATTCCTCCAAAGATACCTTCTTTTAATTCTGCCATAGCTATGATTTTTAGAGTTGTAATATATCGAAAAAGCAACGCAGAAAAAGTTAACGCATCAAAGCAGGGTAAAATAAATAAATGCAGTGTTTACGAGGGTTCAGGAAGAAAGGGAAAGAAAAATAGGTGAATAGTTGAAATGAGAAACGGCAGAGCAGAACAAGGCGCAAGGTGCAAATGAAGATGTAAGGGCATGGGATCGATTTTGTTGGGATTAGGGGGCTGTTTGTAGTATGCTTTGAGGAAAATATCATTAGCTTGGAGATGAATTGGAGGTTCCTTGGACCTGGATTCGACAAAAAGGCTGTTTTTCCTTGTCTTGTCCATGGAAGGTCGGTGATTCGTCGAGCAAATTGAAAGAGTGGTGTAGAGGAGGTAGGAAGGGAGTTCAGTCTATAATAAGAAAATTCGCTAATTCAATATTTTCAATGTTGGAGAGAATAGGGGAATTGTGTTTATTAATGGAGATAAATGGAATGTTAATTAAATATGCCTAAATTTGATATATATAATTCAAATTAATGTCTGAAAAAAAATTCTAATATTTTTTGATTGCTTAATTCTATGAATAAACGTTTAAATGAAGCAGACAAAAGAGATAAGTTAAATAGTATGAAAAAAGTAGAGGTTGTTGCAGCAATATTGATGCATAATGATGAAATACTTTGTGCGCAAAGGGCGGAAAGTAAATTAGATTATATTTCGAAAAAGTTTGAATTTCCTGGAGGAAAAATTGAACTAGGAGAAACTCATAAAGAAGCTCTAAGAAGAGAATTAAAAGAAGAACTGAATATAAAACCTGAAATTAATGAGCTTTATCTTACTGTAGTTCATCAATATCCAGATTTTGAATTAACTATGCATAGCTTCTTGTGTAATATGCCAAATAGAGAGATTACTTTAAATGAACATATTTCTCATGTGTGGTTAAAGAAAGAACATTTATTAGAATTGGATTGGGCAGCTGCAGATTTACCTATTGTGTATAAAGTGATGCAAGATGAGTGAAAGTTTACACCATGATTTTATTGGAGGTATTCATCAGGGTTTTATAGATAAAGATATTGTATCTAATTCTATTAATATTCCTAAGCTTCTAACAAATAAGGATATTCCTAAGGAGAAAGTATTATCGACACTATTGCACGAACTCAATACTTGTAATGAGTTTCTTATCTCCGTTGCTTTTGTTACAACAAGTGGTATTGCGGTATTGTTTAATACACTTATTGCTTTAGAAAAGAGAAATATCAAAGGAAAAGTATTAGTGTCTCAATACTTAAATTTTACTCAGCCAGAAGCACTTAAAAAACTGAAAACTTTTAAAAATATTGAGCTTAAAATTTCAACACAAAACAATACACATACAAAAGGATATATTTTTCGTAAGGATACTCATTATACAATCGTAATAGGTAGTAGTAATTTAACTGCAAATGCCTTAACTGTAAATAAAGAATGGAATCTTAAAATATCAGGATTAAATGCAAGTGGTATTGTAGATGATGTTTTGAATGAGTTTCATCGTGATTTTGAAGAAGCTATCTCGGTTACAGATAAATTTATCACTTTTTATGAAGAATTGTATCTTAAGTTAAAGGAGAAAAGACAAATTGAATCAAAAGAGATCAATAGTGAAATAGTAATTCAACCTAATAAAATGCAAAAGGTTGCCTTAGGAAATTTAAGAAAACTAAGACAAGCAAATAAAAATAAAGGATTGATAATTTCCGCTACAGGAACAGGAAAAACATATTTGTCAGCTTTTGATGTGAAAAGTGTTAATCCTAAAAGAATGCTATTTGTAGTACATCGTTTAAATATTGCTAATGATGCGCTTCATACATTTAAAACGCTATTAGGGAAAGATAGAACATATGGGCTTTTTTCTGGGGACCAGCGTGATATGGAAGCAGATTTTATCTTTTCAACAATCCAAACAATCTCAAAAGAAGAAAATTTAGTCAAGTTTGATAAAACTCACTTTGATTATATTATAGTCGATGAATCTCATCGTTTGGGAGGAGCTTCATACCTGAGATTGTTAGACTATTTTGACCCTAAATTTTTATTGGGAATGACTGCAACGCCTGAACGTACAGATGGATTTGATATCTTTAGTCTTTTTGATCATAATATTGCTTATGAGATAAGACTGCATACGGCTATGCAAGAAAATATGTTGAGTAATTTTCATTACTATGGGATTTCTGATTTATTGGTTAATAATGAACATAGAGAAAATGTAAGAGATTTTAATTTGTTAGCTGATACCGAGAGAGTAAATAAGATTATTTTTAATGCTAAACGCTTTGGAAGTGATAATGGCATCATTAGAGGCTTGGTGTTCTGTTCGAGTAATGTTGAATCTGCTTTTTTATCGTCAAAATTTAATGAAAGTGGATTTAAAACACTTGCTTTATCTGGAAAAAGTACTGAAAATGAACGAATAGAAGCAATTGCTAGATTAGAATCTGATGATAATAAAGAAAAATTGGATTATATTTTTACGGTAGATATTTTTAATGAAGGAATAGATATACCTAAGATAAATCAGATTTTGATGATTAGACCTACTGAGTCTGCCATTGTTTTTGTACAGCAATTAGGACGTGGTTTGAGAAAAGCTGAAAATAAAGAGTTTTTAACTATTGTAGACTTTATAGGGAATTATGAAAATAATTATTTAATCCCTATAGCTTTGTATGGGGATACTTCATACAACAAAGACACTTTGAGAAGATTAATTTCCGAAGGAAGCAAGCATTTGCCAGGTGCGTCTACAATTAATTTTGATGAGATAACAAAAGAAAAAATTTACGAAGCAATTGCTACGGCTAATATGTCTACGCTGTCGGATTTAAAAAAAGATTATCAATTATTAAAATTTAGATTAGGAAGAATACCTTTGATGGTTGATTTTCTAGCGTATGAATCTAGAGACCCTTTTCAGTTTGTTGTCTATTCAAAATCTTATTACAATTTTGTAGTGCGTGTTGATGATACTTTTGAACCTGAATTAGATGAGAGTAGTATCGATTTATTGATGCTCTTTTCAAGAGAAATAAATAATGCGAAAAGAGTTGAAGAAAGTTATTTGCTAAAAATATTGCTGGAGCAAAAAAAAGTAACAATTCAATTTCTTAAAGAGCGAATTTATACAGTGTTTAACTACATACCAACTGATGCTACAATAGACTCGTGTATAAGAAATATTAATTTTGACTTTCTTAAAGAGTCTAAAAAGATAATTGTACAGAATCAAGACCATATTCAATTTCATCCAGAGTTTAACGAGATACTTGAAAAGGGTGTTTTTAAAAACTTCTTCGTTGATACGATTGAATATTCGATACAAGCGTTTGGGAAGTCGTTTACACCAATTAATTTTAGAGATGGATTAGTATTATATAATAAGTATAGTCGCAAGGATGTTTGCCGATTACTGAATTGGCCAACAGATATCAGTAGTACATTATATGGTTATAGAACAGTGAATGAAATTACTCCTTGTTTTGTAACATACCACAAATCGGATGATATTGAAGAAACAATTAAATATAATGATCACTTTATAAGTCCATCAATTTTTGCGTGGGATTCTAGGTCTAATAGGAAATTAGATAGTCCTGAGATAAAAAATGTACTTAATTCAAAGAGAATATTATTATTTGTAAAAAAAGAGGATGCCGAAGGAACGGATTTTTATTATATGGGAGATGTAAGTATAATTAAAGACTCAGTACAACAAAGTTATATGACAGATTCAGCATCGCCAGTTGTTCATTTTAAGTTTCAATTAGAGCAGCCAGTTGCAGAAGAATTATATGAATATATAACATCAGGAGCAATCATAGTGGATTAATATAAAAAAGTAAAAGACCGATTGAAGAAACACTTCACGTCGGTCTTTTTTATTTTCCTCTACCCAAATATTCCCTATATTTAATCGAAACGAATTGAAATGAAATACCTCCCTTTTAGTATATTGGTTTTGTTATTGATCAGTTGTCAACAGCCCCAAGCACAAACCTTGTTGGCAGCTTCACTCACACCCGAACAAAAGGCCAAGCAAGACCGCCTTATCGAAACCTATGCGACCAATAAAGCCCATCAGTATAATTACACCGTTCAACTAAAAGAATGGCAAGACGCTTTAGATGAAGGGTTGGCACAAGACCCTACGATTGCCTATTTGTGGCAGCAAAAGGCCATGCCTTATTTTAAGGCTAGAAAATACGAAGTGGGGATGGCGTATATAAACAAAGCCGTGTTGTATGATGCAGAACGTTATTTGGGCTATCGCGCCTTTATCAAATGCATCTTCTCCAAAACCTATCGCGAAGCTATTGCCGATTTCGAAACCTGTATTGCCCATTGGGGCGATCGTTATGAAATGGATCACACCTATACTTTTTACATCGGACTGTCTTATTTACAACTCAATGAATTCGACAAAGCCGAAGCCTATTTCTTAAAAGCCGTAGCCAAGCAAAAAGAAGTGTTTCCGGATGTGCATCACCTCGAACTTTTTTATTTGGGCATCGTTTGTTACGAACAAGAACGCTTTGCAGAAGCCATCGCTTATTTTGACCAAGCAGTGGTCAACTACAAAGAATTTTCAGACGCTTATTACTATAAGGGCTTATGCCAATGGAAAATGAATGAACCGAAAGAAAAGATTAAAGCAACTTCAGATCTGTTTTTTACCTACAACGAACAAGGGTTTTCTATTAATGAAGCCAATGCTATTTACGAGCGCTATCCCTATCAAATTCCGAAGCAAAATAAAGAGTAAAATAAACAGTTTTATGCGTATCTTACTTAGATCTAAAAGTGGAGTATGGATGCTTATCGCAAGTATATTGTAGGTTTTATTTGGGGCATTTCGGGAATCTTGATAGCGGCTTTTATTCTATTTGGCGGACTATTTTATATTGCAGAAACAGAGCGAAGACCCAGGAGTAGTGCTGATGAAGCGTTTTGTGGAGTGCCTAATTTACCAGAAGAAGTACAACAAGGAAAAGCGTTGTTTTATCAGCATTGTCTAGCTTGTCACAAGTTGGATATGGATGGTAGTGGTCCAGGATTAAGAAACGCAGATCCTCTGGTTTTACAGCGTTGGTTACTCGTTGATCCTGCACAAAAAGATCAAGTGGAATATGGACGTATGTTTCATCTCCAAACATTTAAAAATCAATTGTCAGAAGAAGATATTCAATCTGTTCAGACCTATTTGACGTATTGAAATAGAGAACATCAAATGATGTATCCCTTGTTTACTTTTACTTCAGAAATACTACCTTTGTATCAAATCAACTCACATGAAAAAACTAGTAATACTCGCAATCGTAGGTTTGTTTGCATTAGGATGTAAACAAAATACAACACAAGAACCACCGGTACAACAAGCTACAACCAAAGAAGAAGTGGCTAAAGCCTTTGCAACTACAGCAGCCCTTAAAAAGATAAGCAGTGAGTTATTGGTTCCCATGGAAATTGTAGAACCCGCAGCTAAGGAGGTAACAGCCAAATACGGATTGGAATTTGGGGGCAATTGCTATGCGTGTGACGTGGTGAATATCTTGATTGACGGAGAGATGATTACCTTGATGAATGCGTGCGATTTACACAGTCAAGTGTCTTATACAATCGAATCAGTAGAGGAAAAAGGAAAGCAAATTAGCATCCGAACGCAGTCTCATACATTTGTATTTGAACAAGTAGAGGAGTATCCCGTGTATAGCCTAAAAGTACAGGGAGATGAGATTGACGAATCCATGTTTAGAGAAGCCTCTTTTTATACCTTGCGCAGTTTGTTGGAAACATTTGAAGTACACGATTGTGGCGATTTTGAAGGATAAAAGTGCAAAAAAGTGTTTTTTTTGTGATTTTCATGAGAGAGACAAGTTGTATATTGGAGTAGAAAAACACACAAGATGATCAAGTACAGTTATACTATTATGTACGTAAAACACGTAGAAGCTACGGTTGCGTTTTACGAAAGTGCTTTTGGGTTTGAACGCAAGTTTATTACACCAGAAGGCGATTATGCAGAATTAATTTCAGGAGAGACAACACTAGCTTTTGCCTCAGCAGATTTAGCACAGTCTAATTTAGCTAAAGGATATACAGCTGTAAGTAAAGAGCAGGTGATGGGCATCGAATTGGGATTTGTCGTAGACAATGTAACAGAAGCTCTAAACAAAGCAATAGAAGCTGGAGCTACCCTATATGAACCCTTAAAGGTAAAACCTTGGGGGCAAAGCGTAGCATATGTTATCGATTGTAATGGTTTTCTAATTGAGTTATGTACAGCCATGGGAGGCTAAAAAAGACAATACAAGATACTACCCAAAGTTGGGTAAAAAGAAATTGTGATGGTCGCGCATCACAATTTTTTTTTTCACGTGAAGGGTATATCGTCTTGCGCTTAGTCTAGTTTGTTCTCATCGTCATCTTCTTCCTTTTTTGGGCTTCCTCCCATAAACATGAAGATCGCTATGACAAGTCCCACACATACTAAGCCAAAGATAATGATCATAAATGTGCCATTAGCAAAATTGTACAGAGGTAAATTCATTAAGTTCATAATACGTGTTTATTTATGTTATTCTGTACTAATTTATGAAAAATAATAATAATATAGTCTGATAAATGTCAGTTGTTTATTGTGAATAATAAAAAAAGCCCCTTTTTTTTGGAAAGGGGCTTCTGTTTGCTATAGCTTATCTAAGGTATTTCCTAAGGGAAGGTTCATTTTTTTAGTTAAAGAGGAAAGTTCTTTTAAACTGAAGTTTCCTGTAATGAGTACTAAAACACTTTCTTTTGTTGGATCTACACTGTCGTTGTACATGACTAGTTCCGAAATAGTTTGATTCGTTCCCGATTTGTCGATGTAAATAACAATCTTAGAGTCGTTGTCTTTTTTGTTGATTAATTCCTTGAGATTTTTGGACTGTACGTACTCAGAGATTGTAGTAGTCATGTCTTTTTTTACCTCTTGCGTTTTTGTGTTGAAAACGCGTAAACTTGTCAGCTTTTTAATTAAGTCAAAATAGCGTTGCTCTTCTGTGTTAGTCGCTTCTACTTTTACGTTAGCCATCATTTCGAACATCTTTTTGTTGACAACAACATTGCTGATGTTTTTATTTTTTTCAAATTTTGAAAAGCTGTCTTGTGCCCAAACTACATTTGCTGTAAATAATAAGAAGCAACAGATCAAATAAGGTACGATTCGTTTCATAAAAATCTAATTAGTTGTATCGCTAGTATTTAAAGCTTTGGAAACCTCGGATAAAATTGATTTACACTCCTGATAAGCGAGTTCAGGATTGGAAAAAGTGCCGAGATTGGTCTCTGAGGGTGGCGCTTGTATCGTCTTGAGATATTGAGATTGTACAATCAAGACAAGTAAGCTAACAATCAGGATACCGCCAATGAAGTAAGTGATGTTTTTTTTGTTCTTCATTATTTCTTGCGAACTAAATTAATATTATAGTAAAAATAGAAAATATAATTGAAAAATTATTACTTTTTACGAAGATAGTGTCGACGAGTAGCAATAAAAAAGAGTCCCTGAGGACTCTTTTATTTTTTATTTGTAGTTCGCGTAGAAATGTTTCGTTAGAATTCCTGCTGTGAAACTGCTCACCTTCTGTCCATTTTGGTAAACGTGAACCGTGCTTGGATCTAGCATATCTCCTGCATCACC
Source organism: Myroides fluvii (assembly GCF_009792295.1). NCBI lineage: Bacteria > Pseudomonadati > Bacteroidota > Flavobacteriia > Flavobacteriales > Flavobacteriaceae > Myroides > Myroides fluvii. The sequence continues at coordinate 656,548 of NZ_CP039934.1, read as the reverse complement.
CACGTAAATCGTATTCTTAATTACATTGAAGCCGTAAAAAGTTGAAGCTTCGATGTATTCTTTTTCTGGAATTGTCAATACCGGAGCTACTTGTACATTGGTATCATGTGGATTCCATTTGTACACCGCGTTATTACTTGTGTAGTACATGTCGTTATTGTCTACACGCAAATTCTTAGCAGCTGTGTTTCTGGTTGAGAAAAATTCAGTTACCTTCTCATCCGTTTGTGCATCAATCTTATAGAAAAAAGATTTGTCTGCTGTACTTGAAACAGCGAAAATAAAATCACCTAATGTTACAAAGTCCTTCAATTCTTTTTGAACAGGTATAGACTTGATAATATTGAATTTTTCATCCACAACAACGATTTCACTCTTATCTGCTGAAATGTTTTTCTGTACGTATACTTTGGTATGCCAAGCTAAAATTTGTCCTACTGGAGCATTGATTTTAATCAAGGTAAGGAATTGGTAGTTTGAATCGTACACACTTACTGTTTGTGTTTCTTCATTGGTAACATACACTTTGTTGTTTGCAAAAGCAATGGATAAAGGTTTGTTTAAACCTTCTGTAATTGTTCCTTCGTGTTTGAAGGTATAGCGGTTGAAAATTTCAACTTTATTCGATCCTTTTAATACAACAAATGCTTTGTTGTCTTTGAAGGCCATACTTTGTGCACCATCTCCTAATGCTCTATCTGCCGTTTGCGCAATATTAGCATGATATTTATCGTAAGCAAAACTTGAAAATCCTATGGATGCATCATTATACGCTAAACCGCCTTGATTTAAAATAAGTAAACCGTTGTCAAGGTTAGGTACTTGTGGTACTTCTACAAAAGGATCATCCGATGTACTACAAGATGTTGAAAGGATTGATAATGATAGTGCTAGAAATAAAAGTTTTTTCATATTTAGTTGCATAGTATTAGTATTACACAAAAGTGAAAGTTTAATAAAATGTTAATTTTTATCTTTCTCAAAATTAGTTTTTATTCTGAAATAAACAAGTGCTAATTGGTAAAATTTATAGGTCAACTCCTTAATTTACATTCAAATCACTTGTTCTGTACCATTCATTCGCAGCAGAAGGGATTTGTCAACCTATTTTAACCCCATAAAATACGCTTTTCTCCCTTCTTCTTCTTTCTCTTTCTCCTAACGTAAATTGGGGAATTGTAGTATAGTAAACAGGCGTTTTTTTTTGAAAAAGGAGAAAGGGCTATTTTTTTGTTAACTATTTTTAACAATTGAAGGTGCTTTGTAACCTACTAGGTGAATTAGAAGTTTTACATGCTGTTTTTTACTTGGTGGATTTAAATCGAATGAAATTCAATCAAGAGATGTCTTTTGCCAACTGCATGAAAAACCTCGCGCATTTAACAGCCAATATCCAAGATGTTGAAAAAATGGCGGAGCATTACGCGCGATTGATTGGCAAAAGTTCGAAGGAAGTTTTTATTCGTTTGTGGTTAGAAACAATTAAGTTTCAACTTAGATGCTACAAAAAAGAAAGAGATTAAGTTTAGAATCAAACAATTTTATTTTAGTTCGGATAGAAGAAAGGAGAAAGGAGTGTGAATTTTCTTAAAAAGAATCACTTCTTTAATCGAGAATTCACACTCCTTTCTTCTGACCTCTTTCCTCTTTCTTTTTTCCGCTCTCCAAATAAGAAGAAATAAGTTTATTTTTGTGTGGTAAACGCAAGTATGTATGAGAAAAATAGCTTTTTGTTTGTTGATGTGTATGGGGGGGCTTTTGTTTGTTGGGTGCAAGGATAAGCCAACAACAGAAGTAGGACAAACGACACAACAGCCCCTGATTACCTACGCCAAAGGTTTTACGTTAACTGCGTATGACAATCTATATGTAGTGCAAATTATCCAACCTTGGGTTTCCGCAAAGGAGCGTTTTACTTATGTGTTGAAAAGACAACAGGCGCAAGTACCTGATTCGCTGCAGCGCTATACGCAAATTCAAATTCCTATTCGAACAATGGCTTGTACGTCTACTACCCATATTCCCGCTTTAGACGTTTTAGATGAAGTTCCTGCCCTTGTTGGGTTTGCAGGCTTAGATTATATTTCAACAGCAAGTGTTCGACAACAAATTAAAGCTGGAAAAATCAAAGAACTAGGGCAAAATGAGGCGTTGAATGTTGAAGTCGTAGTTGATATGCAACCCGATGTACTGATGGCCTTTGCAATGGACAATGGAAATAAAGCACTACAAACCATTGAACAAGCTGGAATTCCCGTTTTGTACAATGGAGATTGGACGGAACAAAATCCGTTGGGTAAGGCGGAATGGATCAAGCTGTTTGGCGTTTTGTTCGATAAAGAAAAAGAAGCCAATCGCTTTTTTGATCAACTGCTAACCGATTATACCGCTGCTTTACAGCTGGTAACAACACAAAAACAACAACCAAGCGTATTAAGTGGAGTGATGTATGCCGATGTATGGTATTTACCAGAGGGAAATAGTTGGGCAGCAACCTATTTTAAAGATGCTAAAACCAATTATTTATGGCAAGAGACAAAGGGGGTCGGTAGTTTAGCCTTATCTTTTGAACAAGTGCTGGAAAAAGGACAACAAGCGGATCTTTGGATTAATCCCGGACATTATGAATCACTGCGTGATTTAGCCGCAGCTAACCCGCACTACAAAGAATTTGATGCGTTTAAAAACAAAAAAGTATATTCTTTTGCACCGACCAAAGGGGAAACGGGAGGAACTCTTTTTTATGAATGGGGACCACTGCGACCAGATCTTGTGCTGAAGGACCTAATCAAAATCGCACATCCAGAAATTCTCCCAAAGTATCAACCTCATTTTTACAGACAATTACAAGAATGAAAAAACAAAAAATAAGTTGGTGGCTCGGGAGTATACTCGTTTTATTCGTCCTGATACTCAACCTTTCTTGGGGGAGTGTTCAAATTCCCTTTAAAGAAGTTGTTCGCATTCTCCTAGGACAAGAAGGAACAAAAGCATCATGGGAGTATATTGTATTGCATTATCGATTGCCCAAGGCCATTGTTGCCATGCTCGTGGGGATAGCACTATCACTGAGTGGGTTGTTAATGCAAACACTGTTTCGAAATCCCATGGCAGAATCCTATGTCTTGGGAATCAGCGCAGGGGCAGGACTCGGTGTTGCCTTGGTATTGATGGGAGGCGCAGTGCTTCCCGCTTTTATTACCCCCTACCTTACCTCTAGCTATGCGCTATTGCTTACGTCCGTTTTAGGTAGTACGCTGCTGTTGCTGTTAGTTCTGGGAGTCTCACATCGTGTCAAGAACTCCGTTACCGTATTAATTGTCGGTTTGATGTTTGGTAGTTTTGCCAATGCCATCATCTCCATACTAACCTATTTTAGCGAAGCAGAACAACTCAAAAAGTACACCGTATGGATGTCGGGCAGTTTAGGAAACTTAACCAAAGAAATGCTCTGGCTTTTTTTGATTGTCGTTGGTATTGGGGTGCTACTGTCTGTATTTTTAATCCGACGATTAGATGCGCTGTTGTTGGGAGAAGCCTATGCAACTTCACTGGGAATAAACGTCAAGCAAACGAGAAATTTAATTATTATCACTACCAGTCTATTGGCAGGTGGTGCAACGGCATTTGTTGGACCGATTGCCTTTATTGGCTTGGCGGTTCCGCATATGGCGCGTTTGTTGTGGAAAACCAATACGCATCGCACATTAATTGGCGCTTGTATTTGGATGGGAAGTATTGTCCTCTTACTCTGTGACATGCTTACACAGATTCAGCCCCACGCGATTCTGCCCATCAATGCCATTACCGCTATTTTTGGAGCGCCCATCGTAATTGCTTTGCTATTTAAATATCGCGTTTTTTAGAAAATAGAAAAATAGACAAAAACTAAGCTTGATGACTAGTTTTTAAATTATCTTTGCAAGCTGTAAATAGACAATATGAAGTTCGAATTATTACATACTGATGTTCAGTCACGTGCGCGTGCTGGAAAAATTACGACGGATCACGGCGTAATTGAAACACCTATTTTCATGCCTGTGGGTACAGTTGCAACAGTAAAGGGTGTACACCAACGTGAACTAAAAGAAGAAATTAACCCAGATGTCATTCTAGGAAATACCTACCATTTATATTTACGACCAAAAGTAGAAATTTTAAAGCAAGCCGGTGGTTTGCATAAATTCATGAATTGGGACCGCAATATTTTAACTGATAGTGGAGGATTTCAAGTGTATTCGCTTTCTGCTAATAGAAAGATTAAAGAAGAAGGAGTAAAATTTAAATCCCATATTGATGGATCGTATCACTTTTTCTCTCCAGAGAATGTGATGGAAATTCAACGTGCGATTGGAGCGGATATCATCATGGCTTTTGACGAATGTACGCCTTATCCTTGTGATTATCGCTATGCAAAGCGCTCAATGCACATGACGCACCGTTGGTTAGATCGTTGTGTGACTCATTTTAATAACACACCTGAAATGTACGGGTATTCTCAAGCATTATTCCCTATTGTTCAAGGAAGTACGTATAAAGATTTACGTCAACAATCAGCAGAGTATATTGCCAATGTTGGAGCAGAAGGAAATGCCATTGGTGGATTATCTGTAGGAGAACCTGCAGAAGAAATGTACGCCATGACAGATGTGGTTACCTCTATTTTACCAGAAGATAAACCACGTTATTTGATGGGGGTGGGTACACCAATTAATATTTTAGAAAATATCGCCCTAGGTGTAGATATGTTCGACTGTGTAATGCCTACGCGTAATGCGCGAAATGGGATGTTATTTACATCCGAAGGAATTATCAATATGAAAAATAAAAAGTGGGAAAATGACTTTTCTCCGATCGATGCAATGGGACATACTTGGGTAGATACGGCTTATTCGAAAGCGTATTTGCGCCATCTATTTGCCGCTAATGAGTCGCTTGGAAAACAAATTGCGTCTATCCACAATTTAGGTTTCTATATGTGGTTGGTACGCGAAGCACGCCAACAAATCTTAGCAGGAACATTCGCAACTTGGAAAAATAAGATGGTGAAGCAATTAGGAGAAAGATTGTAAAAATCAACAAACGTCAAATAGCAAAAGTAGGGTACAGATGAAAATTATAGACTGGTATATTTTAAAGCGATATTTAGCCACTTTTTTTGTGATGCTCTTGCTATTTGTACCTATTGGTATTGTGATTGACGTCTCTGAAAAGATTAATAAAATCCTAGAAAACAAGGTGCCAGTACAAGCTACAGTTTTGTATTACTTGGATTTTACCGTCTATTTTGCCAATATGTTGTTTCCTATATTTCTGTTTATTTCCATTATTTGGTTTACGTCCAAACTGGCGAATAATACCGAAATTGTAGCTATTTTAAGTTCGGGAATTTCCTTTACGCGATTTTTACGCCCTTATTTGATTGGTGCAACATTAATTTCATTTCTAGCGCTAGCTATGTCCATGTATATCGTGCCTAAAGCGAGTGCGGGGTATAACGATTTTCGCTATAAATACCTGAAAAGAGATGAGGTGCGCGAAAGTCAGAACGTATTCAAGCAAATCAATCCGAATGAATTTATCTTTGTCAGTAACTTCAACTACAGTACCAACACGGGATATAACTTTACCATTGAAGAATTTGACGGAAATAAGTTAGTCTCTAAAATTGAAGCGAAACGCATTGAATGGAATGAAGAAACGAAAATGTATACGCTGTACGATTACTTTAAAAGAGAAGTAGGAGAAAAGGGGGATGTTTTGGAATCTGCTAATGCTAAGGAATTGAAATTAGAATTCGATATAGATGATTTAAGTCCAGTTGTTTACGCAGCAGAAACGATGACTTTAGGCCAGTTGAAGCGCTTTATTGAAAAAGAACGCATGCGTGGGTCTTCTAATATCAATGTGCACTTAGTTGTGTTGTATAAGAAATACAGTGTGCCTGTATCGGCTTTTATTTTGACCATTATTGCCGTATCCGTGTCTTCAATGAAGCGAAGAGGAGGGATGGGGATCAACTTAGCTATTGGTATTGCCTTAGCTTTTATTTATGTCTTTTTTGATAAGATTTTTAGTGTTTTAGCGGAAGCCTCTAGTATGTCACCTTTAGTGGCCGTGTGGATTCCCAATGTCACATTCGCAATTTTAGCTATATTTTTATTACGAAATGCTCGCAGATAATGTAAAGAGTAATTTGCTGTTACACCTCATTGTATTCGTTTGGGGGTTTACCGCTATTTTAGGTAATTTAATTACACTAGATGCTCTACCTTTGGTTTGGTACAGAATTGTTATTGCTGTTATTACGTTGCTCTTGCTGTTTGCGTTTAAACGACAAACGCTACAAGAAAGCAAGAGTAATATCTCTAAATTTTTAGCCGCTGGAATAGTTATCGCACTGCATTGGTTGACCTTTTTTTGGGCCATTAAAGTGTCTAATGTATCCGTTACCTTGGCCTGTTTGTCAACAGGTGCTTTTTTTACTTCAATTTTAGAACCGATCTTCTATAAACGCAAGATTATTGCCTATGAAGTATTCTTTGGTTTTATCGTTGTATGTGCGTTAGGATTGATTTTTAGCGTGAGTACCGAATATGTTGAAGGAATTATGTTGGCCTTGTCCGCAGCTTGTTTGTCTGCTGTTTTTTCTATTATCAATGGAAAATTCGCACAACATTCCTCGGCTTCAATCATCACCTTTTACGAAATGGTCGGCGGATTGTTGATCCTGTCCCTCTATTTGTTGTTTAGTGGTGGGTTTACAGCAGAATTCTTTGTCGTTACTACTTCAGATTGGCTGTGGTTGTTGGTGTTAGGTACTTTTTGCACCGCTTTTGCATTCATCGGTTCGGTCTATGTAATGAAGTATATTACTCCCTTTACCGTGATGTTAACCATCAACTTAGAACCGGTATACGGTATTCTACTTGCAATTTTGATCTTTAAAGACAGTGAGAAAATGAGCCCCGAATTTTATGTCGGTGCCTTGTTAATATTAAGTACAGTAGTACTGAATGCTATTGTTAAAAACAGGAAAAAGATAAAAGTTGACAAAATATAGTAGGGCTATATAGAGGAAAATTTTATCTTTGTCCTTAGTAATTGAAACTAAAATTTATTCATAAATGGAATATTTAGATTTTGAGCTTCCTATTAAAGAACTTGAGGAGCAGTTAAAAAAATGTACGTTAATCGGGGAAGAATCTGATGTGGATGTATCAACGACTTGCTCACAAATCGAGAAAAAATTAGAAGAGACAAAGAAAACAATATATAAGAATTTGACTCCTTGGCAACGCGTACAGTTGTCAAGACACCCAAACAGACCTTATACCGTTGATTATATTAAAGCGCTTTGCGGAGATACGTTTTTAGAATTATTTGGTGATAGAAATGTGAAAGATGATAAAGCAATGATCGGTGGATTAGGTAAAATTGGCGATCAGAGTTTTATGTTTGTAGGTCAACAAAAGGGATTCAACACAAAGACTAGACAGTTCAGAAACTTTGGGATGGCAAATCCTGAAGGATACAGAAAAGCTTTGCGTTTGATGCAAATGGCTGAGAAATTTAATATTCCAATTGTTACTTTAATCGATACGCCAGGGGCATACCCAGGATTAGAGGCTGAAGAAAGAGGACAAGGTGAAGCTATCGCTCGTAATATCTACGAAATGTTCCGTATTAAAGTGCCAATCATCTGTATTATTATCGGTGAAGGTGCTTCAGGAGGTGCTTTGGGGATTGGTGTGGGTGACCGCGTAACCATGTTAGAAAATACTTGGTACTCTGTAATTTCACCAGAATCTTGTTCGTCTATTTTATGGAGAAGCTGGGAATATAAAGAACAAGCAGCAGATGCATTAAAATTAACATCTTATGACATGAAAAAGAATAAGCTTGTTGATGATATTATTGCAGAACCTCTTGGTGGAGCTCACTCAGATAGAGAAGCTACTTTTGAATCAGTGAGATCTTATATTGTAAAAACACACAAGGAATTAGCAAAAACTCCATTGGATAAGTTACTAGACCAACGCATGGAAAAGTACTTCGAAATGGGAGAATACAAAAGCTAATTAAACCTGTAATACATAAAGAAAATCCGAGTTTTTACTCGGATTTTTTGTGCTTTACTATTTCTTGAATCAAATGAAAATAGGATATTTTTATTGATTGTAAATGGAATAGAAGAGTAGGTAACAAAAAAAGAGTTATTTTCGCATTATGGAACAAGCAAAAGATATACGTACCTATGCCAGCTCTTTTAATAAAGATGTAATTGCTTTAGAGAAAGGGAAGTTACCGCCTCAAGTTACTGACTTTGAGGAGGCTGTGTTGGGTGCAATGATGATTGATAAAAAGGGAATTGACGAAGTGATTGATATCCTTCAGCCTGATGCTTTTTATAAGGAAGGACACAAGTATATTTTTGAAGCAATTGATCAATTGTTCGTGGGAAACCAACCTATTGATTTGTTGACTGTATCTGCTCAGCTGCGAAAAAACGCAAAACTGGATATCGCAGGTGGGGATGCTTATTTGGTTAGCTTAACGCAAAAAATCAGTTCTTCGGCGCATATTGAATTTCACTCTCGTGTGATACTGCAGAAATTTATTCAACGCAGTTTGATTCGAATTTCAAATGAAATTATCGAAGACGCTTATGATGAAACAACCGATGTTTTTGATTTGTTGGACAAAGCGGAAGCGAAGCTTTATGAGGTTACACAAGGAAATATTAAAAAGAGCTCGGAAACAGCTCAAAGTTTAGTGGCACAAGCCAAAAAGCGAATCGAAGAAATTAGTACCAAAGAAGGATTGAGTGGTTTGCCTACGGGTTTTCATAAATTAGATGAGCTAACGTCTGGATGGCAACCGAGTGATTTGATTATTATCGCTGCACGTCCAGGGATGGGGAAAACGGCTTTTGTATTATCGATGGCACGTAATATTGCCATTGAAGCAGGAGCAGGAGTAGCCTTTTTCTCCTTAGAGATGTCCTCTGTTCAGCTAATTACGCGTTTGATTTCCTCAGAAACAGGATTGTCCTCTGAGAAATTGCGTACAGGTAAACTAGAGAAACACGAATGGGAGCAATTGAACGTAAAAGTGAAAGATCTTGAACGTGCACCTTTGTTTATCGATGATACACCTTCGTTGTCTATTTTCGATTTACGTGCGAAAGCAAGGCGTTTAGCTTCGCAATACGGCATTAAACTAATCGTGATTGACTACTTGCAGTTGATGACAGCAGGAGGAAGCCAAAAAGGTGGTGGAAACCGTGAGCAAGAGATTTCAACGATTTCTCGAAATTTAAAAGCGTTAGCCAAGGAGTTGGATATTCCTGTTATCGCCTTGTCGCAGTTATCGCGTGCGGTAGAAACAAGAGGAACGTCTAAACGACCTTTATTATCGGATTTAAGGGAGTCTGGAGCGATTGAGCAAGATGCGGATATCGTATCGTTTATTTATCGTCCAGAGTACTATAAAATTGAAGAATGGGATGATGAGTTCCGTTCTCCTACAGCAGGACAAGCTGAATTTATTGTAGCAAAACACAGAAATGGTGGTTTGGACAATATCCGCCTAAAATTCTTAGGTATGTTTGGTAAGTTTGATAACCTAGATGAAGATGCACGTATGGAAGGTTTTACTGGTGGTGATGGAGTGTATTCTTCCGCTATTAATGAAGGTGGAGCCAATATGACACAACACTTACCACCCGCCAGGGATGTATTTAACGATGATGATGTACCGTTTTAGTGAACGGTTGACAGTTGACGGTTGACGGTTAACAGAAGATATTCAATAGTAAGAAAATCATTCCTTTATAGGAGTGATTTTTTTGTTTAGATGAGATGAATAGTTAACGGTTGACGGTTGACAGTTGACGGTTGACGGTTAACAGAAGATATTCAATAGTAAGAAAATCATTCCTTTATAGGAGTGATTTTTTTGTTTAGATGAGATGATGAGGAATAACTCGTAGTGGCAAATGGCAATTTACCAACCTGTCACTCCGGTCTGTATGTCACCCTGAGGAAACGAAGGGTCGCATCCGCTGCGTCTATCTTAGGGGGAGGTTAATAGTTAATAGTTGACAGTTAACAGTTGACAGTTAACAGTTGACAGTTAACAGAAGATATTCAATAGTAAGAAAATCATTCCTTTATAGGAGTGATTTTTTTGTTTAGATGAGATGAATAGTTAACGGTTGACAGTTGACGGTTGACAGAAGATATTCAATAGTAAGAAAATCATTCCTTTATAGGAGTGATTTTTTTGTTTAGATGAGATGAATAGTAATCAGTTGACGGTTGACAGTTAACGGTTGACGGTTGAAATTGTCTAAATAGACATGTACTCTTTAATCGAAAGAATTACGCAAAAAAGCACCTTGCAAAAAAACAAAAAAGCATAACAAAAAAGTACCTTGTAAAAAAGCAGAACCAGTGTTGAGTGACAGATGTGTCTATCTTAGGGTGAGGTTAATAGTTGACAGTTGACGGTTGACGGTTGACGGTTGAAATTGTCTAAATAGACATGTACTCTTTAATCGAAAGAATTACGCAAAAAAGCACCTTGCAAAAAAGCAAAAAAGCAAAACAAAAAAGCAAGGATAGAATTAAATCAGAGTATTTACCCTTTTCCCCTCTCTCTATTTACCTCTCTCTATTTTCCAATCTGCGATTGGCAAACTCCCAATTCAAATGAGGAAGCAGTGCTTTGATGTATTTTTCTTTGTCGTTTTTATACAAAGGCAAGTAAGCGTGTTCCCATAAATCAATAACTAAAAGAGGTTTTCCCAGTCTTAAAGTGATTGGATTTGTGTTGTTGTCAGTGGTAACCAAAGTCAAGTTATTGCGGTGGTCAACCAACAACCACAACCAACCAGCTCCTTCGAATTCTACTGCGATTCGCGTGATTTCAGCTTTTAAATTGTTGTACGAGCCAAAGCTAGAAGTTATCAAAGCAGATAAGCTTGTATTAGGGCTCGTTGTTGTATTTTTATTAATAGACTGCCAAAAGAAATCGTGATTATAAGAAGCGCCGGCTAAATTTGCTATCTCAATTTGTGCGGGTGTAACTTTGTTTAGAATCCCCACCAAGCTATCCGTAACATAAGGTGTATTGTGAATAGCTGTGTTTAATCGATTTACGTAGTCCAAGTGAATTACACCATAGTGAAGCGCTAGATCTTCGGGTTTAAACAAGTCCTCGATCTCTTCATATTGAAAAGAAAGCGCGGGCATATCGAAAGGGCCTTGTTTGGTTTTTACTTTTTCCTGCCCAAGAACCGATTTCTTCTCTACGACAAATGTTTCTCTTTTAGGAATCTCTACTTCAATGCGGTCATTTTGCTTGCCACAAGAAGACGCTGATAGGGCTAAAAAAAGAAATGCGAGGTGTAACAACTTGATGTTTTTCATTCTTCGCTTAAAATAGATTGAGCTAGCTTGATGTACTCTGTTTTCGCTTGTTCAGTGGATAGGTGACTGACCTGAGTCCAAGCATTGAATTTAAACGCTTTTTTCAAATCATGCGACATATGTTCAAAGTCTTGGTGACTCAAACCATTGGTTGCTTGTTTGTAATACGCATAAATCCGCAGCATAACATCGGGTGCCAAATTTCTCGCTTCCTTTGAAATTCGGTTATAGGCTTCTAAGAAGTCTTTATCTAGTTGCTCGTTCATTATTGTTTTTTTGCAATTACCGTTTTGTTACCAATAGCTTTTTGGTTTAATACCACATCTACTTTTGTTCCAATCGGCAAATATAAATCTACTCTAGATCCAAATTTAATAAAACCAGCATCTGTTCCTTGAATGGCTTGCATCCCTGGTTTTGCATAATTTATAATGCGTTTGGCTAATGCACCTGCAATTTGGCGATACATTACCTCTCCAAAAACTTGATTTTCGATGACAACTGTCGTTCTTTCGTTTTCTTCACTTGCCTTCGGATGCCAAGCTACAAGGTATTTTCCCGCGTGATATTGACTGTATTTAATCAATCCGCTTAACCCGTAACGCGTAACGTGTACGTTAATTGGAGACATGAAGATAGAAACCATTAAACGTTTGTCTTTAAAGTACTCAGGCTCATAAACTTCTTCGATTACAACTACTTTTCCATCCACAGGCGCCACAATAACGTGGTCGTTAGGGGTAATGTTTCGGTTTGGATTTCTAAAGAATTGCAAGACCAAGATTAGCAGGGCTAGAATAATAGATGACAAGGTCATTCTTAACCAATCAATCGTTATCACATAATCTAAAACTACAATAAAGATTACAGCGACTACTAACGAGAAAAAAATAATTTTAGTTCCTTCTTTATGAAACATGACTTATAAAATTTGAAAAATGATATACAAAAATGGTGAGATAAATAAGATACTGTCTAAGCGATCTAAGATACCTCCGTGTCCTGGCATGATACTGCCACTATCTTTTACGCCTGCTTCTCGTTTGAAATGAGATTCAACTAAGTCGCCAAGTGTGCCAAATAATCCTACAAAAATAGCACTTGCAATCCAAATATACACATTTAAAAAGGTAAAAAAGTGATTTAGTATAAGTGATGCGATAATAGCGAATAGAATTCCCCCTAAGAGACCCTCAATTGTTTTCTTTGGCGAAATGCGTTCAAATAGCTTGTGTTTGCCGAATTTCTTGCCGACAATATAGGCAAAAGTATCGTTGGTCCATACCAGTAGTAGGATGCCTATTACGATTTGTGGTTGATAGCCTTCGGCCGTATAAGGAAGATGTAAAAAAGCGAAAAAAGTACCAATTACATAGCCTAGAAAAATAATAATCTTTAGTGGTAAACTGCGATTGGGTTTACGGGTGGTAAATAATTCTGCTGTAATAGCAAGTAAAATTAAAAAAGTTACCATTACCATGGTCTGAATTGGAAGTGCAACATAATCTTGGAAGAGAGCTGCAACAGCAACCAAACTGACACCCACACAAAAGTATTTGGATAGTTTAATCAATTTAGCAAACTCGTAAGCTGCTACAACCATAAAAAAACCAAAGAGTATTTTGAATGTTAGTGCATCGTATAAAGTTGCACTTAGCAGTAGAACAATATAGATAATACCTGATATTGCTCTTTTAATGGTTTCAGACATAATTTATAGATCTTCTAATAAAAGTAAATATAAGTTTTTAGGAGATCTGCCATAACTTAAGAAATCTTGATTGGCAGAAGGCTTAAAGCAATTGATTGCCGTAATATTGGTAGGCAAGGCACTGCTGTATTTTCTTTTTATCTCGCGAAGTCCATCGCTTTTTGTTCGTGTAATTTGACTTGTTGCGGCAATGATAATAACATTGTCGGGAATTTCATGCGGCTTATAGTCCTTAAGTTGTTTGTCACAAAACAGAATAGCTCCATCGTCAGCGATTAAGCTTTCACAGGATGAAACAAAAAATAAAGGCTGCTTAGCATTGATAAAGTTGATGTTATTCTCTTTCAACAGCGAATGAAATTGTTTTTCATTCGTTAAAGCTTGCTTTTCAAACCAGTCATTTTCAATCAAAACATTGACAAAAGCTTCTTGTAATTCGGTTTGGGTATCGCAGTATAAAAACTTACCGCCGTTATGCTTAAAGTTAACAGTGAAAAGGTCATCAACAGGCATAACAGTTTCTGGAAGATATTGGCTTCTTAAATCATCAGCCTCTTCGTTGCTTTGTTTTGACATAAATCCGCTAATTAACTTCTTTAGAAAGCTCATACGCTAAGTGTCGAAATGTATAAATTTTATTATTTTCAAAGATAAAAAAAATCTTAACTTAAATGGGTCTTTAAGTTAAGATTTTTATATTGATTCTTAGTAAAGTCTTACTAAGCGATTGTATTTTCTGTATCCGTTTGAGGTTGAATCGGATTTTCCTCTGGATTTGATTTGTCAAAAGGACGTTTACCAAAGATATTTTCTAAATCTTTTTGGAAAATTACCTCTTTCTCACAAAGTAAATCGGCCAGTTGGATTAATTTGTCTTTGTGTTCAGTTAAGATGGCTTGAGCGCGCTCATATTGTCCTTCAATTAACTTGGAGATTTCTTGGTCAATTACTTTAGCCGTATCTTCTGAATAAGGTTTGCTAAAGTTGTATTCGCTTTGACCTGATGAATCATAATACGTAATGTTTCCTAGCTTGTCATTTAAACCGTAAATGGTTACCATAGCTCTCGCTTGTTTGGCTACCTTTTCAAGGTCACTTAACGCTCCTGTAGAGATTTTGTCAAAAACAATTTTCTCCGCAGCACGTCCACCCATAGTAGCACACATTTCGTCTAACATTTGTTCCGTACGTACAATTTGTCGCTCTGCAGGTAGGTACCAAGCAGCTCCTAAACTTTGTCCGCGAGGAACAATGGTTACTTTTACAAGTGGTGCTGCGTGTTCACACATCCAACTTACTGTTGCGTGACCTGCTTCGTGTATTGCAATAGCGTATTTCTCTTCTACGGTGATGATTTTGTTTTTCTTTTCAAGACCTCCAATAATTCGGTCTACCGCATCCAAGAAGTCTTGCATATCTACTTCTTTCTTGTCCTTACGCGCTGCTGTTAAAGCGGCTTCGTTACAAACATTGGCAATATCAGCTCCAGAGAATCCCGGTGTTTGTTTTGCCAAGAAATCAATGTCTAAATCATCTACTCGTTTGATGTTGCGCAAGTGTACATTGAAGATTGCTTCTCTTTCCTTAACATCGGGAAGATCAACGTAAATCTGTCTGTCAAAACGACCTGCACGCAATAAAGCTTTATCTAAGATTTCAGCTCTATTTGTCGCTGCTAATACGATAACATTGGTATGAGAACCAAAACCATCCATCTCAGTTAACAATTGGTTTAGCGTGTTTTCTCTTTCGTCATTTGAACCAGAGAAATTGCTTTTTCCACGTGCTCTACCTACAGCATCAATCTCATCGATGAAAATAATAGCAGGAGATTTTTCTTTTGCTTGTTTGAATAAATCGCGTACACGCGATGCTCCAACACCCACAAACATCTCAACAAAATCAGATCCGGACAAGGAGAAGAAAGGTACTTTCGCCTCTCCTGCCACTGCTTTAGCTAATAGTGTCTTACCTGTTCCTGGAGGCCCTACTAAAAGCGCTCCTTTTGGTATTTTCCCTCCAATGGAAGTATATTTCTCAGGGTTCTTTAAGAATTCTACTATTTCTACAATTTCTTCTTTTGCCCCCTCTAATCCTGCAACATCACTAAACGTTATTTTGAGGTCATTTTTCTCGTCAAAAAGCTTGGCTTTTGATTTTCCAATAGAGAAAATTTGCCCGCCACCGCCAGCACCACCGCCACCAGTCATTCTCTTCATCATAAATAACCAAAATCCAATGATAATGATGATAGGAAGGAAACTAATAAAATAATCGCCCCAATTGCTTTCTGGTTCGGATTTATACTCCACTAATTTGCCTTCTCCAGCTGCCTCGTCTAATTTCTTTTGGAATATCTCAGAGTTACCTATTTCAGTTACAAACTGTGGACCTGTACTTTCTTTACCTAGGATTGACTTTCGTTGTAATTCTTCAAAATCTTTACTCTGTAAAGCATCTTTCGTCAAATATACCTTAGCAACAGAACGATTGAATTCTACCTTTTCTACTTTTCCTTCTTTTAGGTAGTCGAAAAATTTAGAAAGACTCAGTTGTTTGGAATCTCCAACACCACTGCTGTTCGATAAAAAGTTTATAACCAATACGATAACCACAATGCTCGCGTATAAAATCCACGGGCTAAATTTGGGTTTGTTTTGGTTTGGTTTTATGTTTCCCGCCATGAAGAATAAATTTTAAAGTTTAGTATTGGCTGTTGATATTTGTAATCTTTGCGTCTCCCCACAAGCTCTCTAAGTTGTAAAATTCGCGAATCGATTTCTGGAACACGTGTACTACTACATTAACGTAGTCCATTAAAATCCATTCTGCATTAATCTCACCTTCAACATGCCAAGGTTTGTCGTGTAATTCTTTTGATACAATTTTTTGAACGGAACCTGCAATCGCATTGACTTGCGTATTCGAATTCCCATCGCATATAATGAAATAATCACAAGGTGTGTTATCTATTTCTCTTAAATCTAAAATCGTCGTATTTTCCCCTTTTACAGCTTCAATTCCTTTGATAATATTAGCAATCAATTCGTCGTTGTTGATAGTTTTGTTTGTCATTTATTGATTTTATCTAAATTTCTTCAAGTTAACAAAAATATGTTTCCTAATTTTGGGTTCAAATATAGTGAATCGCTTCTGATTAGACTACAATAATTTTATATGAATATCATCAAACTCGATGCCACTGCGTCCACAAATACTTATTTAAGAGCGATGTTAACAAATTGTAATTTGGAAAACTTCACTACAATTGTCACAGAAAATCAATTTGCAGGGAAAGGACAAAGAGGAGAAAGTTGGGTTTCTGAAGCAGGTAGTAACTTGACTTTTAGTGTTTTGATGAAGAGTAGCCCTCAAGCGGTAACGGGGGTCTTTGACTTGAATGTGATGGTCGCTTTGCGCGTGGCAACTACTTTAAAAAAAATAACATCTCTGCCATATTTTATTAAATGGCCAAATGACATTTTGTCTGCAAACAAGAAAGTAGGTGGCATATTAATCGAGAATATTATCAAGGCAAATGGGGAGGTGTTTTCTGTTGTTGGTATTGGTATTAATGTAAATCAGCTTCATTTTCCTGCCCTAAGTAAAGCGAGTTCTTTGGCGTTGCTACAGGGGAATAACATAGATAAAGACTTACTTTTACATGCTTTGCTTGCTGAACTAAAAGAAGGTTATGAGGAATTACAGCAAGAGAATACACTGGCTTTATGGGAAAAATACAAAGCCCATCTGTATCGAAAAGATGTAGTTTCTGTATTTCAAAAACCTGAGGGAGAGCGTTTTAATGGTATTATTCGAAACGTGACAGCCTATGGTAAATTAGTGATAGAAACCGAAGATCAAGGCGAATTGGAATTTGCCCTAAAAGAGGTTCAGCTCCTATATTAGTTCAAAATAAGGAAACCCTTATTTTGAACTGTGTATCTTATTTTTGATGGGTAATCGAAATGGAGTTGATGCAATAGCGATGCCCTGTTGTTTCTTGAGGTCCGTCAGGAAATACATGACCTAAATGCCCCTGGCAGTTTGAACAGACAACTTCTACGCGAATCATGCCGTGTGATACATCTTTGATGTAGGATACACTGCCGTCGATCGCTTGGTCAAAAGAGGGCCAACCACAAGCAGAATCGAATTTCGTTTGAGCTTCAAATAGCAACTGCCCGCATCCAGCACAATGGTAGTGTCCGCCTTCAAAAAAATCAGTGTAAATTCCAGTGAAAGGACGCTCTGTACCTTTTTCTCTTAAAACGTAGTATTGCTCTTCTGTTAGGATTTCTTTCCACTCTTGTTCGGTGGTGTTCTTGTCTTTTTTCATAATGAGAGAGTTTAGCGTAATCTTCTTTATTCTTGTGTGAAATCGCGAATGCGCTCAATAACTTTTTTATCGCCTAATACCTTGCGATGCCCCAGCCCACTAGTAATCATTAATTGGCTGTTTGGTGCGTGTTTTTTAATTTCATAGGCCGCTTTAATAGGTACATCAATATCATCCTCGTCGTGTATAATGAGTAGGGGAATGGCAATTTGTTCTGCCGCTTTATGCACGCAATAGCTGTCCATCGTGCGGTTGAATTGTTTTTCAAAGCGCATTTTAATAATTTCTGCAATACGAGGTTTTAGTTGAAGTTGCTTCACGAAATCTTCAATCACATCTTGTACAATATCTCCACTGCCAATAATAATCGCTTTTTTTGCTTGAAGTCCATCGCGCAAAGCGTTCATCGTTGTCATCCCACCTAGCGAATGTCCAACAACTAATTCAAAAGGGCCAAATTGCTTTTCAATCTCAAAAGCAGAAGCGATGAATTCGGTTAAATTCGTTTTCGTCTTGGGTGCAAAACCATGACCAGGAGCATCAAAACTCACAATGTCGTATCCCTGGCGAATTAAAATATTGGCAATGGTAACCAATTGGGTCCCACGACCGTTCCAACCGTGAATTAATAGCGCTTTCTTGTTGGCTCTTTTGTTGATGCCATATTCGTACATGACAATGTCTTTCTTAATGGCATTGACATACAATTTACTGCGTTTGCTTTTGGCGAGCATTTCCTTTTCTCGCTTGGGTGTTTTGAATTTTATAGGTGTGATAAAGAGATTCTGTGCAAATTTAGCCGCTAATGGAAGAGAGAAACATTGTAACATCTTTCCTGTCCAAATAATTGACTTAGGTACTTCTAAGGAATGTTTTGCTTTTTTTGAATTGTTTTGCATGAGTTAAAAACATTTGAAACAAAAGTACAAAATATATTGGCAGACGTCTTTTGTTTTTGCTTTTCTGTATTTTCGTTTTTTTGTAAAGTTTCCTTAGTATATAAAATCTTCTTTTTGTTAAAAGGGAAATGATCTAACTAAAGAATAAGTTCAACAAAAACGCAACTAGCAAAAAAAACAAAAAGGCTTTTTTGCTTTTCTGTATTTTCGCTTTTTTGTAAAGTTTCCTTAGTATATAAAATCTTCTTTTTGTTAAAAGAAAAATGATTCAACTAAAGAATAAGTTCAACAAAAACGCAACTAGCAAAAAAACGAAAAGGCTTTTTTGCTTTTCTGTATTTTCGCTTTTTTGTAAAGTACCTCTTGTATAAACAATTTTCTTTTTGTTAAAAGGGAAATGATCTAACTAAAGAATAAGTTCAACAAAAAAGCACCTAGCAAAAAAACGAAAAGGCTTTTTTGCTTTTCTGTATTTTCGTTTTTTTGTAAAGTACCTCTTGTATAAACAATTTTCTTTTCATTGAAAGGGAAATGATCTAACTAAAGAATAAGTTCAACAAAAACGCAACTAGCAAAAAAACGAAAAGGCTTTTTTGCTTTTCTGTATTTTCGCTTTTTCGTAAAGTTTCCTTTGTATATAAAATCTTCTTTTTGTTAAAAGAAAAATGATCTAACTAAAGATTAAGTTCAACAAAAACGCAACTAGCAAAAAAACGAAAAGGCTTTTTTGCTTTTCTGTATTTTCGCTTTTTTGTAAAGTTTCCTTTGTATATAAAATCTTCTTTTTGTTAAAAGAAAAATGATCTAACTAAAGATTAAGTTCAACAAAAACGCAACTAACGAAAAAGCAAAAAAGCACCCCACAAAAAAGCAACTAGCAAAAAAACGAAAAGGCTTTTTTGCTTTTCTGTATTTTTGCTTTTTCGTAAAGTTTCCCTTTGTATATAAAATCTTCTTTTTGTTAAAAGAAAAATGATCTAACTAAAGATTAAGTTCAACAAAAACGCAACTAACGAAAAAGCAAAAAAGCACCCCACAAAAAAGCATCCCACAAAAAAGCACCCCACAAAAAAACTCTCCAATAAATCAACTTGTGGAATAAGTTTTGTATGAATAACGACGTTTAATTTTAATATTGTTTAGTTATGCATGTTTTTTATTTTGAAAAGCTTTTAGTATGGCAAAATGCTAGAAGTGTAACAAAAGATATTTATATTGTTACAAGAAATTACCCTAATGATGAAAAATTCGGTTTAGTTTCCCAACTTCGACGCGCTGTCTCAAGTGTGACTGCAAATGTTGCGGAAGGAATGTCTCGAGCAACAAATAAGGATAGATTACACATGTTAAACATAGCATACTCTTCAGCCATTGAAGTGATTAATTTTTTAATTCTAAGTTTAGATTTAGGTTTTATATCGGAAGAAGAATATCGTGTACTTAGGCAAAAAATTGAATTGATTACAAATCAATTACAAAGTTTAGGCAATAAGCTGAGGGAGTAACTAGCGTAAAGGCTTTTTTGCTTTTCTGTATTTTCGCTTTTTTTGTAAAGTACCTCTTGTATAAACAATTTTCTTTTCATTGAAAGGGAAATGATCTAACTAAAGATTAAGTTCAACAAAAACGCAACTAGCAAAAAAACGAAAAGGCTTTTTTGCTTTTCTGTATTTTCGCTTTTTCGTAAAGTTTCCTTAGTATATAAAATCTTCTTTTTGTTAAAAGAAAAATGATCTAACTAAAGAATAAGTTCAACAAAAACGCAACTAACGAAAAAGCAAAAAAGCACCCCACAAAAAAGCAACTAGCAAAAAAACGAAAAGGCTTTTTTGCTTTTCTGTATTTTCGCTTTTTTGTAAAGTACCTCTTGTATAAACAATTTTCTTTTCATTGAAAGGGAAATGATCTAACTAAAGAATAAGTTCAACAAAAACGCAACTAGCAAAAAAACGAAAAGGCTTTTTTGCTTTTCTGTATTTTTGCTTTTTCGTAAAGTTTCCCTTTGTATATAAAATCTTCTTTTTGTTAAAAGAAAAATGATCTAACTAAAGATTAAGTTCAACAAAAACGCAACTAACGAAAAAGCAAAAAAGCACCCCACAAAAAAGCAACTAGCAAAAAAACGAAAAGGCTTTTTTGCTTTTCTGTATTTTTGCTTTTTCGTAAAGTTTCCCTTTGTATATAAAATCTTCTTTTTGTTAAAAGAAAAATGATCTAACTAAAGATTAAGTTCAACAAAAACGCAACTAACGAAAAAGCAAAAAAGCACCCCACAAAAAAGCACCTAGCAAAAAAACAAAAAAGCCCTTTCCTGTTGTTAAACATAAAAGAATAGTTTTATTTTTGAAGAAAAAATAGAATGAAAAAACTAGTTTTATCTTTGGGAGTGCTTCTTTTGGTAAGTGGTTGTAAGACCAATCCGTTTAGTGGTAAAAGCACAATGGCTTTTGTGTCCGATGCTTCTTTATTTCCATCGTCTTTTCAGCAATATGGAGATTTTTTAAAAGAACACAAAGTGGTGAAAGGCACAAAAGATGCCAAGCGCATTGAAGATATTGGAAATAAAATTCGCGTAGCCGCTGAAAAATGGCTGACAGCGAATGGCTATCCTACTTATTTGCAAGATTATCGTTGGGAATATAACTTAGTGGATGATAAAGAGGTGAATGCTTGGTGTATGCCAGGAGGGAAAATCGTTTTCTTTACGGGGATTTTGCCAATTTGCCAAACAGATGCTGGAATTGCTACGGTTATGGGGCATGAGGTTTCACACGCTTTAGCAAATCACGGACAGCAACGAATGAGTGCGGCGATGTTACAGCAAGCTGCAGCTATGGGATTGGATGCTGCTACGACAAATAGTAAGGAATCAACCAAACAAGCTTTGGGAATGGCCTTCGGATTAGGAAGTCAATATGGAGCCATGTTGCCTTTTAGTCGAAGTAATGAAACAGAAGCCGATAAAATTGGACTAACCTTAATGGCGATTGCAGGGTATAACCCCGATGAAGCGGTTTCATTTTGGAGCCGTATGGCCGCCAATAGTGGAGGAGGAGGGGGATCTTCGTTCTTGAGTACACACCCTTCAAACCAAGAGCGCATTGATAATCTGAAAAAATTAATTCCAGCTGCTAAAGCTGAAGCTGCCAAATTTGGCGTGACATTTTAAAATATAGTAGAAAAAAGCGACCGGTCTAGGTTGCTTTTTCTATTTTAGTGGGTTATTTAGATTCAATAGTATGAAAAACTTCCAAAAGGGAAATCCTAAATTATTAAATGCATGGGCCTTTTACGATTGGGCAAATTCTGTTTATGCATTAGTTATCTCTTCCTCTATTTTTCCGCTGTACTATGGTATGTTGTTCCGAGCAAGAGAAATCAATAGTTACTCTTTTTTTGGGATAGAGATGAACAGCGAAAGCATCATCAGCTACATTACGGCTTTGGGCTTTTTGTTGATTGCTTTTATCTCTCCTTTGCTTTCTGGAATTGCCGATTATTTGGGAACCAAAAAGTTTTTTATGAAGCTTTTTTGTGCGATTGGCTCAATCTCTTGCATGCTCCTCTACTTTTTTAGCTTAGACTATTTTGGGTTGAGTTTGTTGATTTACATGATGGGATTAATCGGCTTTTGGGGAAGTTTAGTTTTTTACAATTCTTATTTACCCGATATCGCTTTTGAAGAACAACAAGATCGAATCAGCGCGAAAGGATATGCCCTTGGCTATGTTGGAAGTGTACTCTTGTTAGTGATGAACTTAGGTTTAATCATGAATGCGGAAACCTTGGGGTTTGAAGACGCTACACAAGCCATGCGTTTCTCTTTTATTTTAGTTGGACTTTGGTGGCTGACTTTCAGTCAGATTACTTTTAGAAGATTGCCCGATTTTAAAAATGACAAAAAACTGACGCGTGAAATTTTCTTTAAAGGATTTAAAGAATTAAAAAAAGTAATGGAACAGCTAAAAGAACAAACCATACTAAAACGGTATTTAGTTGCGTTCTTTGTGTATAGTATGGCAGTGCAAACGGTCATGATAATCGCCGCTTTTTTTGGAGAAAAAGAAATTGCATGGGCCGATGATCAACAGCGTAGTATGGGGTTAATCGTTAGTATCATGCTCATTCAAATTATTGCTATTCTAGGCGCATTTACCACAGCTAGTTTATCTAAACGCATCGGAAACATCCGAACGCTGTGTGTGTTGAATGTACTTTGGGTCTTTATTTGTATTTATGCTTATACCATTGTGACACCCAATGAGTTTTATGTCGCCGCGGCTTTTGTAGGATTAGTGATGGGGGGAATTCAATCCCTGTCGCGCTCTACGTATGCAAAACTATTACCTGAAACAACGGATACCACGTCTTTTTTTAGTTTCTACGACGTGACAGAAAAAATAGGAATTGTGGTGGGAATGTCAATTTATGGATTAATTAGCGATTTAACAGGGAAGATGCAAAATGCAATTTTATTTTTAATTCTGTTTTTTATCGTTGGTTTTTTCTTATTATTGCGGGTAAAAGATAGGAAGAATTAAAAAGAAGATTTTTTGTTAATTTATTTTTGTTAAAAAATATTTAAAATCTATTAAAATATATATATTTGAATCTGTAATTAGAATATTAAATTATGAAGAAAATTTATTCGATATTGATTGGTGCAAGTTTGTTAGCTTTATGTGGGGTTGGGGTTTCGTCATGTAGTAGTTCAGATGATGATTTTGTTGATCCAGATTTCAAAGTACCAGCTTATTTTACAGTTACACTTCCAGATACAACTTTTGTTAAGAAAGAGAAGTTTAATGCTTATGTTGATGAGAATGGCGAATTCCAATTCTATATTGACGATTTAAAACAAGGACACTTCTTTGATATGAAAATCTTGAAGTTTCAAGTGGGAAATTTTCCAACCAATATCAATACCATAGATTACACTTATAGCGTTGGCGAGAACAGCTTTGAGTTTTTTAATTCAACTGATTTAGCGAACCCGAAACGAAACAATGGAATAATTAAAATTACCAATATAGATCGAAATGATATGCTAGTAAGTGGAAACTTTAGTAGCTTATTATTGCCTTCACCTTTGAATCAATACATGAATCAATCGTTCAGAATTACCGGAAGTTTCGAGAATATTCCTTATGAGCGTATTGGAACGAACGAGGCTGGGTACATTTTTGCCAATGTTAATGGAGAAGATCTTAGAGACATGGATGTGTTTTCTAAATTTGAAGGAGATATCCTAAATGGAGAGATTGTGATGAATGCTAGAAGTAAATCAATGCGCAAGCGAATGATAAAAATTAGCTTTGATAAAACACTTCCTATAGGTAGCTATGATTATGCGAAAGTAAAAGTACAATATACTTCTGAAAATGGAGTAGTTTACGTTTCGAATGACAAAGATGAAGATTTGGTAGGTAGTGTGTTTAGAATCGATAAAATCGAACCTTTAACGATCGACAATAAAAAAGTATATGCTGGAAAATTTACCTTCAAGTTAAAATCAAAAGAAGGAGATATGATTACGTTGAACTTTGGAGATTACAAAGCAAAGTTATCGATGAAAGAGGTAATTATAACCAATCCAGATCCAGGAACTGGTGGCCCAGGAACTGGTCCAGAGATTCCAGAACTATAGTTTGATAAGTATATAAACTGACATAAGACCTTGCTTTATGCGAGGTTTTTTTATGGCATAAAGATTGAACTACTAGGGTAGTATAGAACTAATAAGTAGTTAAAGTAATTGATAGTTAATGACTTGTGATTTTGGTTGTTACCTTTGTATTATTAGCTACTGACAAAATGACGTGATATTTATAATATGGCAAACCAAAAAATAATAACATTAGATAATTTGATGCTTGATGATTTCTTAGATGGTGATTCTGAATTTATTCCTTTGTTAAGTCAGGAAGATGAAGAAGAAATGAATAATGAAGAACTGCCAATTGAATTGCCAATTTTGCCTTTGCGTAATATGGTTTTATTTCCAGGAGTAGTTATTCCGATTACTGCGGGAAGGGATAAATCAATTAAGTTAATTGAGGCTGCAAATAAAAAAGGAAAGAGTATTGGGGTAGTTGCTCAACTCAATGAAGATACGGAAGACCCAGGTTTAAACGATATTCATCACCAAGGAACAGTGGCGCGAATTATTAAAGTCCTTAAATTACCTGATGGCAACATAACGGTAATCTTACAAGGGAAAAAGCGATTTGAAATCGCGGCTTTAGTTTCAGAAAAACCTTATTTAACAGCAACGGTAAAAGAATGCGACGAAATTCGCCCAGAAGGGGATGATCAGGAGTTTTTGGCTGTGGTAGATTCAATTAAAGAATTAGCAGTTGAGATTATCAAAGAAAATCCAAATATTCCAACAGAGGCTTCTTTTGCAGTTAAAAATATAGAAAGCAATTCGTTTTTAATCAATTTTGTGTCTTCGAATCTGAATTTGTCAGTGGAAGATAAACAGCGTTTATTACGCGTTAACGATTTAAAAGAACGCGCTTATGATACGTTGCGTTTGATGAATGTAGAGCTGCAAAAACTACAGCTAAAAAACACAATTCAGACCAAAGTGCGCATTGATTTAGATCAGCAACAAAAAGAGTATTTCTTACACCAACAGATGAAAACCATCCAGGAAGAACTAGGCGGGTTTTCGAATGAGGAGGAATTTGAAGAAATGCGCAAAAAGGGCAAAGATAAAAAATGGTCCAAGGAGGTACGCGAGCGTTTTGACAAGGAATTGATGAAATGGCAACGCATGAATCCTCAAGTGGCTGAATTTGGAATTCAACGCAACTATTTAGAGCTTTTATTAGAACTACCTTGGAAGAAATATTCAGAGGATAAGTTTGATTTAAAGCGCTCTCAAAAGATTTTAGATAAAGATCACTACGGGATTGAAGACGTAAAGAAAAGAGTATTAGAGCACATGGCTGTTTTAAAACTGCGCAATGACTTGAAAGCTCCAATCTTGTGTTTATACGGGCCTCCAGGTGTTGGTAAAACGTCGATTGGAAAGTCGATAGCCAAGGCGTTAGGTCGTGAATACGTGCGTATTTCACTGGGTGGTTTACGCGATGAAGCAGAAATTAGAGGACATAGAAAAACCTATATCGGTGCAATGCCAGGGCGTATTATTCAAAGCTTGAAGAAAGCTGGAACCTCAAATCCTGTATTCTTATTGGATGAGATTGATAAATTGTCGGTAAGTAATAATGGAGATCCTTCTTCTGCCTTGTTAGAAGTGTTGGATCCTGAACAAAACAGCGACTTCTATGACAACTTCCTAGAAATGGGCTATGATTTGTCTAAAGTGATGTTTATTGCGACATCGAATAGCTTGTCAACGATTCAGCCTGCTTTGAGAGATCGTATGGAAATCATTGAAATGACGGGGTATACGATTGAAGAAAAAGTGGAAATCGGAAAACAACACTTATTGCCAAAACAGCTAGAAGAACACGGGTTAACAGCCAAAGATTTAACTGTGGGCAAAAAGCAAATGGAATTTATTGTTACTCATTATACGCGTGAATCTGGAGTGCGTGGATTGAATAAACAATTGGCTCATGTAGCAAGAGGTATCGCAAAACGCATTGTATTAGAAGAAGAGTACAATCCAAAAGTAACGGATGAAGATATTCGCAAAATCTTGGGAACACCAAGATTTGAAGCAGATAAATACGAGAATAACGATGTAGCTGGTGTAGTGACTGGTTTAGCTTGGACAAGTGTAGGAGGAGATATCTTGTATATCGAATCCATCATTTCTAAAGGAAAAGGCGGATTGAGCATTACTGGAAACCTGGGTACAGTTATGAAAGAATCGGCTACGATTGCTTTAGAATACATCAAAGCTCATGCCGATGAATTCGGAATTGAATCGGATGTGTTTGAACAGTATAAGATTCACATTCACGTGCCAGAAGGAGCAACACCAAAAGATGGCCCAAGTGCCGGAATTACCATGTTGACTTCGATGGTGTCTTCCTTTACGCAACGCAAAGTGAAAAAGAACTTAGCCATGACAGGTGAAATTACCTTAAGAGGAAAAGTGTTACCTGTAGGTGGAATTAAGGAGAAAATCCTAGCTGCGAAACGCGCCAATATCAAGGAAATTATCTTGTGTAAAGAAAATAGAAAAGATATTGAAGAAATTAAAGAAGACTATGTGAAAGGATTAACCTTCCACTACGTTGATCGCATGGAAGAGGTGTTGGATATTGCTTTATTGAAAGAAAAAGTAAAAAATGCAAAGAACTTCAACACAGAAAAAGCAAAATAAGCGTAAACTTTAGTCAATAAAATAACAAAAGGGTGTCCCAAAAGGTCACCCTTTTGTTATTTGCTCTTTGCTCTTTGTGAAGTTGTCGATTCTCTACAAAGCACAAATCGAAATGAGAAAGAAGAGAGAGGAAATCGAAACGTAGTGAAGATTCATCGAATACCAATATAAAATATTAACCTAATGAGATAAACCTCACGATGAGCAAACCTCACGATGAACAAACTTTTACAATTGTTTTTGAAAATGTAATATATTAGCATCATAATACAAAACTTCAAATGAAGCATTCAATCGCAGGGATTTGTTTATTCGTTTTCTACTTGCTATCGCCTGATGCGCATAGTCAAGTTGGTGCAGACTATACCTATCAGTTTTTGAACTTACCCTCTTCTCCTAGGCAAGCGGCTTTAGGAGGCAAAAACTATGGATTTACCGAACAAGTGGGGCAGGCCTTTTGGAATCCAGCCGTGATTAATGAAGCGATGGATAATCAGTTGGATTTGAGTTTCAGTAAAGTATATGGCGTAGCCAATTACGGTTCTTTGGGATATTCCAAAACGTTTCGTTCCAAGCGAAATCTCTTTGTCGGAGTGAATTTTATCAACTATGGAGACTTAGAGGGATACGATGAATTTGGCAGTTATACGGGTAGTTTTAAGGGGAATGAGGTCGCTTTAACCTTGGGGTCTTCCTATCAAATTGAACAATCCGATTGGTATGTAGGAGCCAATGTCAAGTTTGTATTTTCCTCGATGGAGTCTTACCAGTCTATTGGGGCAGCCATTGACCTAGGTGTCTTGTATAAGGATGAAATTGATCGATGGGATTTTGCGCTAACTGCTAGAAACTTAGGGGCTCAACTACAGACCTATGCCGAGTATCGAGAAAAATTGCCATTAGATGTCGCAATTTCGCTTTCAAAAGAATTAGAAAATGTACCTTTGCGCTGGCACATTACAATAGATAATTTACAACAATGGGATTTGTCCTTTTCAAACCCCAATAGGGGCACTACGTCTATAGACGAAGAATTCAAAGAAGAAAAGGTCGGTTTTTTTAATAATGCACTACGGCATTTCATTGTTGGAGTAGAACTCTTTCCTCGAAAGAAGTTCCAACTTCGCTTGGGATATAACTTCCGAAAAGGAGAGGAATTGCGCATTGTCGACAATAGACATTTCGCAGGAATCACTGCGGGCGTTGGGTTACAACTCAAACGCTTTAAATTCGACTATTCTTATGCACGCCAAACCGCAGCAGCAAACACGAGTATGTTTGGTGTTCGTATTGATATGAATTAATTGTAAATTTTTCAAATTTGAAAAAGATAACTATAGCGATTGACGGTTTTTCCTCTACAGGAAAAAGTACGTTAGCCAAAGCACTGGCCAAGTCATTGGGATATATCTATATTGACACCGGTGCGATGTATCGCGCCGTGACACTTTTTGCCATGCGCAAGGGGTTAATCTCGTCCAAGTCTTTTGACGAAGCACGATTGATTGAACTATTAGATACTTTTGATGTACACTTTGAATACAACGTAGCCAAAGGGTATGCCGATATCTACTTGAACCAAGAAAATGTGGAGGAACTCATCCGCACCCTGGAAGTATCCCAGTTTGTGAGTCAAATTGCAGCTGTTTCAGAAGTGAGAAAAAAATTAGTAGAGCAACAGCAAAACCTAGGTAGAGCAAAAGGCGTTGTCATGGATGGTAGAGATATTGGAACGGTTGTTTTTCCCGACGCAGAATTGAAAGTTTTCATGACGGCCTCTCCTGAGATTCGCGCAGAAAGACGCTTTAAAGAATTGCAGGAAAAAAACAGTTCGGTGGTCTATGAAGAAGTATATCGCAACGTGGTTGAACGAGATGAAATCGATACGTCGCGCAAAGATTCGCCTTTAGTAAAAGCGGAAGATGCTATCGAAATTGACAACTCAAACTTGTCCAGAGAAGAACAATTCGATTTAATCCTGAAATTAGTAAAAGAAAGAATTTAATATGATCCATGAAAAAACGCGCATGGGGCATACGCATGCGGTTTGTTTCTACACACTATACACGATATAATTATGAATGTAAAATTGAAACTAACGTTTATGAACTTCCTCGAATTTGCTGTTTGGGGAGCGTATCTAACGTCAATGGGAAACTATTTAGGATCTATTGGATTAGGACCTAAAATTGGTTCGTTTTATGCCATGCAAGGGATTGTGTCTATATTTATGCCTGCTATTATGGGAATTGTGGCAGATCGATGGATCCCCGTTCAACGTTTATTGGGAATTAACCATTTATTAGCGGCAATCTTTATGTTTGCCACAGGGTATTATGGCTATGTTTCGGGTAGTAACGTAGATTTTACAACAATCTTTACCCTATACACCATTAGTGTGGCCTTTTTTATGCCAACGATTGCCTTATCCAACTCTACGGCTTATACCGTATTAAAACAAAACCAATTGGATGTAATCAAGGCCTTTCCGCCGATCCGTACCTTTGGAACCATCGGTTTTATCATCGCCATGCTATTTGTGAATTTCTTTGGCTATACGGATGGAATTCTAGGATTCAACTTCAGTAGTAGCCCTGATTTTATCAGTTTTCAACAAGACTATCACCAGTTTTACGTTTCTGGATTTTTAGGGGTAATCCTGTTTTTATACAGCTTTGTTTTGCCAAATTGTCCCGTGAATAAATCGAGTGAGAAGCGCAGTTTAGCAGATGCCTTTGGCTTAAAAGCCTTTGCTTTATTCAAGCAAAAGAAAATGGCGATTTTCTTTATCTTCTCTATGTTGTTAGGGGTATCGCTACAAATTACCAACGGCTATGCCAATCCTTTTATTACGACGTTTAAGAATATTCCCGAATATGCGAGTACTTGGGGAGCAAGTAATGCCAATGCGTTAATCTCGCTTTCTCAAATTTCAGAAACCCTGTGTATTTTGTTGATTCCGTTCTTCTTGAAGCGCTTTGGAATTAAAGTGGTGATGTTGATGTCGATGATTGCTTGGGTATTGCGCTTTGGATTATTCGGATTAGGAGATCCAGGAAATGGCGTGTGGATGTTTATCTTATCGATGATTGTGTACGGAATTGCTTTCGATTTCTTCAACGTATCGGGATCTTTATATGTAGATAACGAAACCAGTGAGGATATCCGCTCATCCGCTCAAGGAGTATTCATGATGATGACCAACGGATTTGGGGCAACCATCGGAATGTTCTTAGCACAAGCTGTGGTGAATCACTATGTATACAGCCAAGAGGATTTGGTATTGCAAGTAGAAGGATGGAGACATTCGTGGATCATCTTCGCTTTATTCTCTTTAGTTGTGACGATTTTATTTGCGATTGTCTTCAAATACAAACACAAACCAGAGGATGTAGAAAATCTTTCGCATTAGAAGGATATTAATTGATATAAAAAGGAGGTTTCAGTAGGTTGAAATCTCCTTTTTTCGTTTTAGCAGTTGGGTTGTCAAATACCAGATTGAATGTATCAGATTGAATTTTGTTGTAATTTAGTAGCTGTATCCAAGCTGTTAGGGTTGCTAGTGGTGATTTTTGGCTGGGTATGCGACAAGAGTTGATTACGAGTGGATTGAATCATGCGATGCATATGGTTGTAGAAGGTGATAAAGTGAAAAGAGCTTTAGAAGAAATGGTTGTGAGGGAGCAAGAACAATCAATAATATCTTTGCATATGATTTAAATAAAGGAGGATTTCTTTATAATGCACAAGAACATACAAAATATATAAACATGGCAAAAGAGAATAAATGGAGCTATTAATAAATAACATGATAAAAAAAGTAACACAATTCGTTTTCCTTTTTTTATTTCTTCCGCTTGGATATGGACAAATTGGAGTAAGAGTAGAAATCTTAAATTCAGAAGTAATAGATGGAGATCTACTTGAAATAAGAATTAGTAATCAAACTGACCAATCAATTTTTCTTCCTTGGGATGTATCTGTACTGTCTTATGAAATGTTGATGGTAGATTTTGAACGAGTAACCGTTTTTGTCCCAAAAATTTTATTAAGAGATTTAGATACAAATGAACAAATTCCTTTTATAGGTGAAGGAACTTCAATATGTGGAGGAGGTTTTGGTAAGCTTGATACATGGAAGGCGTGGTTAGCAAATAAAAAGGAAGAGGATTTTATTCTGCTCAAGAAAGGAGAAGAAAAAGTAATTACAATTCCATTTAAATTGCGATGGACTGAAAATACGGATAATTTTTATCAGTATAATGTTAGTGAGAATACCTATAATTTGAATTTGAGCTATCAATTGAATCAAGAATTGATGCATAAGTTTATTGATAAAAAGGTTTTAAAACAACTCAAGAAAAAAGGATATATTCCTTATTTTGAAAAAATCCCATCCAATCAAGTACTTATACATATCAATGAAGAAAGCATCTGATAAAAGTAGAAGGTTTTTTATAAAATAGGAATTAAAAAGAGTAGGTGAATTAGTGAGCGGAATATCTTTCACTAAATACAAACTAAATATGAATGAAATAAAAGAATTATTGCGTTTGATGAGTGGAAGAACAGATCCTAAAAGTGCTTTTCAAGATTTGATTATTTCCCCAAATGGACCTCAAAAATATAGTATTCTCCACAAGGAATTATGTGAGTTTTTTATCACATTATACGATAAGGAAATTGATAAATTAGATTGGTTAAAAAGAGAACTGAGTCAATTAGAGAATCTTTCTATGAAAGTATTTCTCAATGAGGATGATGAATTCAATGAATTATATAATAAGTCACGTTTCAAGTTTGATGCGATTCCAGTATATTTTCAACACAAAAAATATAACGATTATTTTGATTTGGCGTTATTTATTAAAACGATGTTTAATAGAGGTGATGATTCTCTCAAAATTGCATTAGTTCATTTTATGTGTTGTTCAAGTGCTGTATTTACTGCGTTAAAAAAGAACCAAGATACGCTGGATTTAATTTTATTAGTTGTTGAATATTTTTACAAATTAGATATGGGTGATGGTGATTTTATAATTGAAGTAAATGATTATCTAAGTTCTGAATGCACTCCAAGAGAAATTGAATGGATGAAGAAAGCTTCACCTGTTTATTTTACCAGTTTCTATAATAGACAATGTTTCATAGAAGACTAATATTTTGGTGTATTTGTGAAAATGTCCACAATGCATGAATGATAAAAAGCAGTAGAAAACAATCTTCTACTGCTTTTTTTACTATAACCAGATACTTTATAATGAGTAATTTGATGCATATTTAATTGTCTATTTTTAAAAATGAACGCAGTATATAGTCTATGTGCGTTTTGTTGTAATTTAGCAATCAAACCCAAATTACCAAGTCCAGTAGGTTTTTTTTATAAAGATGGAAATATGACGAGTCAGCCATCTGTTGTGACAATCATTCCAAAAATATTTAAACAATAGTGATGAAGGTATTAAACATAGAAACAATTACTAAAGAAAAATATCAAGAGCTTGATGTACAAGTTCTCTTTGACGATAACTTGACTGATAGAGCATTTGCCACGATTTTAATTAATAATGTTACTTACAAATTTGCTTGGGGAAGTGATGTTGTTAAACCAATAATAAAGATTATAAATAATCAATATTGTACGATAGGAATTGATCTTGAATTTATTGTTATTAATATGATTGAAAATGTTATTATTAATAACGTAAAACTTGATTTTTTCTTTTATGATACACAAGTATTCAATAATTTACTTTTTGTTATAACAGAACTTCAAATTCTTAAAATGGATACACAATCCTTTGAGATTATTGATAAAATAGATTTACCAGATATATTTGAATCTTTCGATGTCACTGATCAAAGTATTTTGGTTACTTGTTTTAATGATTATAAAGTTTTAATTCAAATGTAAGTTTGTATTTTCTTTATGAGAGTTGATATAGGATGGAGTTCTTATTTTAAATAGGATAGAAATATCCATTAGACAAAAAAGCGGTAATAAAAAGTTTGGATCTTCAAACATTACTACTGCTTTTCTAAGTTTTAGGATTATATTCAAAAAATTAAATTAGTAATTTTAGTCTATTTTTATATCCATAAATCATTACAAAAAAACACTATATCTACTTGCTGTTTAATTATAACTTAGTCCTCAAACCCAAGCTGCCATGATTGCTGGTGGTGGTTTATCTGGTGGTATTTCTTCTACTATTGCAGGTGGTGATTTTTGGCAGGGCATGCGACAAGGGTTGATTACCAGTGGGTTGAATCATGTGATGCATATGGTAGAACATGAAATTGATAAGGCAAGGGTAGATAAACGATTGAGAGCCAAAGGATATAATGAACCAAATGATGCTGCAGAAGATTTATATCGTGATCATAGTAAAATAAATGATTTTGCTGCAAACGTAATTCCTGAATATTACGAAGCTGCTCAAAAACCTGATTTTATTGTGGATAATACGATTCATGATGAGAATGGGAATCAATCTGTTGGTCAAGTAAGAAGTAAATGGATACAAAAAGGAGATGATTTTAATTATTCTCTTACAGATGGAAAAGTTAGACTTCGTTCCACTGTATTTAACAGCTATAGAAGTTTAACTTTAACCATGATACATGAATTAAGCCACGTCATTGATGTTGTATCAGGATTAAGAGGTATTTGGCATGGGCGCTATGATGAGAAAGCTTCTTTGCATATGTCTGAGGTGAAAGCGTATCAATTGCAGATGAGTTGGGGAGATAATTATATAGAATTCAATCCCATTTATTTAAATCATCTAAACAAAGTTAACAGTAATAATTGGCAATTTTAAATTATAATATAAAGATGAAAAGATCTTATTTCAAGAGAAAACACTATTACTTATTATTGTTTTTTATGACAGTATCCTTCTATGGTCAGAATACTACTCAGAGAGAGATATCCTTAACTATTTTAAAAGACTCTATTGAAAATAATAGCTTGGTTACGGTTGAATTTTTTAATCATAGTAATACAAACTATTATCTTCCTTTAGACACTTCAATGGATCGACATCTTGGTTTTAATAGTTACTATGATAAAAGAGGAGATTTTTCACTGAATGAGGTATGGTATGATAGCAGTATGGAACCTGGCAATAATAGAGGAACAGGTATGACAGATTGTATGGATGTGAAACAAAGTTCATTTAGTTTCAAAACGATGAAGGAAGAGGAGAATTTTAAGAATGTTGACATCTTGTTAATGGAATCTAATACTTCAGTAAGAATAAAAGTAGCTATACAATTTATTAAGAATGATATTTATTCTTGTTCTTTATACTATCAGAGCACAGATAATTTATTTGCTAATTTCCAATTAAGCTATCAACTTGAAAAAGAGAAAATGGAGCAGTTAAGACATGGGAATGAATTTTATGGTAGAAGAAATCTAGAAGATGAAGGGTATCAATTATATACGCAAAAAATAGAAAGTAATATAGTTCCGTTGAAAATTTCTAGAGCGATGAAAGAGTTCATGAAAGAACCCTATTATGGGAAAGCTTTTTTAGAAATCGAAAAAGAATAAATTTAATAAAAAAAGCAGTAGATTTTTTTCTACTGCTTTTTTGTTTTTAACTAAAATAATTTCTTATAACAGAAAATTCAACAGTTAACAGTAAACCGTTAACTGTTAACAGTTAACTAATTCCCGATCATCTTCTTCGGATCTACCCAAAGATCAAAATCTTCTGGCGTTACATAGCCCAAACGAACCGCTTCTTCTTTTAAGGTTGTACCATTAGCGTGAGCCGTTTGCGCAATTTCAGCGGCTTTGTAATAACCGATTTTTGTATTTAGAGCTGTCACGAGCATTAACGAATTATCTACCAATTCTTGAATGCGTTTGTGGTTAGGTTCAATTCCCTGTGCACAATGCTCATCAAAAGAAACACAAGCATCCCCAATTAATTTTGCCGATTGAATAAAATTAGCTGCCATGACAGGTTTGAATACATTCAATTCATATTGTCCTTGGGTACCGCTGAATGAAATCGTTACATCATTCCCTAGCACTTGAGCCGCTACCATCGTTAATGCTTCACATTGGGTTGGATTTACTTTTCCTGGCATAATAGAAGATCCAGGTTCATTCGCAGGGATGATAATCTCACCGATTCCCGAACGAGGTCCAGAAGCCAGCATGCGGATGTCATTGGCAATTTTATAGAGGGAAACCGCTAGTTGCTTCAGCGCACCATGCGTTTCTACAATAGCATCATGAGCGGCTAAAGCCTCAAATTTATTCGGAGCCGTAACAAAAGGTAAGTTTGTAAAATCCGCAATGTGTTTAGCCACTACGACATCATAGTTAACAGGCGTATTTAATCCCGTTCCTACAGCTGTTCCACCCAAAGCCAATTCTGCCAAATGAGGTAACGTATTTTGTAGTGCTTTTAAGCCATGTTCCAATTGCGCGACATAACCCGAAATTTCTTGCCCTAAGGTTAGCGGCGTTGCATCCATTAAGTGGGTACGTCCAATTTTTACTACGTCTTTGTATTCCTTCGCTTTGGCAGCCAAGGTGTTTTTTAGTTGAGTAACCCCAGGAATCGTCGATTCAATTACTGCTTTATATGCTGCAATATGCATAGCCGTAGGGTAGGTGTCATTCGAAGATTGTGATTTGTTGACATCGTCATTGGCTTTCAACACCGGTTCTCCTTCTCCAATCTCAAAACCAGCTAGTACTTGCGCGCGATTAGCAACCACCTCATTGACATTCATATTGGATTGTGTACCAGAACCCGTTTGCCAAATCACCAAAGGAAACTGATCGTCTAATTTTCCCGCAATAATTTCATCACACACTTGTGCAATCGCATCTCTTTTCTCTTGACTCAATACGTTTAAATCAAAATTGGCATAAGCAGCAGCCTTTTTTAAATAAGCAAAAGCCTCAATAATTTCATGAGGCATGGATGCTTCGGGTCCAATCTTAAAGTTGTTTCTCGAACGCTCTGTTTGTGCACCCCAATATTTGTCTTTGGGTACTTGTACTTCTCCAATTGTGTCTTTTTCTATTCTATAGTCCATGTTGTGATTTGTATTTAAAATTACCTTAAAGGTACTGAATTATTTAGTTTGATTCTAAAGAAGGGGTAAAATAAAATAAGAGGTATTGTCAAATCGAGAAAAGGATGTATATTTGGGACGTATACAAAAAAAATCAGGAATAAAATGTTTGAATTTCAACAGTATTTAGGTTTCATCGTTGCCATGACCGTTATTACAATGGCGTTTTGGCTTTTGATATTCTTAATTGGTTTCGCTTGCTACTGGGCAACTGGAGGCGCAATGGAGTTATTAAAAGAGAAGAAAGCTAAAAAACAGCAGTTAGAAGAAAGTCAAATGTAGAATTTGATTTTACGAAATAAAAGAGGTCATGCGATGCATGGCCTCTTTTTTGTTTACGGTGAACAGTTAACAGTTGACGGTTTAGTTTTTCTGATTTAAGAGCATTTAATCTTTAAACGAAAATCCACCCACCTCTCATTTCTTCTCTATCTCATTGGTTAATATTTATTTTGGTGTTCGATGAATATATCTCACAAGGTTTATATTATCTCATTAGGTTTATGTTTTGTTTTGGTATTCGATGAATCTCCACTGCGTTACGATTTGGTTTTGGTGTTCGATGAATCTACGCTACGCTCCGATTTTCACTACGCTCCGATTTTTTCTTTCTCATAACGAAGATTGTTGATTGAAGACAGAATATTATTAGATTAGAGAATTTACCCTTTTCCTCTTTCCTCTTTCCTCTTTCCTCTTTCCTCTTTCCTCTTTCCTCTTTCCTCTTTCCTCTTTCCTCTCTCCAATACCACCAATAACATTCCCTTAAAAAGACAACCTATTACTTAACACAACAAGCAAAACCGAAACACAATCATAACGATATCGAAACACCTTTTCATAGGGGGAGGACTAAGTTTGTCTAAAACTATTCAATGTTATTATGATGAAAGTAAAGTACTTCTTATTCTTTTTTACCCTTTGTTTGGCGTGGACCTTACAAGCGCAAAATGCGGATAAAAAACATGGTATTGTATCCGGACGCGTGATTGATGCAACAGATAAAAGCTCGCTTCCAGGAGCAGCCGTACTATTAAATAACGGAAAACAATATACTATTAGCAATACCAATGGTTATTATGAGTTTTTAAATATACCTGTGGGACACTATACCTTATCTGTTAGTTATATCGGATATGCTCCTATCGAACAAGAGGTAGAAGTGACGGCAGGACAAAATACAGTAATCAACCTCAGTTTATCTACCGATATTCAAACCTTAGAGGGGATCGTTATTATAGGAGATCGTCTAAAAGGACAAGCCAAGGCGTTAAATCAACAAAAGAACAACGCCAATGTAACCAACGTAATTTCGGCGGATCAAGTGGGGCGTTTTCCCGATTCTAACGTAGGGGATGCGTTAAAACGCGTACCGGGAATTACGATGCAAAACGACCAAGGAGAGGCACGTAATATTGTAATTAGAGGATTGGCTTCAAGCTTAAACTCTGTCACTTTAAATGGTGACCGCATTCCTTCTGCAGAAGGAGACAATCGAAATGTACAGATGGATTTAATTCCTTCGGACATGATTTCGTCTATTGAAGTAAATAAAACCTTAACCCCAGATATGGATGCGGATGCGATTGGAGGATCGGTTGATTTGATTACTCGCGCTTCGCCTTATGGAGAGCGTATTTCAGCAACCGTGGCGGGAGGATACAACCCCATTCGAGAGAAAGGGAATTACATCGGAAGTTTTGTGTATGGAAACCGCTTCTTGGATTCTAAATTTGGGATGATTTTAAGTGGATCGTACAACAGCAATAACTTTGGTTCTGACAACGTAGAAGGGGTATGGGATCAAGATGATCACGGCAATGTGTATATCAGTGAATATGACATTAGAAAATATGATGTACAACGTGTACGCCGCAGTTTCTCAGGAGCTTTTGACTATAAAATCAATGACAACCATACGATTTATGCCAGTGCGATGTACAACTGGAGAGATGACAGAGAAAATCGTTACCGCGTGCGTTATAGAGGGATTACGCCTGAATATGATGCAGAGAACAATATCACAGGGTATAAAGGAGATATCCGCAGAGAAACAAAAGGAGGAATCGACAATAACCGCAATAAGAATACGCGTTTAGAAGATCAACGCGTACAAAATTACGCCTTAAGTGGTGAGCATTTATGGTCGAGTAATTTGGATATGGATTGGTCGGTAAACTATGCGCGTGCTTCAGAAGATAGACCAGGTGAGCGTTATTTGGATTTTCAAAACAAGAAAGTAGCGATGATAGAAGATTTGTCCAATGGCGATTTTCCTTTAATCACGGCTGCAAAAGATACACCCGAAAACTTTAGCTTTAGAAAATTAACGGAAAACCACAACTTTACCAAAGACAGTGAGTTTGGGGCTAAATTGAATTTTAGAATTCCTTTCTCCGTAATTGAAGATCAAAAAGGGCGTTTGCGCTTTGGAGGACGTTTGCGTCTAAAAGACAAGAAACGCGATAATATGTTCTATGAATATACACCTATTGCTCCCAATGCAATCGGTAAGTTAGCTGAGGTTCCAAACAACTTCTACGACGGAAAAGACTTTCAGCCAGGAAGTAAATACGTTCCTGGATATTTTGCTTCTAAAGAATACTTAGGAGGATTGGATCTCAACAAGGCTACTTTATTTGAAAAAGAAGCCAAACCAGAAGAATACCTGGCGTTGAATTACAAAGCCAAAGAAAAAATTTACGCAGGATATATCCGTTGGGATCAAGATTTCAATGAAAACTTATCCATGATTGTTGGAGCTCGTGTAGAGCATACGAGTATTGATTATACCGGAAATCACATTGTGGATGAGAGTGATTTAGTTGGAGAGGTAAACAATACCAACAGCTATACCAATGTAATGCCGAGTTTGACGTTTAAATATCAAACGGATACCGATTGGATCTATAGAGCAGCTTTTACAACGGCTTTAGCAAGACCCGATTATTACGCTTTAGCTCCGTATATCAGTGTAGTCTCTCAAGATAATGCTCTTGCAGCAGGTAATCCTGATTTGAAAGCGACCTATGCGTATAACTTTGACTTAATGGCAGAAAAATACTTCCAATCGGTAGGGATGTTTTCTGCAGGAGTGTTCTACAAAAATTTAAATGACTTTATTTACACCTATCGTTCAGATTCATTCAACCAGGATAATTTCAATGCGGCTTTCCCAGACCAAGTAAACCCAATTAAAGCAGGGGATAACTGGAAGTTTATGCAACAGCGCAATGGAGATCAAGTGAACTTATTTGGAGTTGAGGTTGCGTTTCAGAGACAATTGGATTTTATTCCAGGGAAATTCTTTAAGGGATTGGGTATTTATGTAAACTATACCTACACCCATTCAGAGGCAAAGGGAATTACCAATGCGGATGGAGAAGTTAGAAAAAATATGGAATTACCAGGGTCAGCTCCTCATATGTTTAACGGATCTTTATCTTGGGAAAATGAACGCTTCTCTGCGCGTATTTCCTTAAACTATGCTTCGGATTACTTAGATGCTTTAGGAGGAAACAGTTTTGAAGATAGTTACTACGACAAACAATTGTTTTTAGATGCCAATGCCTCTTATAAAATCACTTCGTATTTACGCGTATTTGCTGAAGCGAATAACTTAACGAATCAACCGTTGCGCTATTACCAAGGGGTGAGTAACCGCGTAAAACAAATGGAATACTACCAACCGAAGTTTACGTTGGGACTAAAATTTGATTTATAAAATAAACCATACACAAGAAAATTACAGCGAATAGTTCTATTGGCTGTAATTTTTTTTCATACACAACAGATGAAGAACATACTATATACTTTATTTTTACTTAGTTTCACGGGGTTAGCCCAGGCACAAACGCCTTTTGAATACGAAAAGAGCACAGGCTATTCTGGACAAAATATCCCGAGTTTACAATACCAAGAAGACAGTTTTAATTTCTTAGTTTTAGGGGATTTTGGACGTGTAGGGGATTATTATCAAAAAGAAGTAGCCCGAGAGATGGGCAACGCTATGGTGGTACTTGATGGAGAATTTGTCGTTTCGGTTGGGGATAATTTCTATCCCAATGGCGTAGCGAGTACACAGGATTATCATTGGACATCTTCTTTTGAACAAGTGTATACCAATCCGTCACTCTATGCCGATTGGTATGTTGCTTTGGGAAATCACGATTATTTGGGGAACGTACAAGCACAAGTGGATTATTCTAAAATCAGCAGACGTTGGAATATGCCAGACCGCTATTACAGTAAAACGTTTAAATTGGACAATGGAAAAAAACTGTTGTTGGTGGTAATGGATACCAATCCGTTTATTGATAATTACCGAAAAAGTGCCAAATACGGAGATTTAAAAGAACAAGATACAGCCAAGCAGCTGCAGTGGTTGGAAGAAACACTGGGACAAGCAGGGGAAGATATCCAATGGAAAATTGTGGTAGGACACCATCCGATGTACAGCGGAGGAAAGCGAAAAGTCAATAAAGATACCCAAGGATTCGAGCAGCAATTTGCCGATTTCTTTGATCGCCATCAAGTAGATGCATATATCTGTGGACATGAACACGATCTGCAAATCATCAAACCCAAGAATAGATATACGACCCAATTCTTATCGGGTGCAGCGAGTGAAGTTCGCCCAACAGGAACCATGGAGCACACGATTTTTACAGCAGCTGAACCGGGGTTTATGACCTTTTCAATTCTGAATAATACCTTGACAGTGCAGGTGGTAAAAGCAAATAAAGAAAATGGAGAAGTTATTTATACCCATGCCATTCAAAAGAAAAAATAATGAAAAATAAAACAATATACTTCTTACTTAGCTTGGCATTGCTAACAAGCTGTAAAGATAAATTAGCTCCAGTAGCTCCAGATGCCATTCAACCAGGGGTTGTAACAGAACAAACGGTTTTTGATACCGATGATCCCGCCATTTGGATTAACAAAATCGATCAATCCAAAAGTTTGGTTATTGGAACAGATAAAGAAAATGGCGGTGGACTCTATGCTTATGATTTACAAGGGAAGATTGTGCGTAAATA
The DNA here is from genome assembly GCF_009792295.1 of Myroides fluvii. Lineage (NCBI taxonomy): Bacteria > Pseudomonadati > Bacteroidota > Flavobacteriia > Flavobacteriales > Flavobacteriaceae > Myroides > Myroides fluvii. The sequence goes on along the minus strand of NZ_CP039934.1, from coordinate 615,709 downwards.
CACCGATATGGCACGTCCAAATAACGTGGATATCGCCTATGATTTCCCATATCAAAATGAATTAATCGATATTGCCATAGTAACCGAGCGCAATGCAAATGCTATCCGAATATTTAGATTACCTGAATTAACGCCAATTGACGAAGGGGGATTGAAGGTGTTTGAAGGGGAGACAACGGAAGGATATAACGAACCGATGGGAATTGCCCTTTATGAAGGAGGAGAAGGAGAGACAAAAGTATTTTATGCCATTGTAGGACGAAAAAACGGACCTGCTGAGGGGTATTTAGAACAATATGCTTATCAAACTCGTGCGGATGGAAAGGTAGAGTTGCAGTTGGTGAGAAAATTTGGTGCTTATAGCGGAAAGAAAGAAATTGAAGCGATTGCTGTCGACCAAGAATTGGGGTATGTGTACTATTCCGATGAGGGAGCAGGAGTGCGTAAATATCACGCTGATCCAACAAAGGGAGATCAAGAGTTGGCCTTCTTTGCGCAATCGGATGCGAAACGCGATCACGAAGGAATCGCCATCTATAAAAAAGATGCGTTAACTGGTTATTTGGTGGTGTCCAATCAACAAGATAATTCCATTCTGATCTACCCAAGAGAAGGAGAAGCCAATCAACCACATCAACATCAGTTAATTACCACTATTCCCGTGGCTGCCATTGAATGTGATGGATTGGAAATTACCGCTCAAGGATTGGATCCTCGATTTCCAAAAGGCATGTTAGTGATGATGAGCAACGGCAAAGTATTTCATTATTACGATTGGGCAATGATTCAAGAAAAAATTGATCAAACGAAAAAATAAAGATTTTACCATAAAAAAAGACATCTCGAGGGATGTCTTTTTTTATGGAGGGATGGTGAAGGATGAGAATTTCTCAGCTCTCACCCTCTCACCACCTCACCACCTCACCCTCTCACCATCTGTACGTCTCTGATATAGGTTGACCATAAAAAAGTCAATTTTCCTATGAAAGTAAACGTTAAAAAAATTCAAAAGAGTCGTGTTTATTCTGAAGAATTCAAACGCGAGATTGTTAGTTTATTTGAAAAAGGGACCTATAGTGTCCTTCAAATAAGTCGTTTATACAAAATTCCTAACTCTGCAATTTACCGATGGATTTATAAATTTTCTATCTTTAATGAACCAGGACAAAGAATTGTAGAGATGAAAGCAAGTAACACAAACAAAGTAAAAGAGCTAGAAGCTAAGGTTAAAGAACTAGAGCGCATGGTTGGTCAGAAACAAATTCAGGTAGATTTCTATTCTAAACTTATAGAAATCGCTAGTGAAGAGTTAGATTATGACATATTAAAAAACTCAAACACCCCACAATCAACTGGTTCCGCCAAGAAAAGGAACAAATAAGCTATTCTTTAAATAGTTTATATCGGACTATTGGAATTAGTAAACAAGCCGTAAATCAATATGCTAAGAAACAAGTTGTTTTTGATACAGAAGTATCTAAACTTGTATTAGAGGTGGATGATTTACGAGGCGAACATCCTGGTTGTGGGGTTGAGAAGATGTACTATACTTTAAAACCCAGTTTTTTAGGTAGAGATAAGTTTATAGAGATTTTTATGAGCTTAGGGTATCGTTTGCACAAACGCAAGAATTATATCAAAACTACAGTAGCTTCTACTATACACTATCCAAATTTAATTAAAGGCATGCAGGTAAATGCTCCTTCAACCATATGGCAATCAGATATAACTTATATCAGAATAGGAGAAACTTTTTATTATGCTGTCTTTATTATAGATGTTTATACAAAGAAAATTGTAGGTTATCACATCTCTGATAATATGAGAGCACAAGCCAATATAAAAGCCTTAAACATGGCTTTTAAAAACAATACTCCTCCTTTGATCCATCATTCGGACAGAGGAAGTCAATATACTTATAAGGGATATGTTCAGTTGCTTAAAAACAAAGGAATAAATATTAGTATGGCTCTTCTGCACAAGATAATGCCTATGCTGAACGTATTAATAGAACCATTAAAAATGATTATTTAGAATATTGGAAACCTAAAAACTTCTGTGAACTCAAAAGATTAATTAAAAAAGCAGTCAACCACTATAATAATACCAGACCTCATAATTCAATAGCTAAAATGACGCCAGTTGAATTTGAAAACAAATGGTTTGGAAAAAGTACTTTTTCCAAACCATTTATTACTATATTTAATAATGAAGTTAATGTTTAAAAACGGTCAACCATATTTAGGGACGTTCAATCTCACCCTCTCACCCTCTCACCCTCTCACCCTCTCACCCTCTCACCCTCTCACCCTCTCACCCTCTCACCCTCTCACCCTCTCACCCTCTCACCCTCTCACTCTCTCACCATCTCACCATCTCACCCTCTCACCCTCTCACCATCTCTCACCACCTCACCCTCTCACCACCTCACCACCTCACCATCTCACCCTCTCACCCTCTCACCCTCTCACCCTCTTTAAAATAAAGTTTTTAAATCGAGAGGAAAGAAAATCAACTTCCTTTTTTGTATCTTTAAGAATTATCAAAAAGAAAAAACACCATGAGTTATACCGAAAAAATGTTGCCACCAACGGCATTAAAAGATAAAGTCGTTATTGTTACAGGAGGAGGAAGTGGTTTGGGAAAATCCATGTCTGCGTATTTTATGGAGATTGGAGCGAAAGTCGTGATTACTTCTCGTGATTTAGATAAATTACAGCAAACAGCCAAAGAGTTAGAAGAACAAACAGGAGGAGAGTGCTTCCCTGTGAGTTGTGATGTGCGACACTATGACCAAGTTGAGCAAATGCTGCAAGCAGTATTGGAGAAATGGGGAAGAGTAGATGTCTTACTCAACAATGCTGCGGGAAATTTTATTTCACCAACAGAAAGATTGTCTTCAAATGCTTTTGATACCATTGTTGATATCGTATTAAAGGGAACGAAAAACTGTACCTTGGTTTTAGGAAAACACTGGATTGAACAAAAACAACGCAATACCGTTGTATTAAATATTACCACCACCTATGCGTGGACTGGATCGGCTTATGTTGTACCCTCTGCTGTGGCAAAAGCTGGGGTGTTGGCCATGACGAGAAGTTTGGCTGTCGAATGGGCAAAATATGGCATGCGTTTCAATGCCATTGCGCCAGGACCTTTTCCAACAAAAGGAGCTTGGGATCGCCTGTTGCCAGGTGATTTAAAAGAGAAATTTGACCTAACGAAGAAGATCCCATTGCGCAGAGTAGGTGAGCATCAGGAACTTGCTAATTTAGCCGCTTACTTAATTTCCGATTTTTCTAGTTATATCAATGGAGAAGTTATTACCATTGACGGAGGGGAATGGCTGCAAGGTGCGGGAGAGTTTAATATGCTCGATCAGATTCCAGAAGCCATGTGGGATCAATTGGAAGCGAGTGCACGCAAGAAATAAAGCTGCAAATAAAATAAGTAAAAAAAAGGGTATTCTTTTGTATAATAAGAGATTACCCTTTTTTTAATTCAAGGTTATCAATTGAGAATGTTAATAAAATAGATTTTATATACAGATAATTAATTGTATTTTTACCACTCAAAAAATTTTTGATACGAAAAAAATGGGGAAAATTATAGCTGTTGCAAATCAGAAGGGTGGAGTTGGTAAAACAACGACTTCTGTGAATTTAGCTGCTTCGTTAGGAGCACTTGAAAGAAAGGTATTGTTGATTGATGCCGATCCTCAGGCTAATGCTACTTCTGGTTTAGGTGTGGATGTAGATGCTGTTGAAGTAGGGACGTATGAAGTTCTAGAACACAGCTGTACTCCTGCTGAAGCTGTAGTTGATTGCACAGCCCCCAATGTATATTTAATTCCAGCTCATATTGATTTAGTGGCGATTGAAATCGAACTAGTAGATAAGAAAAATAGGGAATATATGCTTAAAGAAGCCTTACAGTCAATTAAGGATAAATATGATTATATCATTATTGATTGTGCTCCTTCGCTGGGATTGTTGACATTAAATGCATTGACCGCTGCGGACTCAGTAATTATTCCGATTCAGTGTGAATACTTCGCACTAGAAGGATTGGGTAAACTATTGAATACGATTAAAAGTGTACAGCGTATTCACAACCCTAAATTGGATATTGAAGGACTGTTGTTGACGATGTATGATTCGCGTTTGCGTTTGTCTAATCAAGTAGTAGAAGAGGTGCAAAAGCACTTCAACGACATGGTTTTTGATACCATTATTCAACGCAATGTGAAATTAAGTGAAGCACCAAGTTTCGGTGAAAGTATCATAAATTACGATGCAACAAGTAAAGGTGCTACAAATTATATTAATTTAGCGGAGGAAATAGTAAAAAAGAATCACTAAAAAATAGGAGAGGAAAGATAAACTATGGCAAAAGCAATAAAAAAACAAGCTTTAGGAAGAGGATTGTCAGCGCTGTTAAAAGATCCTGATAACGATATCAAGTCGATTGACGATACAAATGCAGACAAAGTTGTAGGGAATATCATTGAATTGGATTTAGAAGCAATTGAGATTAATCCTTTTCAACCTCGTACCAATTTTAATGAAGAGTCTCTCCAAGAGTTAGCAAGTAGTATTCGTGAGCTAGGTGTGATTCAGCCGATTACGGTTCGAAAAATTGATTTTAATAAATATCAGTTAATTTCAGGGGAGAGAAGGTTAAGAGCTTCTAAAATTGCTGGCTTATCCACGATTCCTGCTTATATTCGCATCGCAAACGACAATGATTCGCTTGTTATGGCTTTGGTTGAAAATATCCAACGCCATGATTTAGACCCCATTGAGATTGCCATGTCATATCAACGTTTGATGGAAGAAATTAGCTTAACACAAGAGCAAGTCAGTGATCGTGTAGGTAAAAAGCGATCGACCATTGCGAACTATTTGCGTTTGCTGAGGTTAGATCCAATCATACAAACCGGAATTCGAGATGGTTTTATTACAATGGGACACGGAAGAGCTATCATTACTATTGATGATTTAGACGTACAAACGGATATTTACCATAAAATTATCGCCGAAAACTTATCTGTTCGCGAAACGGAAGCCTTGGTGAAAAACTATCAAGAAGGTGATAAAGGACAAGCAAGTGTAAAAGCACAGCCTAAACCTCAAGCTGTCGTACCAGAAACGTATAGACAGTCATTTGGCAAGTTCTTTGGAGCAAAGGTAGATATTAAGGCAAGCCAGAGCGGAAAAGGAAAAATCACCATTCCTTTTTACTCAGAAGAAGATTTAGAGCGTATTATCAAACTTTTAGAAAAGTAGTGAGAAGTAAATTTTTATTGATAATGATTTTCAGTTTGCTTTTTCAAGTGACAAGTTTTGCACAAGAAGAAGACGGAATTGACAAAGAGAGTAAAAAAGAAAAAAGAAAGAAAGAGGCAGCATATAAGCCTCTTGATCCTGTCGCACCCTCTCGTGCCGCATTCTATACTACAATCGTTCCTGGTTTGGGACAGATTTACAACAAAAAATACTGGAAGGTTCCACTCGTTTATGCTGGAATTGGAATTCCCGTTTACTTTTGGGCGGATAATCAACGCAATTATGATCGTTATCGAAACGAATATAAAAATAGATTACAAGGGAAAGTAGATAAAACGGATGAAACCCTAGCAGGATTAGATGATCAACGTTTGCTAGACGGACAGAATTTCTATCGCAAAAATAGAGATTTATCTGTTGTTATCGCTGTTGGATTCTATGTGTTGAGTATTGTTGATGCGAACGTGGATGCGCATTTGATGCAATTCAACGTAAACGAAAACTTAACCATCAAGCCCGTAATTGAATTAGATCAAAAAGGTTTGATTCAACAGCAGCAGTACCAATATGCGATTAATGTACAATATCGCTTTTAATCTGAATCTAATTTATGAATATTGCATTATTAGGCTATGGCAAAATGGGTAAAATCATTGAGCGTATCGCCGTCGAAAGAGGACATTCAATTGTCTATATCAAACAGAGAGAACAAGTAACAGGTAGCCTGGAACTAGCCGATGTGGCTATTGACTTTAGTGTGCCTTCAGTTGCTGTTGCTAATATTCAAGAAGCTTTAACGGCTCGTGTTCCCGTTGTATGTGGAACAACTGGATGGTTAGAACAGTATAGTGAAATTGTTGATTTTTGTAAGATGAAGGACAGCGCTTTCTTATATGGTTCCAACTTTAGTTTAGGGGTGAATATTTTCTTTGAGTTGAACGACTACTTAGCCAAAATGATGAAAAATTTTGAGCAATATGACGTTTCCATGCAAGAAATTCACCATACACAAAAATTAGATGCGCCAAGTGGAACAGCAATCACTTTAGCAGAGGGGATTTTAGCAAATTCTCGTTATGAAAGCTGGACCTTAGACCCTCAAGCGACAGACAAGCAAATACACATTGATGCGGTAAGAGAAGATCAAGTGCCCGGAACACATACCGTGTGTTATGACTCAACCATCGATCAAATTGAAATTAAACACACCGCTCACAATCGCGAAGGATTTGCCTTAGGGGCTGTCATCGCAGCAGAGTGGATTAAAGATAAAAAAGGTATTTTCTCAATGAAAGACGTACTTAATTTGAAAAAATAAGTAAATTGGGATTCTAAAAAAATAAAAAAGTATGACAATAGCACAATGGTTTATTTTTTTCCTGTTGATCCAAGTGATTCACTTTATAGGAACTTGGAAATTATATGTAAAAGCAGGAAGAAAAGCATGGGAAGCCGCTGTTCCAGTATATAATGGCGTAGTATTAATGAAAATTATCAATCGCCCTTGGTGGTGGGTAATTCTATTGTTTATTCCAATTGTAAACTTGATTATGATTCCTGTTGTTTGGGTGGAAACATTGCGAAGTTTCGGGAAAAAATCAACAGTTGATACGATTTTAGGTGTCTTAACTTTGGGGTTATACGTGGCGTACATTAACTATGTGGGTGATGTACACTACCGAGAAAACCGATCGCTAAAACCAGAAACAGAATCAGGAGAATTTGTAAACTCTATTTTGTTTGCAGTGGTTGTCGCTACCGTTATTCATACGTATGCCATTCAACCCTATACGATTCCAACATCCTCTTTAGAGAAGACATTAATGGTGGGAGATTTCTTATTTGTAAGTAAGTTTCACTATGGAGCAAGAACGCCGATGACAACGGTTGCTTTGCCCATGGTTCACGATACGATTCCTTATACTTCTAAGAAGTCTTATTTATCAGAACCTCATTTACCCTATTTTAGATTACCTGGATTCCAGAAAGTACAACACAATGATATTGTTGTTTTTAACTGGCCTGTGGATACCATTTACAAGTTTAATGACCCCGTGAAACGACCAGGTGTTATCAAGCCAATCGATAAAAAGACAAACTATGTAAAACGCGCAGTTGGGTTGCCGGGTGAGAACTTATCTGTACGCGACGGAATCGTGTTTATCAACGACAAAGAATTACAACTCAACGATAGAGCAAAAATTCAATATAGTTATTTAGTAGAGACTGATGGTACACTTGATTTAAGGGCAATTATTAAAGATAGAAAAATAAGTGATTTCGTAACTTATGTCGAGCGTCCACAATATGGCGTTTACTTTCGATCTTTAACGGATGCAGATATTCAATACCTGAAAACTTTTAGTGGAGTAAAAGCGATACATAAAAGCCCAGGTGAGAAGGAACTTCCTAGCTTAAGACCAGTGAAAAACTATATTTTTCCTTACAACCAACCAATGTGGACTGAAAATAACCTAGGACCTATTCACATTCCTGCAAAAGGGGAAAACATCATCTTAACGGAAGAGAATTTACCGATGTATAAACGCGTTATTCGTGTATACGAAGGAAATGTATTGGACGTAAAAGATGGTCAAATCTATATCAATGGACAAGCGACAAACCAATATACCTTCAAGCAAGATTATTACTTCATGATGGGGGATAATCGTGATAATTCTGAAGATAGTAGAATTTGGGGATTTGTACCAGAAGATCACATTGTAGGTAAACCTGTTTTTGTATGGATGAGTTTGGATCAAGCGATTCCGTGGTCTAAAGCTTTTGATAAAATCCGTTGGGAACGAATGTTTATTACGGTAAATGGAAATGGAGAACAAGTGTCTTATTTCCCTTATTTTGCAGTAATTTTAGTAGGATGGGGAGGATATAGTTTATACAAGAGAAGAAAAGAAAAAAAGAATTCTAAGTTTTAATAATGTCGAATACAATTATACTACATCCAACTTATTTCCCTTCTATAAGTCACTATGTAGCGATGGCGCAAGCAAAGGAGCTTGTTTTTGAGGTAGAAGATAACTTTCAAAAGCAAACCAATAGAAATAGAATGTACATTCACAGTGCCAATGGCATTCAAATGTTGAATATTCCCATCAAGCACACGAAAGAAGGAGTAAATCAAAAATTTAAAGAGGTTGAAATTGAATATGCCTTTGGATGGCAAAAGCAACACTTTAAGAGCTTAGAAGCGGCTTATCGCACCTCGCCTTACTTTGAGTATTTTGAAGATGACATTCGCCCTATTTTTGAGAAACACCATAAGTATATGCTGGATCTTAATTTAGAGATTCACGAAATCATCACAGATTGCTTAGGCGTAGATTGGAAATACCGCAAAACGGAAGAATACCTCAAAGAAATTGCAGCTGATGTACTTGATTTTAGAACACTAGCTAATGGCAAGAAAGATGAAAATCAATTCGAGCCTTACATTCAAGTCTTTCAAGATAAAAATGGATTTTTAAACAACTTGAGTATTTTGGACTTGCTGTTTAATGAAGGAAGAAGCGCTGTTGATTACTTACAACGTCAACAAATAAAATAAAAAAATCCTCCCTAAAGCGGAGGATTTTTTTATTTTATTTGTTATGAGTTAACTCATAACCGATAACTGATAACTATTTTCTATCTGCAGTTTCATACAATTTCATCTGAAACACTAAGTCTGTATTTGGTGGGATTGGGCCAACGCCGCGTTCGCCATACGCCATATGAGACGGGATAAAGATAATAGCTGTATCTCCAAAACTCATCTGCTCAATACCTTCGATAAAACCTGGGATTAATCCTGTTTTAGCTCCAAATTTGAAAGGAATTGGACCATATCCATTCATGTCTGCTCTGCGTTGATCAAAAGCATCAAATTCATTCAATAAAGAAACAATGCTTGAATCAAATAAAAGGCCATTTTCAAAGAAACCTGCATAATCAACAAATACTTCTTGGCTGATTACTGGTTTTTTACCTGCCCCTTTTTCAATGATTACATACGATAATCCTGAGTCTAGTTTGGTTGCTTTGTCTTTTAAATCAGCAAATTGGTCTGCGTATTTTTTTTGTGCATCTGCTAATTTATCTTCTTTTTGCTTTTTCTCTTTTGCCGCTTCTTCAAAGTAGTTTTTGAATACTTTTACAGCATCAAATTTTTTCGCCTCTTTTCCTTGACGGATAATTTTTACGCTTTCAATTACGTCATCTTTGACGATGCTATTCACTATATCCATTCCTTTTACTGTATAGCCGAAAACAGAATGTCTGTTGTCTAAGAATGGAGTAGGTTTATGGGTAATGAAAAATTGGCTACCATTGGTAAATGGACCACTGTTTGCCATGGATAATGTTCCTGGTTTGTCATGAGTCAATTCAGGAGAAAACTCGTCTTTAAATACAAATCCAGGTCCACCAGCACCTGTTCCTGTTGGATCTCCACCCTGAATTACGAAATCGTTCTCCACGCGGTGAAATTTAATTCCATCGTAATATTGCTTTCCTTTATATTGTTCATCAACAAAAGGGTTTTTCCCTTCAGCTAAACTCACAAAGTTTGCAACCGTTACAGGAGCTTTTTGATATGCTAACTCCACGATGATATGACCTTTGTTTGTTTTAATGTCTGCGTACAAACCATCAGGTAAATCTGATTTTTGCGTAGTACAAGACGACACTAAAGCGACTAAACTTAAAATTAGACTCGTCATTTTTTTCATTTTTATTAATTAGATTTTTTGATTGATTCCAGTGAAATAATGAAAATTAAGGGTTGGTTTTTTGCAATAGCCTTTTGATCTCCTAAATAGCTATAAGCTAAGCTAGAGGGGGTTAAAACTTTAATGCTTTCTGTGGGCTTTAAAATTTTAAGGCTGTGGCGTAAAACAGGTAAAATATCCTCCTCGTCGACTTGATACGTCAAGGAGCCAATTTCTTTCTGCGTATAGATAATACTGTCATTCACTTGGCGTACTTCATACGTATATTGAACGATATCGCTTTTTTTAGCTAAGGTAGAATCTTTAACCGCTCGTTTTAAATAAGCAAACCAAAATCCCGTATTGGAGTGGATGTAAGTATTGTCTACATCGCTTGCTCGGTATTTGGTAAAAATGTCTTCTTCACTCTCTCTTAGTTCAATATTACGATCAATAGAAAGCTTGGTTTCTACGGATCTAGAGTTTGAAATAGGTTTTCGAGCGTCTTCTTTTTCTTGACAACTTGTCAAGAGCAATACGCAGGTAAGAAATGTGAAACAAAAGCGATAGTTAAACATAAAAGTCCTGTTTGTGGTTGTTTACAATTTCGACATAACGCTCAATCGTTTTCTCTAAGGATAGCAAGGATTTGCCGCCAGCAGCATTGATATGTCCACCACCTTCAAAATAGGTGCGAGCAAATAAATTGACGTCTAAATTTCCAGATGAACGGAAAGAAATCTTGATGATTCCTTCTTCTTTTCGTTCAATGAAAAAAGCCGTTAAATCGATACCGCTAATTGAGAGGCCGTAATTAACTAAGCCCTCCGTATCCCCTTTTTGATGCGTAAATTCGCGCAAATCTTCATCGTTTAAATAAAGGTAAGAAGATTGTGTGTTGGGAATTAAATGCAGATTTTGTAAGGCTCTTCCCATCAACTGTAGTCGGTTGAAGGAACTATTGTCAAAAAGTGAATGGTGAATTTTTGGATTATCAATTCCCTTGTCTATTAACGCCGCAACAACTTGATGCGTTTTTGCTGTAGTTTTAGGAAATCTAAATGAACCAGAGTCGGTCACAATTCCAGTATAAATACAAGTAGCAGCTTCTTGCTGTACTAGGTCAGTCATTTCCATTTGTTCTAAAAGAGAATACAGCAATTCACAAGTAGAACCAAAAGACGTATCCGAAAAGGTGAGTTTAGCGTAATCTCCTGGCATTTGATGATGGTCAATCATCACAAAATCATTGGGTAAACTCGCTAAAAAAGCACCCATTTCATCACCTGTTCGCGATAAAATGTTGAAATCTAGTGTAAAAATACAGTCGCTATTTTTCAGGATATGTTGACCTGCAGTTTTATTAAAATCGTAGATTTTGATATTTGCAGTTCCAGGCATCCAAGCCAAAAAGTTAGGGTATTCGTTGGGTGAAATAATATCTACCTTATGTCCCAGTTGTTTTAATACGTGATATAAACCTAAACAAGAGCCAATAGCATCACCATCGGGATTGCGATGAGGAATAATAGAAAAGGCTTTTGCTGGTACACGAATCAGTTGCTTTAACGTATCGATTGATGTATGCTTCATCATGCGAAAATAAGTTATTTTGCATCATTTGCATAAAAATAGAGCTGAATTTAATGAAATTAAAATAACAGTTGTCATTTATTCTGCCAATGCACGGAGTTCTCTCTTGTCCAATAGAATGATATCTTTTCCTTTGAGCTGAATAATACCGTCTTTTTTCATTTCAGACAAAAGGCGAATACAACTTTCTGTGGCTGTTCCTACCATATTGGCTAGGTCTTCACGTGATAGTTTGATGTTTAAGGCTTGCGTTTCTGATGAAGATCCCCCTAAATCATCTAGTTTTAAGAGTATAATCGCTAGGCGTTCTTTAACCGTTTTATGTGTTTGATTGGCTAAATCTTGGTCGGCATCTTTTAAGTGTGTACAAATGTCGCGAGTAATTAATAAAGAAAATTTATTGTTCTCTGTAAAGTGATCCAACATCTCTTTTTTGGGGATAAAACACACTTGCATGTCTTCTAAGGCAGTAGCAGAAAGATTAGATGTCTCTTCATTGATTATCGAACGTTGGCCTAATAAGTCTCCTCTTTTTGCCAATTTGACAATAGAGTCCTTTCCGTTTGAATTCAACTTCGTTAATTTACAGAACCCTTCTTTGATACAGTAAACCCCATTTAAACTTTCTCCTTCGGAAAATAGGCTTTCTCCTTTTCTAATAATAAAGTGGGTTTTTGTTTCTGAAATGGCTAGTAACTCCTCTCTAGTTAAAGCCTTTAGAGAACTGAACTCTCTAATCATACATTGCTCACATCTTCCCATACCTATATAAACTATTTTATGCAGTTGGTAAAAATACCTCTGCAAAGATAGTGCTATTTACTGATAAATGTCATAATTTTTAGGAGAATTAACTAAGACCTTTGTACAAGGTAAATGAGCAAATTTTATGGATAAAAAAGCGTGTTTTCATTGTGGTAACAGTGTTACTGCCTTTAATCGTATAGACTACGATGAGAAAATGTTTTGTTGTAACGGTTGTAAGACCGTCTACGAAATATTTAATGAAAACGATTTAACCTGTTATTACGACCTAGAAGCAACACCTGGTGCAACACCTGAAGAGGTAAATGGCAAATATGACTTTCTTGGCAATTCTGATATTGTTGAGAAATTGTTGGAGTTTAACGAAGGATCTACAGCAATAGTTTCGCTGTATATTCCGCATATTCATTGTAGTTCGTGTATTTGGATTTTGGAAAATCTACACAAGCTCAATCCCGGAGTGTACCGCGTTTTGGTCAATTTTCCAGAAAAGAAAGCAACCATTACTTTTAATACAGAAGCCATCGACCTAAAGGAAATCGTCCTTTTGCTTTGCCGCATTGGTTATGAACCTTATATCAGCTTAAAAAGCTACGAAGAAAAACCCAACAGCATTGACCGAAGTTTAATCTATAAAATAGGAGTTGCCTTTTTCTGTTATGGCAACGTCATGATGCTGTCTTTTCCAGAATATTTTAATATCGATGATGTTTGGATGCAAGAGTACAAGAATTTCTTCCGTTGGTTGATTTTATTCTTGTCCTTGCCTGTTTTTTTCTATTCCGCATCGCCTTATCACAAAGCCGCTTGGACGGGAATTAGAACTAAAAACTACACCATTGATATTCCAATGTCTTTGGGAATCATTGTGATGTTTATTCGCAGTACAGTAGATATCGTTTTTGATTTAGGGCCTGGTTTTTTCGATAGTATGACCATGTTGGTGTTCTTTATGTTATTAGGAAAACTATTCCAACAACGCACCTATAATTTCTTGTCTTTTGAACGTGATTACAAATCGTATTTTCCTATTGCGATTACTAAATTAACGAAACAAGGTACAGAAGAACCCATTCAAGTATATGACGTGGAACAAGGGGATCGCCTGTTGATTCGCAACCAAGAGCTACTACCTGTAGATTCTATTTTGTTGTCAGAACGCGCTTTTATTGATTATAGTTTTGTGACAGGAGAAGCTATTCCCGTAGAAAAGAAGTCTGGAGATAAGTTATTCGCAGGAGGAAAACAAATGGGAGAAGCGGTGGAGGTAGAGGCTATTAATAAAGTGTCTCAAAGTTATTTGACGCAATTGTGGAGTAATGAGGTGTTTCAAAAACGCGTGGATTTGAAATACAAAACGATTACAGATACGGTTAGTCATTATTTTACGCCTGCTTTGTTGACAATTGCTGTATTGGCATTCACAGGATGGGCTTTTGTAGATTTAAATAGTGCTTTTAATGTGGTGACGGCTATTTTAATTGTGGCATGTCCATGTGCATTAGCGTTAACTGCTCCATTTACCTTGGGAAATGCCATTCGCATTTTAGGCCGCAAAAAGTTCTTTTTGAAGAATGTGACTGTCGTTGAGCAAATGGCAAAGGTGGATACACTAGTTTTTGACAAAACAGGAACCATCACCACGAATGCGCAATCGACGATTCAATATGAAGGAGTAGAATTAGATAAGACACAACAAGCAGATATCAAAAACTTAGTCCGTGCATCCAATCACCCATTAAGCCGAAAGCTGTATGCTTTTTTACAGGCAAAAGTAGTGAGTAAGCCAACGCAGTTTGAAGAAATTGCTGGAAAGGGAATTGTAGGGGAAATCAACGGAAAAGCATATAAAATCGGATCTGCAACTTTGGTGGGAGCAAAGGCAACAGAACGCTTAAATGAAACGGCAGTACACCTCGCAATTGACGGGCAGTATTTGGGGAAATTTATTTTTGAAAATCACTACCGACCAGGACTGGAAGAGTTGTTTAAAAACCTGAGCCAGTCCCAGTATAAGTTGAGTATACTTTCGGGAGATAATGAAGGAGAAAAAGCCTATTTAGAATCGATTTTACCCCGAGAAACAACGCTGGCTTTTAATCAAAAACCAGAAGAGAAATTGGAGTATGTAAAAGGCTTGCAACAAAAAGGTGGAAATGTCATGATGATAGGAGATGGGTTAAACGACGCAGGTGCTTTAGCGCAAAGTAACGTTGGAGTTTCTGTATCGGAGAACGTCAATGTCTTTACTCCAGCTAGTGATGCCATCTTAGATGCGAGTGTATTTGATCAGCTTTTAGGGTATTTGAATTTTTCTAAACAATCTGTTAAAGTTATCAAAATCAGCTATGTACTCGCGTTGACGTATAATGTTATTGGTATCACCGTGTCAATTATGAATATGATGTCTCCTTTATTGGCTGCAATATTGATGCCAATAAGCACGTTTACAATCATTAGCTTTGTTACTTTATTGACAAATTATTATGGAAAAAAGATAAAATAAAAAAACTAATTATTAGGTTTTCGGTGATATTTATCATATTTTTAGGTAAAATATATTGTTAACTTTGTTTTAATATTTATAAGGTATGAGTGTTATATATTTCTTAATTAGTATCAGTGTTTTTGTGGCGGGAATCTTTCTCTACATTTTCATTCGATCTGTAAAAAGTGGTCAGTTTGACGACGCTTATACGCCCTCTGTACGCATGTTGTTTGACGATGAATTGAAAAAAACGGAACCTAAGGAAGGGAAAAAAGACAAAAAAATAAATCAAAAAGAAAATCAAATATAAACAACTATGGAAGTGCAACAATTTTATTATGACAACAAAATTGTAAAGAAATTCCTTTATGCATCTATATTTTTTGGTGCAATTGGGATGCTTGTGGGATTACTATTAGCGGTAATGTTTATATTTCCTAACTTAACGGATGGGATTCCATGGTTAAGTTACGGAAGACTACGTCCGCTACACACGAATGCAGTTATTTTTGCTTTCGTTGGAAATGCAATCTTTGCAGGGGTTTACTATTCTTTACAGCGTTTGTGTAAGTCAAGAATGTACAGTGATGTTCTGAGTAACATTCACTTTTATGGATGGCAAACGATTATTGCAGCAGCAGCAATCACCTTGCCTCTAGGTTTTACTACTTCAAAAGAATACGCGGAGTTAGAGTGGCCAATTGATATCGCTATTGCGGTGATTTGGGTGACCTTCGGTATCAACATGATTATGACGATTATTAATCGTAGAGAACGTCATATTTATGTTGCTATTTGGTTCTACTTAGCAACTTTTGTAACAGTAGCTGTATTGCATATTTTCAACTCATTAGAGTTGCCAGTACACGGATTGAAATCGTATTCTGTTTATGCAGGAGTTCAAGATGCACTGGTGCAATGGTGGTATGGACATAATGCCGTAGCATTCTTCTTGACAACGCCATTCTTAGGATTGATGTACTACTTCTTGCCAAAAGCGGCAAATAGACCGGTGTATTCGTACCGTTTGTCTATTATCCACTTCTGGTCCTTAATTTTCTTGTATATCTGGGCAGGACCTCACCACTTATTATATTCAGCTTTACCAGAATGGGCGCAAAACTTAGGCGTTGTTTTCTCGGTTATGTTAATTGCTCCATCTTGGGGAGGTATGATCAACGGTCTACTTACATTACGTGGAGTATGGGATAAAGTACGAGTTGATCCAGTGTTGAAATTCTTCGTAGTTGGTATTACTGGATACGGGATGGCAACGTTCGAAGGTCCGATGTTATCGCTGAAAAACGTAAACGCAATTGCTCACTATACAGACTGGATCGTAGCACACGTTCACGTGGGAGCTTTAGCATGGAACGGTTTTATGACCTTCGGTATGATCTATTGGTTAATCCCTAGAATGACGAAAACTGAATTGTTTTCGAAAAAGTTAGCGAATTTCCATTTCTGGATTGGAACATTGGGAATCATCCTTTATACCATTCCTTTATATGTAGCAGGGTTCTCTCAACACTTAATGTGGAAAGACTTTGATCCATCAGGAACATTAAAATACGGAAACTTCCTTGAAACGGTAACAGCTATTATGCCAATGTACGTAATGCGTGCAATTGGAGGTTCGTTCTACTTAATCGGATTATTTGTGTTAATCTACTTGGTGTATAAAACAGTAAGAGCTGGTAAACCAGTAGAAGATGAATTAGCAGAAGCACCAGAATTAAAAAGAATTTCTGCTTCTCGTTTAAAAGGAGAAGCTTGGCATGCTTGGTTGGAAAGAAGACCTATTCAATTTACAATCTTGACTACTATCGCGATTTTAATTGGAGGTATTGTTCAAATTGTACCTACTATTTTCGTGAAATCAAATATTCCAACCATTACAAGTGTAAAACCTTATACTCCTTTGGAATTAGAAGGTAGAGACTTGTATATCCGTGAAGGATGTGTGGGATGTCACTCCCAAATGATTCGCCCATTCCGTTCTGAAGTAGAACGTTACGGAGAATATTCAAAATCAGGAGAGTATGTGTATGACCACCCATTCTTATGGGGTTCTAAACGTACAGGACCCGATTTAATGAGATTAGGACAGAAATATTCAGATATCTGGCATTTCAACCACATGTATAATCCACAATCAACATCTCCAGGATCTATTATGCCAGGGTATAAATGGTTGTTCGATAATAAACAAGCAGATTTTTCTCATATTGAGAAGAAAATGAGCGTAATGAGAACGTTAGGTGTTCCTTATACAGATGAAGATATTGCAAATGCAAGACAATCAATGAAGGAACAAGGAGAGCAAATTGCCTTAAACTTCCAAACAGATCCGGATTATAAAGATTCGTATTTAGCAAGTGAAAAAGCAGCTAAAGAAAATGGACAGGAGTTCGTTCCGATGAGCGAGCGTGAGATTGTAGCGATGATTGCTTACTTACAACGTTTAGGTACAGACATCAAAAATAGAGTTGAGGAATAATAAAAAAGGAGCATTATGTTGAAATTTATAAAACATACCATGGAAACCATAGGAGGGATTGAAATCTATCCGATTATTTCCCTATTGATTTTCTTTACCTTTTTTGTAGGCTTATTTGTATGGGTGTTTACCTATAAAAAAGAGACGATTGAGGAATTGAGCAATATGCCGTTTCTAGATGATGAAAAGCACAATGTTGATCCTAATTCAGAAAAATTATGAAAAAGTATTTTCCAGTATATGTAAGAGTTCCATTACTATTCGTACTATTTTATGTATTAGTAGAATGGGTGGCAGGCGGAACGGCACAAAGACCTGCTTTTGTAGATCATCCTGCGGTGCTTATTTTGTTGGGATTGTTTTTATTCGCTTTAATAGCTGTAGAAATAGTTGCTTCAGCAACCAATAAAGTACTGAATCGATTGATGACACCTGAAGAAATCGCAGCGAAAGAGAAAGTAGACAACCTTTCATTTGCTGATCGTCCGTGGGTGAAAAAAATGATGCAGAAAATGACTCGCACCACTGCGATAAGCGACGAGAAAGAGTTATTGATGGATCACGATTACGATGGTATTAAAGAGTTAGATAACGAATTACCGCCTTGGTGGGTTGGATTGTTCTATGTAACCGTTATATTCTCTGTGGTTTACTTATTGAGATTCCACGTATTTGGAGGCGACAACCAAATTGTGGAATACGAAAAAGCCATGGCAATTGCCAAAGAACAAATTGAAGAGTATAAAAAAACGGCTGCAGATTTAATCTCAGCTGATGAGGCGCAATACCTAGCCGATGAGAGTTCGTTAGCAGCAGGTAAAAAGATTTTTGAAACCAACTGTGTGGCTTGTCACCAAGCTGACGGTGGAGGGGGAATCGGACCGAACTTAACAGATGATCATTGGATTTTAGGTGGTGGAGTAAAGAATATTTTCCACACCATTGCTAAAGGAGGAAGACCTGGTAAAGGAATGGTGGATTGGGAAAAAACACTTAAACCATCTGAAATTGAGAAAGTGACTTCTTACGTTATTTCATTAAACGGTACAACTGCTGCAAGTCCAAAAGAGGCAGAAGGAGATATCATTTGGTCTAAAGCTGAACTAGATGCACAGGGGGATGATGCCGCTGAAGCAAAAGAAGAAGCGACAGATACAAAGGATGAAGCTTCTGCTACTGACACAGCAGAAGTAGGTCAAGACTAACCACTTGGCAAAAACAAAAAAAACTAATAAACAGATAAAAAAGGAGTTGAGTGAGTATTATACATGCTCAGCTCCTTTTTATAAAACACACACAAGGCTATGGAAAATGGAAATAATGAGAGTTTTAGAGACTCGATAAGTACCATTGACAAAGATGGTAAAAGGGCATGGATTTATCCTAAGAAGCCGTCTGGGCCATTCTACAACAAAAGAAAAATTGTCAGCTACTTATTACTCGCTTTTTTATTAGCTGCTCCCTTTATAAAAATAAACGGAAATCAATTGTTGCTATTTAATGTTATTGATCGAAAATTCAACATTTTTAGCTTCCCTTTTTGGCCACAAGATTTTTATCTGGTCGTAATTTCAATGATTATCGGTGTTGTTTTTGTAACCTTATTTACAGTTTCTTTCGGTCGTATTTTCTGCGGTTGGATATGTCCGCAAACTATTTTTATGGAAATGGTTTTCAGGCGTATCGAATATTGGATTGACGGCGATAGAGGTGCTCAAATGAGATTAGACAAACAACCTTGGAATGCGGAGAAAATACGCAAGAGACTCTTGAAATGGTTTATTTTCTTTGTTATTTCTTTTATTATTGCCAACGTCTTCTTATCCTACATTATCGGAAGCGACGCTGTGCTTTTAATGGTCGAAGATGGTCCGTTTGCACATACGGGTAATTTTATCGGATTGATTATTTTTACTTGTGCGTTCTATTTTGTATTCACTTGGTTTAGAGAACAAGTGTGTGTGATTGCTTGCCCTTACGGGCGTTTACAAGGGGTTTTGCTGGATGATAAGTCTATTATTGTAGCGTATGATCACGTAAGAGGTGAAAGTACAAATGGAAGAGCGAAGCTGAAAAAAGATACGGATAGAAAGGCAGAAGGTTTTGGAGATTGTATCGACTGTAAACAATGTGTCAACGTATGTCCAACGGGAATTGATATCCGAAATGGAACACAGTTAGAATGTGTGAACTGTACTGCTTGTATCGATGAGTGTGATTTTATTATGGAGAAGGCAGGTTTCCCTAAAGGATTAATTCGCTATGCTTCGGAATCTGAGATTGTGGATAATAAACGCTATAAATTCACGCCTCGTCAAAGAGGATATACTGTAGTATTATCCATTTTGATTGCGCTTTTAATTGGACTCTTATTCTTGAGAACCGATGTGGAAGCAAGGGTTTTACGCGTAGCTGGAAAAACATTTGAACACAAAGGGGCTAATATCTCCAATGTCTATACGTTTAAAATCATGAATAAAACGATGAAAGAGTACGACAACCTGAGCTTTAAAGTGAAAAATCCAGCTGGAGCACAAGTGAAAATGGTGGGTAATGATATCATCGAAGTGAAAAAAGAAAGTTATAGCGAAGGGGTATTGTTTATCGAAATTCCACAAAAGGATCTCGATGGATATAGTACAAAAGTGACCATTGAGGTTTATGATGGTGATCGTTTGATTCAAACAACCAAAACAAACTTCTTAGGCCCGCGCTTAATGAATTAAAAATTAAAAAATAGTTAGGTATGAAATTTAATTTTGGAACAGGAATCGTAATAGCCATAGGCTTATTTATGATATTCATTTTACAATATGTTATTCGCGTACAAGTAGATGCGAGATATGACAACCAATTAGTGACAGAAAATTATTATCAACAAGAAGTTGAGGTGGACTCCCGTCGTGAGAGAGAAATGGAAGCGCTGAAACTCGATGAACAAGTTACAATATACAGTACAACCGATGGGATTAGGATCACTTTTCCTGCCAGTTTTGACTATAATAAAATACATGGAAAAATATTCCTATACAGACCGTCTAACCAACAATTAGACTTTGATACTCTCATATCATTGTCTTCTTCAAATTTGCTCATACCTAACACAAATCTGGTAGACGGTCGTTGGGATATTGTGGTGGAATGGAGCTATAACGATGTAGCATATAGAAATGTAAAAAGTTTAACGATTAAGTAAAAAACACGTTGATTTCGGCACTTATTTTTGGTTTAGTGAGTAGTCTGCACTGCATCGGTATGTGCGGTCCCATCGCACTGATGTTGCCAATTAGCCAGAACAATCAAGTTTTAAAAATTAGGCAGATGTTCACCTATCACATAGGTAGGATAGCTGCCTATTCTTTATTAGGGCTTGTTTTTGGTTTTTTTGGCAAAGGCTTGTTTTTGGCAGGATTTCAACAGCAACTTTCCATTGTCGTTGGACTTATCATGATTGCTTTGGCACTGATCCCTGCCAATCGAATAGGGAATTTCAATGTAATGAAACCCCTTTATCGATTTGTAAATTGGATAAAATCTTCTTTAGGTAAACAATTCAAGAAAAAATCACCTAAAGCATTATTTCTTATCGGCTTCTTTAATGGCTTCTTGCCTTGTGGTATGGTTTATGTCGCTTTGTTTGGCGCTTTAGCAACGCAAGATGTATTCTTGGGTATGACTTATATGGCCCTGTTTGGT
Source organism: Myroides fluvii (assembly GCF_009792295.1). Taxonomy (NCBI): domain Bacteria; kingdom Pseudomonadati; phylum Bacteroidota; class Flavobacteriia; order Flavobacteriales; family Flavobacteriaceae; genus Myroides; species Myroides fluvii. Next base: position 594,673 of record NZ_CP039934.1, on the reverse strand, counting down.
TTAGGTACGGTTCCGTTAATGAGTTTGGTGATCTATTTCAAAAATCTATTCTCCGATGCATTTCGAAGAGGAATAATGAAGTATTATCCAATTGTTATTATAATTATTGGGATGTTATTTATTATTAGAGGATTGGGGTTAAATATTCCATACTTATCCCCTGATACGTTGAATTTGTTCGTGCGAGGAGAAGCAATGTGTTAAATAAAACTTAATTATGTGACTTTTTCGCCTTGTACTTGTCTTAATACTAGAACAGCAGAAAATACGAATTTATTAGCTATGAAAAAGTGTAGAGCCTGTTGTTCAATTGCTATTGAAAAAGGATTAAAAAAAAGGAAAGCCATGGCTTTCCTTTTTTTTGTTGTCTTTTTAGCCTTTGACGGTCTATTTTGACGTGCTAATTACTTAAAATTGATCTTTTATTACCTAAAAAATGAATACTATATGTTCATAAAATTTTATTTATAGTTGATTATCATAAAATTTCGATTTTTTTGTTTGTTTTTTCTTCTTTTTAGCGTTAATGTTTTGGTAATATATTTGCATTTGTGATTTTTGTTTGTTTTTTTTTCTATGTATTTAATATAATAATTAGCTATAGTGTATGTTGGGTATTGGAAGCTTGTCGGATTAGTAAAAATTAGCGTCTATTTCTTAGCTAACGTAATATTTCTTAAATTCACATAGGAAAAAAAATTAAAATTTGTTGTTTATGAAAGCAAAAGTACAGTATAACGATTTTAAAGGTACTGTGGCTGCAGACATATCAGATATGATTGCAGTTAACAAAGGTAATTACATCAGTAGTATTGGGGAATACTTCGGTGTAGATCAAGAGCGTTTTAGAGTTGTAGGAGTTTCGCTACAAGGCATTCAAAATTTTGAATTGACCATGCTTTGTGTTGATAGCGTAAAGAGTACACCGTTCAAAGATCACTTAGTCAAGATGCAATTTGATCTTGATGCAGAAGGGCAAAAACAAATGTTAGGTTTGTTGTTTAAACGATTGAATGTCGTTCTTTTCGATTCAGGAGAAGAAAATTTTGACAACGACAATTATGATGAAATTGTAAATTATGCAGATCATCATCAAAAAGAGTATTTGGATTAAGAAGTAAATTAATTGTACGAGATAAAAAGGTTTTTGTGAAAGCAAGAACCTTTTTTTATGGGTGAAAGGCAAATAGAGACATTCTCCGGCCTAAATTGTTTTTATTGTAGAAGAATTTGAATAAAAATGGAACAACGCTTAAACCTCATGGATTCGCGCGGGCGATAGGGGAAAGGGAATGTCTGATGAATAGGGAGGGTGAAATCTACGATTTCGCAAAGTGTAAACTTAATAATTGTCTTTACGCCAAAGGACTACATCTGCTAAGATTTTCTCTGTATCAGAATGTACTTCATCTAAGTAATTTTCGGTGTATAAATTATAAGTTACTTTATCTAAGCGCAATTTTACTTGAGCGTTATTCATAACGCGTACGGAAATTTGACCAGACTTATCTACGAATAACTGATGGCGTTTAGAACTTTGATCTTCTTCTAACGTCAAGAAAATAGGGGATTGTACTCCGTTTAATCGTATGTCTTGTTGATAAACCAATGTCGCTTTGCCATCTTTATAGGTAAAGTAATAGTTTTTAAACATAAACGTTTTTGCAGTGAATACTTTTGTTTTGCTCTTGTCTAAAGTATAAGGGGAAGAAACTATAGTTTCAGTAGTTTGACAGCTCTGTACAAGAGGCGCCAAGGCTAATAGAGTGAGAAGAAATAGTTTTTTCATAGCTTTATTGGTAATAATTTCAATAAGACCAAAATAGGATAATAATTCAATAAAACAAAATATTTTTTACACAATAGTAGTTTTTAAGCTATTTTTTATTCGAAAGTAAAGGTGTTTAAGGCTCAATTGATGTTGATTTTTTAAAAACTAAGTTTTCGATAGAAGTGATATATGTCAGTGTTTATGAAAAAAAGGAAGCGTAATTTAATACTGCAAATTAAAGTAGTGTGAATTATGATTAAAAAGGTGGTTTTATTTGTTGTTTTAACAACGTTTATGGGGTGTAAAAAAGATAAATCAAATGCATTTGAATTTGTTCAAAAGGGAAATGCTGAATTATTAACACAAGCTCAAACTTTTTTTCAACCTATCTCATCCATTGAGGTGCCTCCGGCAGATTCGGCTAAGGTGGCTTTAGGTAAGTATTTGTATTTTGATACGCGTCTGTCTAAGGAAGGCAATATAAGTTGTAATTCTTGCCATAACTTGAATACGTATGGAGTAGATAACTTGGCTTTTTCACCGGGTGATACCGGTTCTTTGGGAGGGCGTAATTCACCAACTGTTTTTCATGCGGCCCTGCACAGCATGCAATTTTGGGATGGTCGTGCAAAAGATGTTGAAGAGCAAGCAGGCGGGCCAATTCTAAATCCAGTTGAACACAATATCAAAGATGAAAAGGAATTAGAAGAGCGATTGCGCAAAGTAGAGCTGTACAAAGCGATGTTTGCTACAGTCTATCAGGCGGATAAACAGCCTATTGTGTTTAAAAACATCACCAATGCTATTGGGGCTTTTGAACGTACGTTGATGCCTGCAAGTCGATTTGATGCATATTTAGAAGGAGATCGCAGTGCACTGACAGAGCAAGAACAGAGAGGGTTGGAGACTTTTATGGCTGTTGGATGTACGACTTGCCATAGCGGTGTCGCATTAGGAGGGCAGATGTTTCAGAAATTCGGACTCTATGGCGATTATTGGGTTGAAACAAAATCGGATAAAGTAGATAAAGGATTGGCTGATTTGAGTAAAAAAGAAAATGAAAATTACTTTTTTAAGGTCCCAGGATTGCGCAATATCACGCACACAGGACCCTACTTTCACGATGGATCTGTTGAAGATTTAAAAGAAGCAGTTCGCATTATGGCTAGTTTACAAACAAATAGTAAATTAAATCAAGAACAAATAGAAGATATCACCGTGTTTTTAGGTAGTTTGTCTAGTGATATCCCAGAGCAGGTGAAAAAATCACCTTTTTAAGTAGAAGTGCACGTTTAGTGTTGGTTTAAAGTAGGGTGCGAAAGCTGTTCTGTTTCAGGACAGCTTTTGCTTTTTTAATTGGTTTTAATCTAGGTATGTGTGTGTTAGGTTGATGTTGGAAAGGAAAATAGAAACTAAACCCTAGGAATTGTATTGGCTAAACTTTTACATTTGTTATATTTGTAGATAAATAAACCAAGAAATATGGAGTTGAAATTACATAGACCTATTTGTTTTTTTGATTTAGAAACAACAGGAGTGGATGTTGCAAGAGATAGAATTGTAGAAATAGCTATTTTGAAAGTTTTTCCCAATGGAAATAAAGAGAGTAAAACCTGGTTGGTTAATCCAGAGCGACCAATTCCAGAAGCGTCTTCTAAAATTCACGGAATAACAGATGAAAAAGTGGCAAATGAACCTACATTTAAAGAGTTAGCTCCCTTGGTTTATCAGATGATTAAAGATGCGGATCTCGCTGGATTTAATTCGGATCGATTTGATATTCCCCTATTGGCAGAAGAATTGTTGCGCGCAGGTGTTGACTTTGATTTAGGTAATCGCGTTACGGTTGATATTCAGACCATTTTCCATAAAAAAGAAGAGCGCACCTTGAGTGCAGCATATAAATTTTATTGTAACGAAAGTTTGGAAAATGCACATTCGGCAGAAGCGGATACGCATGCAACCTATGAAATTCTCAAAGCGCAATTGGATCGCTATGATGATTTGGAAAATGACATGCGCGTGTTGTCTGAATTTACCACCAGAAAGAGAAGTGTTGATTTTGCTGGATTTATCGCACTAAATGAAGAAGAACAAGAGGTTTTTACTTTCGGTAAACACAAAGGAGTACTTGTGGAAGAAGTCTTGGAAAAAGAACCAGGATATTACGGCTGGATTCAAAATGCAGATTTTCCGTTGTATACCAAAAAAGTTTTGACGGCAATCAAGTTGAGAAAACTCAATAATAAACTATAAAAGAAGAGGAAGATGAAAATTATCTGTGTAGGAAGAAATTATGTGGATCACATCGCAGAATTAAACAATGAAAGACCAGATGCCCCTGTATTGTTTATTAAACCAGATACGGCTTTATTGGGTAAAGAGTTTCCGTTTGTTATTCCAGATTTTTCTCAAGATATTCATTACGAAGCAGAAGTAGTGGTAAAAATCACAAAAGTTGGGAAGTATATCGATGCTAAATTTGCCTCTAAATACTATGATCAAGTGTCATTGGGGATTGATTTTACAGCAAGGGATATCCAAAGCAAGTTGAAAGAGAAAGGACTGCCTTGGGAAAAAGCGAAAGCATTTGACAACTCGGCTTTTGTAGGTGACTTTATGCCAACGACCGCTTTTGAGTCCCTCGGCGATTTGCCATTTTCTTTCCAACAAAATGGAACGGTTGTTCAACAAGCAACGACCGCTCAAATGATTTGGAAGATAGATGAATTAATTGCGGAGATTTCTAAGTACTTTACACTAAAAACGGGTGATTTAATCTTTACTGGTACACCAGCAGGTGTTGGTAAAGTTAGTCCGGGTGATACACTTGAAGGCTTTCTGGCAGGTAAAAAAGTTTTTGATTTAATCGTAAAATAATTCATTATGGCCCTTTTTTATGACGTAAAATCGCTATACGTGAAACACAATAATACAGAAGAACTCGTTGTGGAAGAGCTTGTTTTTTATGTAGAACAAATGTCTAAGCGTATAGAAAAGATAAAAAAACACATTGATGCTAAAAATTATGAAAAGCTTCAAAAACACGTGAAAGTTTTACAGCCCATAGTGGAAAGTCTCGGTATGGATCAAGCCTTTGAAGAATTTAACAGCATTCGCGATTGGATAGAGCAAAAAGGGAAGACAAAAGAAATTAAAGAAGTATACAAACTACTGCGCAAACACATTCGCTCAGCAGTTAAAGAAATAAAAAAAGACTATCATATTGTGGTGCAATGAAAGCAAGTATCTTAACCATTGGCGACGAAATATTGATTGGACAAATCCTAGACACAAACTCTAATTATCTAGCGAATTATCTGGATAAGTTGGGATTTGAAATTGTAGAAATACGGTCTGTTTCTGACGGAGAACACGCAATCAAAGAGGCGATGAATCGACAAGTAAATCAGGTGGATTTGGTCTTGATTACAGGTGGGTTAGGACCGACGAAAGACGATTTGACCAAACAAGTATTCTGTGATTTCTTTGAGGATGAATTAGTGGAAAACCCCCGTGTATTTACCCACGTAAAAACAGTAATCGAGGGGTATTTTAAACGTCCAATCTCTGAGCTGAATAGGAAGCAAGCTTTAGTTCCTTCTAGGGCAACTGTGCTTTTTAATGAATTGGGAACAGCGCCTGGGATGATGATGAAAAAGGGCAATACGCACTATGTGTCCTTACCTGGTGTGCCTTTTGAAATGAAAGGCATCGTGGAAAAAGAACTGACGCCTGTTTTGAAAGCGCAATTTGCTCTGCGCTTTAACGTACATAAAACACTAGTAGTTTACGGTATTGGAGAGAGTTTATTGGCTGAGTATTTAAGTGATTGGGAAGAGGCCTTACCTGTTGATGTGCAATTGGCCTATTTGCCTAGTAGAGGAAGAGTGCGTTTGCGACTGTCTTCGTCTGGAGAAGATAAAGAGAAAATCGAACACTTAATCGAAGAAGTAATTGCGAAAATTCCGCTCAATGTTAAAGAACATATTCGCGCATATTCAGATTTAAGCCGATCAGAAGTAGTTATTGAAAAATTAAAAGCCGAAGGAATGACAATCGCTTGTGCAGAAAGTTGTACAGGAGGACGTCTAGCCGTGCTATTTAGCGCTAAAGAGGGTGCGTCAGCCTTTTTTAAGGGTGGAGTGGTCACTTATGCCACCCAATCTAAAATTGACGTTCTAGGCGTTAAAAAAGAGATAATAGACGCCTACAGTGTAGTGAGTGAACAAGTGGCTTGTGCAATGGCGGAACAAGTTCGTCAAAAGTTTCAATCGGATCTTGCTGTTGCTACTACGGGAAATGCGGGGCCTTCTAAAGGGGATTCGGCAGTAGAAATAGGGACTGTCTATGTGGGGATTGCCTCAAATATGGGCACCTATGCTATAAAGTATGAATTAGGTCAGCCTAGAGAGCAAGTGATTGAACGCACCATTAGTAGGGCTTTAGAACTGGTTTATAACGAAATATTAAAAAAATAGTAGAAAGATTTTGTTTAATAAAATTCTTTTTCTTTACTTTGCACCCTGATTTTGAATATTGAAATAAAAGATTAGATATAATGTCAAGAGTTTGTGAAATTACCGGAAAGAGAGCGATGGTTGGAAACAACGTCTCTCACGCGATGAATAAAACTAAAAGAAAGTTTTCTGTAAACTTAATTAAAAAACGTTTTTACATTGCTGAAGAAGACAGATGGGTAACATTAAAATTGTCTACCACTGCATTAAAAACAATTAATAAGAAAGGTATTACTGCTGTTTTGAAAGAAGCAAGAGTAAAAGGATTAGTGAAATAATCGCACCATAAAAAAACGAGGAAAACGATGGCAAAGAAAGGTAATAGAATCCAAGTAATCTTAGAGTGTACTGAACATAAAACATCTGGTTTAGCAGGTACTTCACGCTACATCACTACTAAGAACAAGAAAAACACACCTGATAGATTGGAAATTAAGAAATTCAATCCTATCATGAAAAAAGTAACAATTCATAAAGAAATTAAATAATTAAGTCATGGCAAAGAAAACCGTAGCTACTTTAAGAACATCTTCTAAGAAGTTGACTAAAGCAATTAAAATGGTTAGATCTCCAAAGACAGGTGCTTATACATTTGTTGAGTCTGTTATGGCTCCTGATTTTGTAGATGAATTCTTGAGTAAAAAGTAATTTACCATTAAATATCTTGAAAAAAAGCTGCCTGATTCAGGTAGCTTTTTTCATTTTTATACGGTTTAGTTATCGCAACCGTTATGAGATGATATACTTTTATTCTTTATATTTGTACAAACTAATAGGAACGTTATGAGTTTTTTTAAAAGAATATTTTCTTCCGAAAAAAAGGAAACTTTAGATAAGGGATTAGAGAAATCTAAAACGTCTTTTTTTTCCAAATTAACCAAAGCAGTAGCTGGAAAATCTAAGGTAGATGATGATGTATTAGATAATCTAGAAGAGGTATTAGTTACTTCTGATGTTGGTGTAAATACAACATTGAAGATTATTGAGCGTATTGAAGCAAGAGTTACGCGTGATAAATACGTTGGAACAGAAGAGCTAAATCAAATTCTGAGAGAAGAAATTGCTGGATTGCTTTCTGAAACAGCCTTAGGTGAATCAACAGAATTTGAAATTCCAAAAGATAAGAAACCATACGTTATTATGGTTGTAGGAGTAAATGGAGCTGGTAAAACGACAACTATTGGAAAATTGGCGTATCAGTTTAAAAAAGCTGGACTCCATGTCGTTTTGGGAGCAGCGGATACGTTTAGAGCGGCCGCTATTGATCAATTACAAGTATGGGCAGATCGCGTAGGTGTGCCTATTGTACGTCAACAAATGGGAAGTGATCCGGCTTCGGTAGCGTTTGATACGCTACAATCTGCTGTGACACAAGGTGCTGACGTAGTGATAATTGATACAGCTGGACGTTTACACAACAAGGTGAATTTAATGAATGAGCTCTCCAAAGTGAAGCGCGTCATGCAAAAAGTAATCGCTGATGCACCTCATGATGTAATGCTGGTTTTAGACGGTTCAACGGGACAAAATGCCTTTGAACAAGCAAAACAATTTACTGCCGCAACAGAAGTTACTTCTTTAGCTGTCACTAAATTAGATGGAACAGCAAAAGGAGGGGTCGTTATCGGTATTTCGGATGAGTTTAGAATCCCAGTGCGCTATATTGGTGTAGGGGAGGGAATTGAAGATCTTCAAGTGTTTAACAAATACGAATTTGTCGATTCGTTTTTTAAATAAAATTAAACATGCGCAGTTTATACGTTTTTTTTAGTTTATTTCTCGTTGTTGTTTTGCAGGCTTGTCAATCTAAAGTGGATGCGGAAGCCGTGAAAGGACATATCACAGGATATTGGGAAATCGAAAAAGCTCAATTACCTGATGGAACAGAAAAAGATTATACCATGAACTCTACCATTGATTATTTTGAATGGAAGGAAGATCAAACAGGGATTCGATTTAAAGTTGTTCCTCAATTTAATGGTGAGTTTTTGACCAATGATATGCCAGAAGCCTTTGTAATGCTTGAGAAAGATGGCGCTATTTGGTTGCAGTATAAAACGGATTTTGCAACATGGGAGGAACGCGTAGTTTCGGTGAGTGATGAAACTATGGTGATGGAAAATGAAAACAAAATTATATACTACTATAAAAGAGCTCAACCCATTCAAATTAAAGAGTAATCGTGAATAAAAACAATCCTTTTAACCGAAATAAAATTAGCCCGCGTACTCGTGAGGGTAAAGGAATATCTGAATTGTTACAGCTGTTTAGAACAGAAAACAACTTAGATCAAGGATTGAATGAGTTTGATGTGTTTGAAGCCTGGAAAACAGTCTTAGGACCTGGAATTTCCTCCTATACTACAGACGTGGCTTTTAGGCGATCTACTTTATATGTCAAATTGTCTTCTTCTATTGTTCGTGATGAACTGAGTTATGGAAAAGAGAAAATCGTTAAGATGTTGAATGAGGAATTGAAAAGAGCACTAATTACAGATTTAGTTTTGCGATAAAATATACAGCGACATTAACCAAAAAGGGAATGTCGCTTTTTTTATTTTACAATAAAAGACTTTTTTGTCTTTTATTGTAAAATAAAGTTTATCTTTGTGAGGTAAAAGTAAAGGTATGTTCTCTAAAGCTTGTGAATACGCAATTCGTTCTGTTGTTTTTATTTCGGTATCCTCACTGAAAGAAACACGTGTAGGCTTTAAGGAAATTGCCAAAGAAATAGATGCTCCTGAAGCATTTGTGGCCAAGATTTTACAAAAGTTAGTAAAGGGAGGTATCATTGAATCAATTAAAGGAGCGGGAGGTGGATTTGAAATCCCTGTGCAGCAATTGGATAAAATCAAATTGTGTGAAGTCGTCAATGTTATCGATGGAGATTCTATTTACAAAGGTTGTGGATTGGGTTTAGCACAGTGCTCAGAAACGCATCCTTGTCCTGTTCATTTTAAATTCAAAGCCATTCGAAATGAACTAAAGCAAATGTTAGAAACAACTTCTTTGAAAGAGTTAGCCAATGGTACCAAGTCTGGCAATACTTTTTTAAAGATATAATAAAGGGGTGAGAGGGAATGGTCCCTTTTTTTATAATCAAATAAAGGATAAAAAAGTCTTCTATTTTAATTGTATGAATACAAATCAAAGAAAATTATGGATAGCATTTGCGATAGTGATGTTATTCTCCTTCGGGGTACTCGGTTATTTTGGTATAGAAATTTATCAAGAAGCGCCACCTATACCGACGGAAATCAGAACAGCTGAAGGACAAGTAGTTCTTACAGCTGGTGATATTAAAGACGGTCAGAATGTATGGCAGAGTATTGGAGGACAAGAAGTAGGTTCTATTTGGGGACACGGAGCGTATGTGGCGCCCGATTGGACTGCTGATTATTTGCATCGAGAAGCATTATTCCTCTTGGATTACTATGCGAACGAGGAATTTGGAAAAACCTATGAGGCGGTTAGCGAAGAAGAGCAAGCGTTTCTACAAGTGCGTTTACAGCGAATGATTCGCGCCAATACGCATGATAAGGCCACAGGTGTCTTAACGATTACGGCTGAGCGAAATCAAGCGCGTTTGTACTTAGAGGATTATTACGGCAAATTGTTTACCGATGATCCTGCTTTTGATCAACTGCGTAAGGATTATGCAATTCCCAATAATGCGATTAAAGATGCTGGACGATTAAAGCAAATGAGCGCTTTTTTCTTTTGGGCAACTTGGGCAACGGTAACGAATAGACCCGATAGCGACATCAGTTATACACATAACTGGCCTGCGGATGATTTGGTGGGAAATAAAGCAACGACTCCTTTATTAGCGTGGTCAGGCGTGAGTATTATTCTGCTCATTTTTGCAGTTGGTGTTCTTGTATACTATCATGTGGCATCAAAGAAAGAGGAAGAAGAATTAATTCCTGTAGCGGATCCTGTTTCTAATGGAGTGACGACAAAAAGTATGATGAGGCTCAAAAAATATTTTTGGATTGTTAGTTTATTGATGTTACTTCAGGTGGGATTGGGAATTATTACGGCGCACTATGGTGTAGAGGGGCAAGGATTGTACGGGATTCCCTTGGATCAGCTACTTCCTTATTCCGTTACGCGAACCTGGCATACGCAATTGGCTATTTTTTGGATCGCTACTGCCTGGTTAGGTACAGGATTGTATATTGCTCCAGCTGTGGGAGGGAAAGATCCGAAGTACCAAGTATTTGGTGTAGACTTTTTATTTGTGGCTTTACTTATTATCGTGCTAGGTTCTATGATTGGACAATGGTTTGGTATCATGCAAAAATTAAACTTAGTTCAAAACTTCTGGTTTGGGCATCAAGGGTATGAATATGTCGATTTAGGGCGTTTTTGGCAACTCTTTTTGTTTGTGGGACTATTCCTATGGTTAGCCTTAATGATTCGTCCGTTACTACCTGTTTTAAAAGCCAAAGGAAGTCAACGCAACCTCATTGTGCTATTTCTTATTTCTTGTGGTGCAATCGCCTTATTTTATGGGGCTGGACTGATGTGGGGGAGGCAAACAAATCTTGCTATAGCAGAATACTGGAGATGGTGGGTCGTGCATTTATGGGTGGAAGGATTTTTTGAAGTATTTGCTACAGTTGTATTGGCCTTTTTATTTGTGCGTTTGGGACTGATTAAAACTAAAACCGCAACCAATGGCGCGCTTTTATCTACGATTATCTTTATGTCTGGCGGGATTATAGGTACATTTCATCACCTTTATTTTTCGGGTACGCCAACTGCGGTAATGGCATTAGGTGCAACCTTTAGCGCCTTGGAAGTAGTCCCTTTAACTTTAATTGGATACGAAGCCTATGAAAATTATAAGGTATCTACACATAAAGGCTGGTTACAAGATTACAAGTGGCCGATTTACTTTATGGTGGCCGTGGCTTTTTGGAATTTCTTAGGAGCCGGCGTATTTGGCTTTATTATTAATCCACCTATTGCGTTATACTATGTGCAAGGGTTAAATACCACACCGCTACACGGGCATACCGCTTTGTTTGGTGTGTATGGCATGTTGGGTATCGGATTGATGCTCTTCGTTTTGCGCAGTATGTATAGAGAGGTGCAATGGAATGAAAAATTATTAAAAATAGGCTTTTGGGGACTGAATGCGGGCTTATTGCTTATGGCTTTATTAAGTCTGTTGCCCATCGGAATATGGCAAGCAATTGAAAGTATTCAACATGGGATGTGGTATGCGCGTTCAAGTGAATTAATGCAATTGCCTGCCATGAATACACTCAAATGGCTTCGTACCATCGGAGATGTGATATTTACTATAGGCATTTTTGCCATCGTCCTATTCATATTTAAACTAACATTAAAAAAACAAACGCATGAAAAATAGAACAATTGGCTCATTTGTAGCAGAAGATTTTAGAACAGCAGCCGTATTCAATAAATATGGGATTGATTTTTGCTGTAAAGGAGGACGTACCTTAGACGAAGTATGTGATAAAAAATCCATCAAGACAGAGGATTTAATAAGTGAATTAGAGCGCTTATTAAATCAACAGGCGGAAAATAATATTGATTTTAGACATTGGCCTCTAGATTTATTAGCGGATTATATTGAAAAAACGCATCACCGATATGTAGAAGAAAAGATTCCCGTACTCTTGCAGTTTTTGAATAAGTTAAGTAAGGTGCATGGAGAGAGACATCCAGAACTACATGAAATTAATGAACTGTTTATTGGATGTGCGCAAGAGTTAAGTCAACATTTAAAAAAAGAAGAATTAGTGCTTTTTCCCTTTGTGCGCAAAATGGTTTCCGCAACAATGACAGGACAAGCGATAGAAGCACCTCATTTTGGTACGGTTGAAAATCCAGTAGCTATGATGATGCATGAACATGATGGCGAAGGAGAGCGCTTTCGAAAAATTGCTGCTTTGTCTAATAATTACACGCCTCCAGCGGATGCCTGTAATACGTACAAAGTAACCTTTGCCATGTTGAAAGAGTTTGAAGAAGATTTACACAAACACATCCACCTAGAAAATAATATTCTATTTCCTAGTGCAATTGTATTGGAACAAAAATTTAATTAAAAGCGTAAGATACAGCAGAAGTGCCTCCCTAAAATGAGGCACTTTTTGTTTATATCTAAAAATAATCGCGTAATTTTAAAGAAACTAGTTTAGACTTAAAGAAAAAGTTATGAATGAGATTCATCTTTTATTGTTATTTCACTTGCTCGGTGCTAGCATTTGGGTAGGTGGACATATTGTATTGAGTGTGATTATTCTCCCTCAAGTTTGGAAAGAGAAAGCAATAGAAAAGTTGTTTCACTTCGAAAGCAGATATGAGTGGATTGGGATGCCTGCATTAGCAGTGATGCTTATTACCGGCGTGCGAATGGCTTATTTATACAACGTCAAAATCGCAACCTGGTTTACTTTTAAAACCCCAATTGAAACGGTAATCTCACTTAAATTGTTGTGCTTGTTTAGTCTTGTTTTATTTGCGTTGAGCGCGCAGTTTTATGTTTTACCTCGATTGAAAACAGATCGTAAAAAGTTGCCTTTGATGACGTTTCATATTGTAGCCGTCACTTGTATTAGCATCCTGATGCTGATTTTAGGAAGTTTTGTGCGATATGGAGGAATCGCCTTGTAATTTATTCTTATCGTCTTGAGTAAAAGGTGTTTTGCTCCCCCATTGTTCTTAAACAAACCAAATTGGAGTTTAGCAAAAGAATAAAATAGAACTACTGCTCTAACTGTGTGAAATACAGGAGGGAGCAGTAGATTCTTTCATTAATAAGTAACTGCTTAAGGCAGTGAAGCCAGTTGTTTTTCAATTTCTTTAATTGTTGGTGCATAATCAATACCGAGGCCTTCTTGTTGATAATCGAGTTCTCCTTTTGTGTTGAATACACTGATAATGTTGGAATGAGAAAAATCAATAGGCGATATTTTCTTGTAATTAACAGCTAGAGTTGCAGCAAATTCTCGAGTATTATCTTCTGTGGAACGCAAGAATATCCACTGATTGCCCTCCATTTTATTTTCTTGTGCAAAGGCCTTTAAGCGTTCGGGGGTATCTACTGTTGGGTCTATACTAACTAAGATGTATTTGACTTTATCTTTATTTTTAGCTTGTACTTTTTCTTCAATATGGCGCATATCGGCAACCAATCGAGGGCAAGCAGCCTTGCAAGAGGTGTAAATCATCACCATCACTAATACTTGACCTTGTAATTCTTTTAGTTCAATCTCCTTTCCGTTTTGTGTGGTCCAGGTAGAGGGTAGGTTATAAATAGATAGGTCTGATATGGCTTCTGCTACAGTGCTTTTTTCTGTTGGCTTAGCGGAAGTATGTTCTGCTGTATTTGCTTGTTTACAATGGTAAAACAAGAGCGTTATACCAGCGATAAATAAAAGGGAAATCTTTTTCATAGTTTACATTTTAAAGGTCTTTGGCGCATCTGAAACCGAGGTTTTTTGTTGTGAAATTGGCTCGTAAGCTTCCTCTAAAGCCATAGCGCATAAAAGCAGCATAATCCATGAGATCTGAAGCGTTAATCGAGGCGCTACCACAAAATAAATTTTCATCATTGCCTTTGTCTTTTCGACTTTCTCCAGATAAGAAAATAGAGTTGTAATCGAATACCCATTCCCAAATCAAACCGTGCATATCGTAAACACCCCAATAGTTTTTAGGGGTACTGCCTACTGGGTTGAGGTAGGTTTTAGGTGTTTCATACCACGCCAAGATATATTGGTTGTAGGCTGTTTTTTCTCTAGCATCCATTTGTTGTGCATCAGCCATAGCTACATATTCCCATTCATCTAAGGTGGGTAGCCTTTTTCCTTGGCATTCACAGTATTTTTTAGCTGCAAACCAAGAAATGTTAGTGACTGGAGCTTGTGGATGTAAATCGCCATAATCTAAGTTGCCTTTCCAATGGGATAAATAGCTCTTAGTTGCAAATAAGCCTTTGATTTGCGAGCGCTGATAAGATGGATTTTGGTTTAAAAAGTCCAAATATTGTGCATTGGTTACAGCAAATCGATCCAGTTGAAAGGAAGCTACTTTGACATAACCTTCTTCCGTACTGCCATAAAGAGGCGTGAAAGTACCACTTTGAATGGTTTGCATTGGAGTTGCTTGCTGGGCGTTTAGCAGTATTCCTGTCAAAACGCTCAACAAACACAACACCAAGCGAAAGGGATGAGTCATCATTGTATTATCTGTTTTTTTGAACCATTTGAGGGGTTACCACAGTTTTAGAATTGCCCCAACTATTGTAAACATAAGTCAATACGTCTGCTATCTCTTGATCGCTTAGGTTTTGACTAGTCATGATGGAGTTGTATTTAATTTTATTAACCGTAATTTCTCCTTCTAAACCATTGATGACGGTTTTGATTGCCCTGCTGACATCTGCATTCAAATAGTCGGAGTTGGCCAAAGGTGGGAAAATCCCTTCTATCCCTTGTCCTTCTGCTTGGTGACAGGCGAAACACGTTCTCGTAAAAATATTTTTACCATCTGCAATCTGTTGCGCGAGTGTTTTATTTTCTATCGGTGCTTTTTTACCCGTTTCTTTCGGCATGGTTTGTATAGTCCCTCCTTCAGGTAAGTAAATACCCTCTTTAATTTTACCCGCAAATACTTTTTCATTTTCATCTCCCTCTACTTTGAGCATGCCCAAGGCTCCTTTATTAAAAGCTCTAAAGATAGCGTGATCAACCAGCACAAAAGTTCCAGGCGTATTTACTTTGAATTCTACAATGGCTGCTCCTCCTGCTGGTATAAGCGTTGTTTGTACATTCTCATTGATTAAATCTCCACCTTCTACGTGTACGCGATCAAATATTTCTCCAATAACGTGGAACGAACTAACCAAGTTAGGTCCTCCGTTACCTACAAATAAACGAATGGTTTCTCCTACTTTAGCTGTGATGGCGTTGTCGTTGACCAATCCATTGACATGACCATTAAACACAACATAATCGGGTTGTTCTTTGACGGCTTTGTTCATGTCAAAAGGTTGAAGCCCTTTTTCACCGTAATTTCCTTTGGTGTAAAAATCACCTTGCATGATGTAGTATTCTCTATCAACGGGTGCTAGTCCTCCTTCAGGTTCTACTAAGATAAGACCATACATTCCGTTGGCGATATGCATGCCCACTGGAGCTGTTGCACAATGGTAAACATAAAGACCAGGGTGAAGGGTTTTGAATGAAAAGGTAACTTCATGTCCCGGTGCTACCAATGAGGAGGCGGCTCCACCACCTGGACCTGTTACGGCGTGTAAGTCAATGTTGTGTGGAAGCTTGTTGTCTGGATGGTTTTTAAGTGTAAATTCAACTTCATCCCCTACGCGTGTACGGATAAAACTACCGGGAACAGTACCGCCAAACGTCCAATACATGTATTGGACTCCGTCCACCATTTCACCTTCTTGCTCCAGAATTTCCAAATTGACATTCAACTTAGTAGCGGCTCTTTTTCCAACAGGTTTAGGAACAAAAGGAGGTGCTGTTAATTCTGCCTCATGCTCGCCATGTGCAACGATTCGTTCTGCCCAATCGGCATTCTTTACGATGTTCTTCGATTCTTTTTGAGAACAACTTCCCAAGCTTAGTGCACTTAAAACCAAAACAAGTGCCGCAAGTGTACCTTTTAGATTTTGTGATTGTGTATTCATAATCATCACTTTATTCGTTCATTTTAGTCTATCAAATATAAAAGACATTTTTATCCTTTATATTGATATTTATCAGTTTCGTGTTGAAATACAGTATTTTAGTTGTTTTTTTAATTGACTAAAAAACGAAAGTAGATTGTGAGAGATGATGAAGGAGATAAAAAAAGACCGCTTTATGAAGCAGTCTGATTTTAAAAGGTATAAAAAACAAGTTATAGGAAACTTGATATCGTTTTAAATGGTAAAATTCTGATCTATTTGTTTCAAGATAATTTCAGCTAGTAATTTTTTTGCGCGCATAATTTTAATTTTGACATTGTTTAACGGTTCATTGAGTATGCTGGCAATTTCATTATAAGAAAGTTCTTGAAAAAAACGCAATTCGATTACTTCTTGGTAATGCGGTTTTAAAAGGCGGATGTAGTTCTTGAAAATTTCTAAATTCTGTTCTCGAATTAATTCATCTTCTATGGTTTCCGAGTCGTCAATAATATTGTTGTATTGTTGTTCTTCATCCGTAATGTCCACAAAGTGTACGTTTTTTCTTTTGCGAATTAAATCTATATGCGTATTTTTTGCAATAGTAATCAGCCAAGTATTAAAAGCGTATTTGCTGTCATAGGACTCAATACTGCTAAAGGCTTTCGAAAAAGTTTCAATAGTAATATCTTCGGCATCTGTTTCATTACCTGTTTGTTTGAGCATGAAATGGTATACTTCAGACCAATATTGATTCAAGAGGGAAGTAAAAGCCGTTTGATCTCCTTTTTTAGCAGCTTCTATCGTTTGGCTTGTTGCGCTTGTTTTCAAATTTTCTTACGTGTGATAAAGTGTTTAAACGCAAAATAGTGACCGGTTAGTATGTGAGTAAATTCAAAAAAAGGAAATACCCAAACCAGATCTTTTTCATTGAAGTTTTTCAAAATTTTTGCGAAGTAGAAGATACTAATTATATATCGGAAAACAAATAGCCCTAACACAATTTCCCATTGATATAAATGAAGAAGTAGGAAGGCTAGCAAAGCGTAAAAAGCCAATACGCTAAAATGATAGAATCGTAGTTTTAGTTGATTGAAAATTCCAGTTCGCTTCCAGAGTAAGTCATTGTTTTTTTGAAGTTGAAAAGCCGAACTCCACGATACTTGTTGATGGAGCGTATTAATGCTTTCAGGTGCAATGGTAAAGGCTGTGTTGGATTTTTTTCCAATCTGCCTGATGAATTCCTGTTCTTCCCCTTGGCTAATTTTCATTTCCTTAATAAAGCCATTGACTTTGTAAAATAAAGTTTTTTTATAGGCTTGATTTAAATTATTACCATAAAGTGGTTTTCCCAATTCTACCCAAACGAAATTGTGGAGTGTTTTGAGAAATAATTGAAATCTAGCATATTTATTGCTCAAGCTTTTTTTCTTCTTTTCTATTGTGGTATGAGCGATAACAACCTCTTTTTTGGCTGTAAACAAGGCAGTCATGCTGGCAATCCACTGCGTAGAGTTCGGAAGTGCTTTGGGTTCGGTGAATAGAAGGTGATCATACGATGTTCTTTTAATTCCCAGTGTTAAAGCATATTTTTTATTTCCCCAAAAAGCTTCGTTGTTTTCTACATGGACTAACTTAGCTAGGCGATGTTGAGCGACAAATTGTTCTAAAATTTCAAGACTCTCATCTTCGGATGCATTGTTTACCAGAACAAGCTCATAGGTGGTGTAATCTTGTGCAAGCATCGCTTCAAGGAACTGGGGTAGATCGGCCTCATTGTCTTTGATATACACTACAACCGACACAGGCAATGGTTGTTCGCTGGCTTTGCTCTTTAATGAGCTATTAAACGCGATATTGCTGTATAAAACTACATAATAAAGCGCGTGAAATAAAAGAATACCAATCAGTATGTAAAATAAGATGGTTAGCATGGTGTATAAACTAAATTAAGCAAGGTGCAAAGGTATCAATAATCGCTTTTTTGTGCAATATATCTAAAAGATATTCACTTCGGCTTCTAAGTGAATGCTAAAAATGGCGAAAACTTCTTGTTGAATCGTTTCGGCTAGTTTCTTTAGCTCTATTCCTTGAGCATTTCCATAGTTAACTAATACAAGAGCTTGTTTGCTGTGTACGCCTGCATCTCCAATTCGATATCCTTTGTATCCACTAGTTTCTATTAACCAACCTGCTGGGATTTTTACCTGCTCTTCATCAACAAGATAAAAAGGCATGGTCGCGTATTTTTTTTGTAAGTTGTCAAATAGACTTTTGGAAACAATCGGGTTTTTGAAAAAACTACCGCTGTTTCCTATTTCTGCTGGATTGGGTAATTTGCTGCTTCGAATAGCAATAACAGCTCTACTTATATCCTGAATAGTTGGGGTAGTGATGCCCATTTTTTCCAATTCGGAGTGAATTATGCCATAATTGGTATGTAAAACGTGATTTCTCTTCGTTAATCGATAAATGACTGATATGATGATATACTGGTCTTTGGCCGTTTTTTTAAAGATACTCTCCCTGTAGTCAAATTGACAGTCCACATTCGCGAATTCTTCGACTTCGAGTGTTTTAATATTTAAAGCCTTACAACTCACCATAGTGTCTTTGATTTCAACACCATAAGCCCCGATGTTTTGTACGGGTGTGGTACCCACATGGCCGGGAATTAACGATAAATTTTCTAAACCACCGTAATCTCGCTCCAAGGTCCATAGAACAAAATCATGCCATATTTCACTCGCTTGACTTTCAACCCAAACAAAATCTTCGTTCTCTTCAACAATTCGGATCCCTTTGATGTTTAATTTGATGACAAGCTGTTCGATATCATGAGTTAATAACATATTACTTCCTCCACTTAATACAAAGTAGGGTTCATTGGGAAAGGATTGAATCAAGTGCTGTAGCGCTGATAGAGAGCTGACCTGTGCAAAGCGCTTGGCCTGAACGTCCAAACCAAATGTGTTAAAAGGTTTTAGTGATATGTTTTCTTGAATCATAGCGTATGGATTGAAATCTAGTTGTTATTCTATGGTAAAGATTTTGAAATCTTGATTGATCGAATTTAAGAGGGATTCTGTGCGATCCAAATGGGTGTCTGTAATAAACATCTGTCCAAAAGTATCTAAATTTACAAGTTCTAAAATTTGTCGTACTCGTAGCTCGTCTAGTTTGTCAAAGATATCGTCAAATAACAAAATAGGCGCAATATTATGTTGTTTCTTTAAAAATTCAAATTGAGCAAGCTTTAAGGCTATTAAAAATGATTTCTGTTGGCCTTGTGAACCAAATTTTTTAATGGGGCTATCTTTGAGTAAGAACACCAAATCATCTTTGTGAATACCTACAGAAGTATAGTGCAAGACACGGTCTTTTGCTAAGTTTTGATCGAAGAGCTCTCTCATGCTGTGATGTTCTAATTGAGATTCATAAACCAAATTGACATCATCTTTGTTTCCCGTAATTAACTGGTGATATTGATTGAACACAGGAATGAAATCGCGCAGAAAATCGCGACGAGTTTCGTAAATAGGGTGAGCAAGACTTTCAATTTGCTCATTGTAAATCTCCAATGTATCGCGATCAAAATAATTATTAGCAGCGAAGCTCTTTAACAACGCATTGCGTTGCGCAATCAATTTTTGATGTTGAATGAGCAATTGCAAATAGGAGCTGTTCATTTGTGAAATAACACTGTCTAAAAATTTTCGTCTTGTTTCACTTCCTTCAATGATCAAATCACTATCGGAAGGGGAAATAATAACGAGCGGAATAAAACCAAAATGATCAGAGAAACGCTCGTAATTTTTGTTATTGCGTTTGAGTATTTTTTTTTGACCCTTTTTCAAACTACACAAAATGTGTTCGCTTTGTTCATGCTTTTCAAACAGACCATCAATCACAAAGAAATCAGCACCGTGTTTGATATTTTGAACAGCAATAGGATTAAAATAACTACGACCATAAGCAATATAGTAGATTGCATCTATTATATTGGTCTTGCCAACGCCATTTAATCCAATAAAACAGTTGATTTTAGCGTTAAATTCAAAAGATTTATCTTCAATATTTTTGAAATTGAGAAGATCTATTTTTTTTAAATACACGGGAATATAGGTGTTTTTAACGAGTGAGTGATAGTATTATCTAATTTGGTTGCAAATTATCAAAAATATTAATAGTAAGCACTTTTATATTACAATAAAAATCATATTTTTGCCTTTCATTAAACTTTTTATACATGGCAACTTATAATAAAAGAGGTTATAAAGCTCCTAAACCGGAAGACGAAACGGTAGATAACGAATTTGATCAGTATAGTTCAGTTGATACTGCTAACAGTACTACGGCAGAGGTATTTAATTCCTTAGATCAAGGAGCAAATAAAATGGAAGGTTGGGTAGCGAGAAATCAAAAAGCAATTTTTGGTATCGTTGGAGCAATTGCTTTAGTTACTATTGGTTATGTTGGATATAATAAGTTTGTAGTTGAGCCTAAAAACGAGGATGCAGCAAATGAAATGTTTCAAGCACAATCTTATTATAATGATGCCTTTACAAATGAAGCAGATAAGCAAAATCTATTTAACTTAGCTTTAAATGGAGGAGAAGGTAAATTAGGGTTCTTGGGAATCATTGAAAATTATAAAGGGACTGCATCAGCTAATTTAGCGCACTATTATGCAGGAACAACTTACCTGAATCAAGGAGAGTACAAAAAAGCAATTGAGCAATTAGAACAATATAAATTAGGATCAGAAGCTATCATTGGTGCATCAGCACTAGGAGCTATCGGTGATGCTTTTTCTGAATTAGGGCAACATGCGGATGCATTTGACTACTACAAAAAAGCAGCAGAACACAATAAAAACAGCTTCACTACACCTAGATTCTTGTACAAAGCAGGATTAGCAGCGTTAGAAGAGGGCAAAAAAGCAGAGGCATTAAAAATGTTTAACGAGGTTAAGAATAACTATGCAACGGCTATGGAAGCAACGTTGGTAGAGTCTTTAATCGGTCTGGCTCAATAATATGGCAACAGCAAATAAAAACTTATCGGCATACGATAAAACAAAATTACCTTCGGCAACAGATATGAAAGTGGGAATCGTTGTTTCCAATTGGAATGATGCGATTACGGAAGGATTATTTGACGGTGCAAAACGAACGCTTGTCGATTGTGGTTTACAAGAAGAAGGATTAATTCGTTGGGATGTACCTGGAAGCTTTGAATTGGTTTTCGGTGCGAAACGAATGATCGAACGCTTTGAAGACCTTGATGCCGTTATCGTAATTGGCTGTGTAATCAAAGGGGAAACCATGCACTTTGAATTTGTTTGTGAAGGCGTTACACACGGAATTAAAGATTTAAATTTAATAGCAGATATACCTGTCATTTTTTGTGTACTTACAGATAACACAATAGAACAATCACTCGCTCGAAGTGGAGGTGATATGGGAAATAAAGGGGTTGAGGCCGCGGTCACTGCCTTGAAAATGATTGCTTTAAATAGTTTATAAAATAAAAAAATAAGCCTGTGTAAAAGCAGGCTTTTTTTTATCATACGAAGTTGAAAAGTGAAAAAATAGTTAAGGAAGTAATTCCCCTATTTATTTAATTAAATTTGTATGAATAGAGTTCAACTTAATTAAAAATCTCCCTTTTTTTAAATGTCTAATATTATTCGATTATTACCAGATCACGTAGCCAATCAAATTGCCGCAGGAGAAGTGGTTCAAAGACCTGCTTCTGTTGTGAAAGAATTGATAGAAAATGCAGTGGATGCAGGGGCAACGGAAATCAAATTGGTGCTAAAAGAAGCAGGAAAAACGTTGATTCAAGTTATTGACAACGGAAAGGGAATGAATGAAACTGATGCTAGAATGGCCTTTGAACGCCATGCTACATCTAAAATAGCCAAAGCAGAAGATCTCTTTGCCTTAAATACGAAAGGTTTTCGAGGAGAAGCCTTAGCTTCTATTGCCGCTATTGCTCACGTAGATCTAAAAACGTGTTTACACACCAGTGAATTGGGGACCCATATTGTTATGGAAGGGTCTAAAGTCATCTCGCAAGAAGTGGCTGTTACCCCTCCAGGTACGGTTTTCTCCGTGAAAAATCTCTTTTTTAATATTCCTGCGCGTCGCAATTTCTTGAAATCGGATAATGTCGAATTGCGCAATATCGTTGATGAGTTTGAACGCATTACCTTAGTTCATCCTACCGTTAGCTTTACGATGATTCACAACGGAAGTGAGGTCTTTAATTTACCGAGCTCAAATTTACGCCAACGCATTGTCAATGTATTCGGAGCGAGAACCAACGAAAAGTTAGTTCCCATCGAAGAAATAACGGAAATTGTTACCATTCGTGGGTTTATTGGAAAACCCGAATTTGCAAAAAAAAGCAGGGGAGAACAATTCTTCTTTGTCAATGATCGCTTTATTCGAAGTGGTTACTTACATCACGCTGTATTAGCCGCGTATGAAGGATTGCTAAAAGATGGTACACAACCGACGTACTTTATCTATCTATCCGTACCACCAAGTTCTATTGATATCAATATTCACCCGACAAAAACGGAAATTAAATTTGACGATGAGCAAGCCTTGTACAGTATTTTGCGCTCTGCGATCAAACACAGTTTAGGGCAATTTAACGTGGCTCCAGTGCTCGACTTTCACCGGGATGAAGAATTGGATGTTCCCTACGAATTTAAAGATAGGGAAGCAGAAACACCTTTGATCGAAATTGACACACACTATAATCCGTTTAGCAATGAAGGATTAAATCCAGAAGAAGAAGTCTATAATCCCTTTGAACAAAGACCAACAGGGATAAGTAATGGCTTGCCTTCAGACTTTGTTTCAAGAGGTTTTAATCCTTTTGAGGAGAGTTCTTTCTTGCGCAAAGAAGAGGAAGAAGGAGAAGAAGAAAATCAGTCGGAAGAACCTCATGATACCGCAGTTTTTGAAAGCAAATTAACAACGACTGCAGCGACAATTGATTTTTCCTCGTTTAAACAGGAGGGAAGAAAAGCAGATGAAGCCGTTTTTTTTGCAAGTAAATCTAATAAAACAGAAATTAGAAAGTCTTCTGCTACTGAAGTAGGAGCTTGGCAAGAAGTTTTTGAAGGACTCAAAGGCGAAGGGAGTGCTCTTGATGTTAGTGGATTGACGTTTGAAGAAGAGGAAGTAACCGGAAGCCTATTTGATGAAACGACAGAAACCACTTTGGCTTCTCGTACGTTTCAGATTCAGCGAAAATACATTGTCAGCCCAATTAAATCCGGGATGGTTATCATCAATCAAGGACGCGCGCATCAGCGAATTTTATACGAGAAATTCATTGGAAATATCACAAAATCCAATGCCGTTTCTCAACAACTGCTTTTTCCCTTAACCTTGTACTACGCACCTTATGAGGTGATATTGTTGAAAGAGATCCGAAACTCATTAAAACAAATGGGCTTTGATTTTGAAGATATGGGGGATGACCACGTTATTTTATCAGGATTACCCGTGAATGTAGCGGAAAGTGAAGCGCAAATTGTATTAGATGATTTAATTATGAGTTTTCAAGAGGGAATTCCCGAAACCAACTACATCCAAACCGAACGCATTGCCAAAACTTTGGCACAGAGTTTGGCGGTAAAATCGGGAACCATTTTAAACGAAACTGAACAAGAAGATATTGTGAATTCTTTATTTGGATGTAAAGAACCCAACATATCGCCATTTATGAAGCCTACTTTCATCACCATGAAAGTAGAAGATATTGAACGAAAATTTATACTGTAATGAGAATATCAGAAGGAGTAAAACAGTTATTGATTATAAATATCCTATTTTTTATAGGGAGCATGTTCGTTCCTGCTACCTATGATTATTTAGCGATGTACTATTTTGAGAATGCCAAGTTTCAACTTTGGCAACCGCTGACTTATATGTTTATGCATGGTGGAATTATGCATATCTTTTTTAATATGTTTGCGCTATTCTCTTTTGGAACCACATTAGAAACAATTTTTGGAACAAAAAGACTCTATGTCTTGTTCTTGATTTCTGGATTAGGTGCCGCTTTATTGCATATGGGAGTGAATTATTATTCTGTGTCGAATGGAGTCAGTCAATTGATTGCCGCAGGTTTTCCAGAATCTGAAATCTATAGCTTATTGAAAAGTGGAATGTATGACAGACGCTGGGAATCTCACCTGAGTTCGGGTGATTTTAGCGCTTTGATTTCTGCCTTTAATACTCCAGTAGTAGGTGCTTCAGGAGCAGTCTATGGTTTCTTAGTCGCTTTTGCCTATATGTTCCCGAATGCGGAATTGATGATGATGTTTATTCCCGTGCCAATCAAAGCAAAATATTTTGTTCCTGGAATCTTGGCGATTGACTTAATCGGTGGATTAACAGGTGGATTTAGCATTTTTGGAGGCGGAACAGGAATTGCTCATTTTGCACACGTAGGTGGGGCATTAACGGGATTCTTATTGGTGAGGTATTGGAAACAAAACCAGTTCAAACAAAATCGTTGGGATTTGTAAAATGAAAGGATTAGCCGATTTAAAGCGAACAATCAAATTAGGCGATAAAGTACAGCTGCTTATTGTTGTTAATATCGTTGTCTTTGTTGTGCTATATGGATTATCTGTTGTGGCAACTTCAGCCTACCACAGCGTATTTCCCTATCTCGCTTTTGTAGCGGATGGGATGTCGTCGTTGGGTCGCTTCTGGACGTTTATCTCTTATTCCTTTGTTCACGCCAATATATGGCACTTGCTGTTGAATATGATTATGCTGTTCTTTGTCAGCAATCTATTCTTCACTTTTTTTACAACAAGACAATTTTTATTCGTCTATTTCGCAGGAGCCTTAGGTGGAAGTATCTTGTATTATATCAGTGCTTTCTTCTTTTCGATGGGGGCTGGACTTGTAGGAGCTTCTGCTGCTGTTATGGCACCGTTGATTGCCATAGCCGCGTTTGCCCCAAAGATGGAAGTGCGCTTAGCGCTTTTAGGACGTGTAAAAATGATTTATATTGCCGCAGTTATTATTGTGATTGACTTGTTTCAATTATCTTCTAGTAATGTCGGTGGACATCTAGCCCACCTTGGTGGTGCCTTGGTTGGCTTTGGCTATATCTTCTTACTCAAAAGAGGAATAGATCTCGCTAAACCTAAAAAACGAACAGCAAAAAATAAATCTACTTTTAAAAAGATTTATGTCAATAAATCAGTAGATAAAAACGTTACTAAGGAAACGACCACGCAAAAGGAAATTGACGCTATTCTAGATAAGATTAGTAGGTCGGGATATGAAAGTTTGAGTAAAGAGGAAAAAGAATTTCTTTTTCGTCAGGGAAATAGATAAGTGTAAGGATGAAGAAACTATCTTGGTTTAATAAAATTATATTTTTCTTTAATGTTCTCGTTGCAATAGGAACATTATTAGGCTATGTATTGCCTTTTTTAGCACCCAAATTATTTCCTCTTTTATCCGTTTTTACCCTAATTTTACCTTCGCTTTTATTGCTGAACTTCTTCTTTTTACTCTATTGGCTCATTCAGGTAAAAAGACAAGTCGCCTTGTCAGCTTTAATTTTGATCCTCGGGTTTACCTTTATCACCAAATTTTATAAAATCACTGGAAAAGACGAAGCAACGGATAAAAATGACATCGTTTTAATGACGTATAACGTGCGTTTATTTAACTTGTTTAAGTGGATTCCCGATGAATTTGTTCCCCAAAAAATTAAAGAATTTATCGATTTACAAGATCCAGATATCTTGTGTTTACAGGAATATTCTAAAAGTGCAGCACTGAACTTTAAGCAATATCCCTATAAATATGTGGTTTCTCATGGAGATAAAATAAAAACGGGGCAAGCTATTTACTCCAAACACCGCATCATCGATAAGGGAGAAATCAATCTACCTAATTCAAATAACAATGTGATTTTTGCAGATGTACTAATTCAATCGGATACAATTCGAGTCTACAGTATCCATTTGCAATCCGTTAGTATTAGCCCTGATATACACGAAAAATTGGATGAAGAAAAATCAAAACGCATTTTTAAACGCATTGCCAGTGCTTTTAAAGAACAGCAAATGCAATCGGAATTGATTCAATCCCATATGAAAGACGCTACACACCGCAAGGTGATTTGCGGTGATATGAACAATAGCGCCTTTTCCTATGTGTATAGTAATATAAAAGGGGATTTAAAAGATGCCTTTATCGAAGCAGGAAGTGGATTTGGAAAAAGTTATGACTTCTCTTATTACCCCATGCGTATTGATTATGTTTTTGTTGATCCTAGCATTCAGGTAAAGTCGTTTAAGACCTATAGCGATTTTAAAAATTCAGATCACTTTCCAATTGTAACGCGTTTAGCGCTGGAAGAACGATAGTTATTTTTGCCTTTTTAAGGTTAAGGCTAATACTACCGCAAGGCTTGAAAATAGAAGTAATACCCAGCCGAAATGATGCAACAAACTACTACAGTATAAACCCAATCCAATCAAAATATAGTACAATAATCCAAACAAAGCACCTGCTGAACCTATGGCTGTTTTGTAAGATACCAAGGCCTGACTTAAAATGTTGGGAATGGCTATTCCAAAGGATGCAACAACCAATACGACAGGAAGCAAAAACCACATCGAAGGAAGCAACTGCCAAACAAATAATGCGCTGACTAGGGCTAGTAGGGCTGATCCAAGGATCAATCTAGTACTGGATATGCCTTTGCTGATGCAAATCTTGTTGAAATAACTTCCTGCAAAGGATCCTAAAGCCAACACAATACCACTATAGCCGTAAATGGAAGCATCATATCCATTCGACTCAAAAATAAACGGAGCAAATGAATAGTAACTAAATAACAAGACATTATAGCTCATCACTAACAAAGCGTAACGCCAAATACTGCGATCAGTATACAGTTGCTTGGCGAGTTTCATCACAGCTTTAGCCGTAATTTTATCCTGTGTTTGTTTCGTTTCAGGCAAGTGATAATAGGCCTTGACGACCAAAAATAAGGCGAGTATAGCCAGCAGGGCAAAAACGCCAACGTGTCCAAAAGTAGAAACCGTTATTCCGCCTAGTAATAATCCAATTACAGGACTAATCGATAAGGCAATCCCCATGATGGAGAAAACTTTGCTCAGTTCTACTCCGGTATAAACATCGCGCATCATCGTTTGCGTAATGACCGACCCTACGGCAATCCCAAAGGCGGCGAGAATACGCGCAGCTAATACCAGTTCAAAGGTAGGAGCCAGTAATGCAAGGATAGAAGCAACCATATAGGTCGATAAGCCCCAAATCATCGCCTTTCGTCTTCCAATAGAATCACTTTGAATGCCCCACCAAATGACACCTAGTGCAAAAGCAATAAAATAAGTGCTTATAGTAAGTAGTGCTTGTGTATCAGTTACTTGATACTGCTGAGCAATGTTGGGTAATGCTGGACTGTAAACGGTTTCAACGAATTGGGGAAACATCATCAAGAGCACCATAAAGCTCAATTGTACTTTTGTTTTCATTTCTATTATTATTTCTAATGCAAAATTCCGATGCATTTCGCTTATCTTTATAACAGGATAAAAGCAAAAAATATCAAAAATAGGACAAATGGCGTATTTGAATAAAGAACAACAGCTGCATTTAATGCAAATAGATCAAGAAGTAATTGGTTTAGCTTCTGATTTGGTTCAACATGATTCGGGATTTCACCAGCATCCAGAACATGCGCAAATTCTATATGCCCCAAGTGGTTGTATGACGTTGTTGACACGTAATCGACAAGTTATTTTACCGCCTCAAAAATTGCTTTACATTCCCGCTGGACTTGAACATCGGGTTGCGTTTCGCAATGTGGTAGCTTATCGGTCGCTTTACTTAGATAGGCGTAAACTCAAGCTAGAGCATATCGCCCTACAAGTACGCGTGGTATCTCCATTACTAGCTGAGGTGATCGAGCGTATTTGCTGGTGGGAATGGGAGGGAGCGCCTACAGAGAAACAACAGCATATTTTACGTGTTTTTTGGGATGAGTTTCTGGACGCTAAAGAGGAATCTTATGCATTGGAAATTCCCTCAGATTATCGTTTGCAATCGTTTATGACTTCCTTTATGTTAGAAAAAAAAGTGCCTCCTTTCTTACATGAGTTTGCACAATATGTAGGAGCAAGTGAAAAGACGATTACGCGTATATTCAAGCGAGAAACCAATATGACTTATCAAGCTTGGCGACAACAATGGCGCGTTTATCGCGCAATAGAACTCCTGGCAGAAAATACCAGTATTTCAGAAGTTAGCCATCAATTGGAATTCTCTTCAGATAGTGCGTTTATTGAATTTTTTAAAAATCATACAGGAACAACACCAGCTAAATATTTTTTGTAGGATGGTTTTGTGTTTGTTGTTCGTTGTTCGTTGTTTGTTGTTCGTTGTTTGTTGTTCGTTGTTTGTTGTTTCAACCATCAACCATCAACGTTCAACCATCAACGTTCAACCATCAACGTTCAACCATCAACTATCAACCATCAACTATCAACTATCAACTATCAACCCCTAACAACCCTAGTTTACCTTAATTTTTCGAGAAAACATATAAACTAAACTCAACACAATAATAGCTGTACTAACATACATGATAACAGGAATATGTTCAATGTGGTCTTTGTAGTACCAGCCAGCGGCAAAAGCACCTCCGCCAATTCCCGCTTCTAAGGCAATATACATCGTAGAAACGGCTCTTCCTCTTTGATCAGGTGAACTAAAGTCAATCGTCCATGCATTCAAGGCAGGTGATAAGATTCCCAAGGATATCCCATACATAAACGCCCCCATATACAGGCCGTTAATCGTTTGAAAAAAGGCAATAATAAACAAGGAGATAATCAGCAGAACCAGACCTACATTTATAATTAATACGCGACCATAGCGATCGGATACTTTACCAGCAAAAAAACGCACCAATAAAGAAGAAATCGTAAAAATAACAAAGAAAACACCTTTGTTTTCCAAGCCTAAATGCCCTGTCCAATCCGGAATTAAGGTCAAGATAACTCCGTAGGCAATATAGGATAGAAAGGTAACTAGAGCTGCAGGTAAAACGTTGAAATCAAATAAATCTTTACGAGAAATCTTGAGAAGGGAAAAGGAAAATTTTTCTTTCACCTTTAAGGTTTCCTTCATATTGAGTAAGATGAGAATAGACAATAGGGCAAATAAGGCAGAAGTGTAAAATAAGAAATTAATAGAGGTGTAAATCTTGATTGTACTTCCAATGGCAGGACCGATGGCCATACCCGTGCTAAAGCAAATGCCGTGTAGTCCCAACGCTTCTCCCCAGCGCTCCTTCGGAACAATATCAGCTACATAAGCAGCCGTAGCAGTCGGTTTAAACCCCGTAGAAAAACCGTGTAATAGGCGTAAAAACAAAAAACCAGAAACTGTAGTTAAAATAGGATAGAGCAAACTACAAATAAAACAAACAATAGACCCAATGGCCATGATGGGAACACGTCCAATTTTATCCGTTAATTTACCACTAAAAGGCCGAGAAATTCCCGCTGTAATGGTAAATAATCCAATGATTAATCCTTTGTATTCGCCACCACCTAAACTCGATAAGTAATCTGGAAGTTCGGGAATTAGCATATTAAAACTAGCAGAGAATAACAGGGAACTTAAACAAACTAACATGAATTGTAGGTTGTATATGGGATGCACGGAGCGGGAGAATAAAGACATAGCTGAAATGAATAGCTGCAAATTTATTGAAATCAATTGGGCTAGACAATTTTAGTTTAATCGGTTTACAGTTTACAAGTTAATCAACGTTATAGGCAAGGCTTGTTTAAAGAAAGCAGTTTTAGCTTATGGACTCACGGTCGACTTATAAAAAAATGCCCTATACGTAATTTGGGGGCGTATAGGGCACAAGTAGTATGAAAAAAAGTTTCTAATAGAAAATCAATTATTGTGCCAATTATTTTTTTCGCGAAAAAAAGAAAAAAAAGTAAATATCATTTTAACATATACTACTGGCGTTGAGATAAAATAGGTCATTTTTTTGTGTTGATTCATGGAATTTTTTGGAAATTGAAGTAAATTTAGAAGGAATAAAAAAGTAGATTATGACTATACAAGAAGTACAGGGCATCCGTAAACAATTTGAGTACTATCGCACTTTAGCTGATAAAACGATACTCCTTCTCTCTCAAGAAGAATTGAATTGGCAATACAACGAAGAAAGTAATTCTATTGCTATGTTGATGCGTCATATTACTGGGAATTTAGCTTCGCGTTTCACCAATTTTTTTACAGAAGATGGTGAAAAAGATTGGAGAAATCGAGATAATGAGTTTGCTGTTGGTATTTATAATAGACATGAATTGATCACAAATTGGGATAAAGGCTGGGCGATTTTGTTTGGTGTTTTAGATTCGATTACAGAGAAAAATGTGGAGGCTGTTGTAAAAATAAGAAATCAAGAGCATACTGTAGGTGAAGCCCTTTATCGTCAATTGGCCCATTATCCTTATCACATTGGACAAATGGTCTTTATCGGAAAACTCATCAAAAATCAAGCGTGGCAATCGCTGTCTATTCCTCGAAATAAATCGAAAGATTACAACCAAGAAAAATTTAATAATCCAAATTCAGATTCGCATTTTACTGATGATTATTTAAAGAAATAGATTGAAATGCCAGGAATGCGCTTTTTACGTGAAGGAAAACGAGGTGGGTATAACCTAATTTTATATATTTGTTGAAAGACGATTAAAGTATTAATTATGAAATTAAACACCATGGCATGTATTGTATTGGCTTCGGCAATGGCATTATCATGCGGAAAAAACAAAGAAAAAGAAGGAGAAAATACAGCTGGAGTAGAAAATTTCGAATTTAGTGTAGATCAATTTGCTGATATTGAAGTGTTGAGATATCAAATTCCTGGATGGGAAGATTTGACGTTGAAAGAAAAAGAATTGGTTTACTACTTAAGTCAAGCTGGATATGCTGGACGCGATATTATTTGGGACCAAAACTACAAACACAACTTAGCAATCCGTCAAGCATTAGAAAGTATTTATGTAAACTATGCTGGGGATAAGGGAACAGAAGATTGGAAAAACTTCGTTGTTTACGTAAAACGAGTGTGGTTCTCTAACGGAATTCACCACCACTATTCAAACGATAAAATCAAGCCAGCATTCACACAAGCGTACTTCAATACCTTGTTAGAGGCAACGAAGACAACGCTAGATGCAGGTATTGTGGATATTCTATTTAATGACGTAGACAGTAAAAAAGTAAACTTAGACTTGGCGAAAGGCCTAGTGGAAGGGTCTGCTGTAAACTTCTATGGCGAAGGGATCACAGAAGCTGAAGTAGAAGCTTTTTACAACAACATGAAGAGTCCAGATCCATTACGTCCACTTTCAACAGGATTGAATTCTAAGGTGGTAAAGGAAAATGGAAAATTAGTTGAGAAAGTTTGGAAAAGCGGGGGAATGTATGGCCAAGCGATTGACAAAATCATTTACTGGCTAGAAAAAGCTGTGACGGTTGCTGAAAACCAAAAACAAGCCGATGCTTTAAAACTGTTAATTAAATACTACCAAACGGGTGACTTAAAAACATGGGACGATTACAACGTAGCATGGGTAGCAGCAACGGAAGGAAATATTGATTACAACAACGGATTTATCGAAGTATACAACGATCCGTTAGGACACAAAGCTTCGTATGAAAGTGTGGTTCAAATCAAAGATTTCGATATGTCTAAGAAAATGGAAGTGCTTTCAAAAGAAGCGCAATGGTTTGAAGACAATTCACCTTTGATGGAAGAACACAAAAAGAAAAATGTAACGGGAGTTACGTATAAAACGGTAATTGTCGCTTCAGAATCTGGAGATTCATCTCCATCAACACCAATTGGAGTGAATTTACCCAATGCAGATTGGATTAGAGCAGAGCATGGATCTAAATCAATTTCATTAGGCAATATCATTGATTCATACAACCACGCTGGTGGATCAGGTAAATTGAAAGAATTTGCACACGATGAAGAAGAAGTACAATTAGAAGAAAAATACGGAGAATTAGCTGATAAATTACATACTGCTTTACACGAAGTAATCGGACATGCTTCTGGACAAATCAATCCGGGTATTGGTCAACCAAAAGAAACACTGAAAAGCTATGCATCTACTTTAGAAGAAGGTCGTGCGGATTTAGTAGGATTATTCTATCTATACAACCCTAAATTACAAGAAATAGGATTAGTAGAAGATTGGAAAGCCGTTGGTATGGCAGCGTATGATGGATATATTCGAAATGGTTTAATGACGCAATTGGTGCGTTTAGAACCAGGAGCTGATATCGAAGAAGCTCACATGAGAAACCGCCAATGGGTGAGTGCATGGGTGTTCGAAAAAGGGAAAAAAGACAACGTGATTGAAAAAGTAGTCCGTGACGGAAAAACGTATTTCAACATTACAGATTACGAAAAACTACACGCTTTATTTGGAGAATTACTCAAAGAAACGCAACGCATTAAATCAGAAGGAGACTACAACGCAGCAAAACAACTAGTAGAAAACTACGGTGTAAAAGTAGATCAAGCGATTCACAAAGAAGTATTGGAACGCAATTCGAAGTTTAATTCAGCGGCATATAGAGGATTTGTTAACCCTTATATTGTACCTGTTACAAATGATAAAGGAGAAGTTACTGATTATGTAATTAAACAACCGAAAACGTTTGAAGAGCAAATGTTATACTACGCAAAGGAATATAATTTCTTACCCGTAAAAAACTAAATAAAAACCAAAGCCAACTGAAAAGTTGGCTTTTTTTATGCTTTTATTTAGGGTGTGTTTCAAAATATTCACTGGGGCGTTTGCCTAGTAGTTTTGTAAAAACATTGCTATAGGATTGGGCACTACTGTATCCCACGCGAAAGGCAATTTCACCAATGTTGAGGTTTCCTTCGCTTAAAAGCTCTAGCGATTTTATTATGCGAACCATTTGGATGTACTTCGCTAAACTAATACCCGTCTCTTTTTTAAATTGACGTTCGAGCGTTCGTACACTGACAAAACCAATGGACGCTAATTCATCTATCGTAATTGAAGTGCCATATTTTTGGTGAATATGGGCCGTAACAGCTACTAAATTGGCTGATTTAGGAACAGGGGTTAGTAAAGGAATTGACTCCTGAATAAAAGAAGGTAGCTCTTCTAAAATAGCAAGTAAAAAAGTCTGCTCACTCTGGCGATATTCCATGTTCAACGACCATTTTTCAGTGTACATAATCATTTCTCTCAATACCGCAGGAACAGAAAATAAATACAGCTCCTCATAAAAAGGAGGCATGCCATCGGTGTTAAAATAAAGCGTACGCAATGAAACAGACTCCGAAGCAGCAGTCGTTTTATGCGGTAAGTTGGACGGAATCCAAGCCGCATGATGCTGAGGTAATAAAAACTGATTATTCGTCGTGTGTAAGTATTGGTATCCTGACTCCACAAATACGAGTTGCGCTTTGTGGTGCTGGTGAAATTCATTGTTGTGCTTCCAATTTTCTGCATGCCAAACAAATCCATTTTTCCTTACTTGATCGACTAATTCTGGTCCGTACATACTTGTCGTTTTAGTTATGATATATGGCGAATATAATCATTTAAAACCATTTAATTTTGACCTTGTAAAACAAACGCATAAAATATATATGAGTCATTCAATAGATAAAGAGATAGAAAAAGTTTCGAAAACAAAAGAAATCTTGATGCTGCTAGGGGTTATATTTATTGCATCCAATCTTCGTGCCCCTCTAACTTCAGTAGGGCCTGTGATTGGTGAAATAAGTCAATCCTTAGCTTTGTCTAATACCACAGCAGGTTTAGTAACCACGATTCCACTGATGGCTTTCGCTTTCTTATCGGGTATGGTGCCCAGGTTCTCTAGAAAATACGGCATGGAATTCGTTTTGCTTCTTTCTTTAATCTTACTGAGTATTGGATTGCTTATTCGTCCATTAGGTACTATTGTTTCTCTTTTTTTAGGTGCCGCTTTAGTGGGAACTGCGATTACCGTTGGCAATGTATTGATGCCCGCTTTTATAAAAAATAATTTCCCTCATAAAGTAGGAAGTATGATGGGGATTTACTCCGTTGCCATGAATTTAACCGCCGCATTAGCTGCAGGTTTCAGTATTAGCTTAGGGACTTATACCGCTATGGGATGGAAGGGATCTATTGGAATTTGGCTAGTACTTTCTTTGGTGACGATTTTTGTTTGGATTCCACAAGTGAAGAAAAAGAAAGTAGATCCTATTAAGGGCAATTTTGCAGTAGAAGAACAAACCGTAAATCTTTACAAATCAGGATTAGCCTGGGCGGTAACTGTATTTATGGGTGTGCAGTCACTCTTGTTCTACTGTTTAGCTGCTTGGTTACCGAAAGTGATGCAAACCTGGGGAATGTCCGTAGAAGATTCAGGATGGATCTTGTCTTATGTACAATTCGCTCAATTGCCTATGACGTTTATTGGCGCTATTATCGCCAGTAAAATGAATAACCAAAAACTATTAGCTTTAGTCGTAGGAGTCTTGTTTATGGTGGGAATCGGAGGGATTCTACTCTTCCGCACAGACTATATTCTCCTTTGGTGTATTCTTATTGGATTGGCAAGTGGTTTGGCTTTCAGTTTGTCCATGTTGTTCTTTGTATTGCGTACGCGAAGTACAGTACAATCCGCAGAATTATCAGGTATGGCACAGTCGTTTGGCTATTTAATTGCCGCTTGTGGTCCTCCCATTTTTGGAGCGCTATTTGATCTTTCTAAAGATTGGATGTATTCCCTTTTGTTCTTGTTTATTATGTCTGTAACACTTTTGATATCAGGGATTATTGCAGGAAGAGATACTTGGGTAAAGTAAAAAAAAAAGAGTGTATTACTCTTAATTTATATAAGTTCTGGTTAAAAAAAGGAAGCCTCATGGGCTTCCTTTTTTAATTGATCACTTCTGTAAAGGATATGTTTTTGACAAGTAAATCACCTCCATTGGCTTTAACTAGTTTCTCTAGTTTAGTTCTCTTAGGTGATCGCAGTGCAGGAGATTTTACTTTTCTGCTAATAATTCTAGCTTGTAGTCTTGAAACCTCAATACAAGGTGTTGTAACTAATGCTTGAATCGTTTGTAAAAGTTGTTCGATTCCGTCTTCTACATTACTTCCTTTGAGTTCGATAAATCGCACAGTATTTGAGGATGGGATGTAGATTACAAAATCACATTGTTTAGTTCTGTTGTTATTAATCAGGCCACCATCTACGTTGTAAACAATATAGTCTAAGGGTGTAGAATTGGATATAATATATTGCACTCCTTTTGTTTCTTCTAAGACAAGTGTTCTACGATTGTCTTGACAATAAATAAATGAGGTATAGCGTTGGTTAAACCTCATGATACTGTGTATTTAAAAGGTTGTCAAACTCATTGTTTAAAAGCTGAGATACTTCATCAATCTTAGTAGCATCAATTTGTCTTTCTTCTTGATCTAAGATGCATTCAATCGTCCCATTTTTCACAAACCACACGCCTACATCATCAAAGTTTACCCAATAATCTTCTGCTATAATGGTTGGAACATCTGTACTGTTCTTTGCACAATCAGATGCATAAATTAAATTATTCAGTGTAGTCAGGATATACGGACTATGCGTAGTGATAAATAAACTATGCATTCTTCCTTCCTCATTGTGATAAGTGGATTGGACCAAATACTTCACAAGTTCTCGTTGAGTCGTAGGAAATAAATTGACTTCTGGTTCTTCCAAGAAGATACTACATTGCTGTTCGGTATTAGTTTTATAGACCTGTTCTAATTCTTTTCTTTCTAGAGGAGTTAAATCCGTATGACTAAAACCTTCTAATTTCGAACTCATAATTTCAAAAATAGTGTTTGAAAACGTATCACTAGATACAATTCTATTGATTTCAGTATTAATTTCCTCTTCTAAATGATCTAAGCTAGTTTCTTGTGATGTGATTTTATTTAAAACCCGTTTTTTTATTTGGTCAACATCTATGTTTTCTTGAACTTTTTTCTTTAACGACTCTTCATGAAGTTTGTATTCCCTAGCTAAGATGGTTACTGTACTTAGATTTTTGATGAAATCAGTTTTATTGTATTTTGAAAATAAATCAAATGTGTAATACTTAATTAAGGTATACAATGGGATAAGTGATTGTAATCCACTAGAAGCATTTCTGAAATATATTTTTCTACTGTCACGTGATAAAATTAATTCGTCTCTGTCTATTTCTTCATTATAGCGATAAACAACTCCTAAATCTAAGATAGGAAATGAGCTTTTGTTATAGAAATTCCTTGCTTCCTGCCATGCAGACATGAAACTACGCAAGTTAGAGTTGTCTAGTTTGATGTCAAACCAATTGGGTATAACAGCTACAATATTGCGTTCAGCTGGAATGTATAAGGTTTTGGTTCTATTGTACTGTAAATTTGAATTAGTTAATTTCCATTGAAATGAAAAGCTAAGATTGTGATGCGAATAACTAAAAAAGATAAAGTCTGTTTCATATTCAATAAAAGAATATTCATTCAGAAAACCTTCAAGTTTGTGAAATTCTATTAATTGATCTGAAAAATAGGAACCTTGTTCAAAAACTTCAACTGATTGTTTAAGTAAGATTTCTTTCTCTACCCAAGAGCAATGACAGGCTATTTTATTAATGGTACTCTTCCCTGAACTCTGAAGACCTATTAAAACATTAATACGTTTTAAATCTATACAAACGGATTGAATTGGTCCAATATTTCTAATTGTTAATCTTCTCATTTTAATTGATTTAAAAGTTAATGTTTGAAAATAACAGCAAACAGGCTCTAACAAAAATACGGAAAATACAAATACTAGATTTTTTATCCAGAAAGAAATGAATATAAAAAAAGGAAGCCTCGTGGGCTTCCTTTTCTTTAATCTATAAAATTGATGGGTTGGTAATAAATAGATGTTGTATAAAAATTGTATAAGGTGAATTAATAATTAATTTATACACAGTTGTAAATCTAGATAAAATAATTGAATGATTTGTTTTTTTACCTTAAATAAGTTGATTATTTTACTACAAATTTAAATTGTTCTTGACTATTTGATGTTTGTATTTGCACAAAATAAGTACCTTTTGTTAAGGTTCGAACATCCAATTGGTACACTCCAGCTTGTTGATTTACCGTAGGAATGATTCTCTTTCCAGCCATATCATGAATCGAAAAGCTAGCCTCTAAAGCTGTTTGAACAAAGAGGTAATCACGAGTTGGATTGGGATAAATAGCAAACGTACTTTGATCAAATTTTGTAGTACTTAACGTTTCAATGTTCACGGTTTCTGTATAAGAATAGGTGTCATTACAACTTGTCACGGTAAGTGTAACTGTAAATTGCCCCGTTTGCTCATAGGCGTGTATCGGATTGTTCG
Organism: Myroides fluvii; assembly: GCF_009792295.1. Taxonomy (NCBI): domain Bacteria; kingdom Pseudomonadati; phylum Bacteroidota; class Flavobacteriia; order Flavobacteriales; family Flavobacteriaceae; genus Myroides; species Myroides fluvii. The sequence continues at coordinate 557,170 of NZ_CP039934.1, read as the reverse complement.
CTGTTGAAGTTGTTCCATCTCCAAAATCCCAATGAACCGCCTGTGTATTGGGCGTAATATTGCTAAAGTGAATAGTGGAAGAATCAGTTATTTCATAGGTGTATTTCGCTTCGTTGTAGTGAACCCCAATAAACCATTTTTCAAAATCATCGTAAACAGTTTCTTTGACAATGCGCTTAATATTAAGTGCCTGTTCAGCAGATAAGGTTCCATTAAAAGTAGTTAGCGTGGGGTCTTTTTTGAAAATAACGGTGTAAAAAGTATAAGCGGCCACCATTGAACCTAGAGGGGAGGGATGTGAATTGTCGCGATCATACAGTTCATAAGCTGGGTATTGTTGGCGTATTTTTCTCCACACGTTGCCTACAGGTGAAACATGTGCTTGGTTCTCCAAGGCTAAACGCATATAGGAATCGTAAATCTTATCATCCATACCCTCATATGTACACATATAGGTTAAACCTGCGTTGCAGTTGGACGGATCACCCGTTTTGTACCCCCAAGTCATATAAAATAAAGTCTTAGCACATGGAGAAGAATTTTTTATGCGTTCGTTTAATGCAGCAGCATACGGAAAGGTATACGAGTCGTTCAAGGCAGGTCTTTGACTTTGTTCTTGTAAAACTACATAATCCCAAGCTTTGCTATTAATCTTTGTTGTCACCACTTCGTTATAGAGATGATTTTGTAAACTAGCTCCTCCAGCTGTAGTTTGTTCAAAATCAAGAAAATCACCTGCTGAGTGTGCTACTTTTTGCGTTAAAAGGGGTAAATCATTGTAATAGGTATAACTATTACCAATGAAATAAACTGATTTTCGAATTTGTCCATAAGACAGGATCGAAGTGAAAACAAGAAGAAATAAGATGTACTGTTGTTTCATTAGAGAATCTTTTTTGGTTGGTTAAAATTATTAAAAAAATGTTAACATAGGTAGGGGTGTTAAATAAAGTATGTGCAATTTGTAAGGTAATTCTTTTATTTTGGGCTAATTGGTCCTGATAACCTCTTGGTAACTGTTAAATGTATAGGGACAAGCCCTTCTTAAGTTGTATCTTTGATAGATAGGAGGATAGCTAGATCCTCCACAATTCATTTAAAAAAGTAGAAATATGAAAGTAGAAATATGGTCAGATGTGATGTGTCCTTTTTGTTATGTTGGAAAGAAACACTTTGAAAACGCATTAGAACAATTGCCTTTTAAAGATAAAATTGAAGTAGAGTGGAAGAGTTTTCAGTTGGATCCAACTTTGCCTGTAGAAGGAGCTTCTCAATCAACGATTGATTATCTAGTGAATAGAAAAGGTATGCCGAAAGAGCAAATTGAAGGGATGATGAATCACTTACAACAAGCAGGATCTGCCGTTGGAATTGAATTTAGACAAGATATTTCAATTCCAGTAAATACCTTTAGAGCACACCGTTTAATTCACTTTGCTCAAAGTAAAGGCAAAGGGAATGAAATGGAAGAGGCCTTGTTCTTGGCACACTTTACAGAAGGAAAGAACGTAGGAGAAATTGAGGTATTAACGGAGTTAGCGACTAGTATTGGTTTGAATAAAGAGGAAGTCGTTACTTTATTAAACAGTGATGCACATACACAAGAAGTGAAAAACGATATTGAAGAAGCACAAACGTTGGGAATTTCAGGAGTTCCTTTCTTTGTAGTAGATCGAAAATACGGTATCTCAGGTGCCCAACCGATTGACACGTTTGCAGAAGCCATTACACAGGCATACCAAGAAAGTCAACCACAATTTGAGATGAAAGGCAATACAGATGCTAATTCATGTGGTCCTGATGGATGTGAAATCTAAGGAGAATAGCGAACAGGCTGTTCGCTTGTATCTAAAATAGAAAGGCTGATGATTCATCGGCCTTTTTTTAAATGAATTCCAACATAATGTGCCCCTTGATAAAAACAAGTATGAAAAGAACCTTATTGATTGTAGCAGTTGCGTTTTTCTTATTCAGCTGTAAAGAAAGAGAAATTAATTTCAATCAACTTGAGCTTAGAGCCGGAGTGTATTCCGAACTGAATCAACTAACTCCTTATACGGGGATTGTTAAACAATATGATGAAAACGGCGCTTTAAAAGAAGAAGCTTACTTACAAGAGGGAAAACTCGATCGTTTTTTTACCTCCTATTTTGAAAATGGACAAGTATGGGAAGAGCGAAAGTTGAAAGACGGAAAGAAAGAGGGAGAAGCCTTTGTTTATTATGAAGATGGACAAGTGAGAAAACACTCCCATTGGAGTAAGGGATTGCAAATAGGGGTTTTTAAAGAATATTATCCCAATGGGGATTTAGCGGTTGAGACCCCATTTAAAGAAGGAAAAGAAGACGGATTGCATCAAGCATTTTATGAAAATGGACAACTTTATGAGAAAGGCCTTTTTATAAAGGGAAAGAAACAAGGTTTTTTTATTGGGTATTTTGACGATGGAAAAATAAGAGAAGAAGCAAATTGGAATGAGGGCTTAAAAGAAGGTTTGTACAAAGACTACTTTAAAAATGGCAATCTAAGTACTGAAGCTACTTTTATCAAAGGAAAAAAAGAGGGTATTGTCAAAGACTATCATTCAACCGGAACCTTGATGATAGAATCCCTGTGGGAGAATGGTGAACAAGTAGAGATTATAAAAATATACGAAGACGACTAGTCAAACTCAATGTGCTATAGTATAGGGTAGATGAGTCAATCATCAGTATAAAAAAAACCGTTGTCTTACAATGTGAATTTGTTTAAGACAACGGTTTTTTTTTTTATGTGCGTCCGTATATTTTAGTTAGGCTTTATCTCCACGTATTTGTCTTTCTTCCTGTATGAGGTTAAAAACTGCTGTGAAATCGCGTTTGATGTTGGGGTTTGTTTGAAATTCATTCGAGGATAATAGCATGATTAAGAATTCTTTATTTGTCATGTTATTTGCTTCTTGTGCATCTCTCAGTACCGTTTCTGAGATTCTTCTTGAGTCAAGCATACTGTATTTCCATTGCCCCTCTTCTTTAAAAAAATGAGCGGGTTGCATCCCAAAAATCATTCCTGTAGCTTCGTATTCCTCAATCTTTAAATCAGACAGTACAGCACTAGAAAGCACCTCTATTTTTTTATCATCCACGGCCGAGTTTAAAAATAAAATTTCAACCAATTTCTTGGTATCCGTGGTCTGTAAATCCGCATCACTGAATAAGAGCAAACCATTGGCAATATTCATTTGATCCACTAAAGTTCCTTCTATGTTTTTTGTTTTGACAGCCGTCAATATTTCTTCATAGTATGCAATAGACTCTTGATCTAAATTGTCGTATAACAAGATTCCATCTTTATTGATTAACGCGCTGTTTATCTTGTCGTAAACAATGTTAATCTCATCATAGGCTACTGCAAGAGCTACGGGATCCAGGGTTTTCTTGTTTTGACAAGAAACAACTAGGATCAGGGCAAGTACGAAAGGTACAATCTTTTTCATCTTTTTAATTTTTATACGAAATTAACTATTTAATGTTAAGCAGGTGTTTTTTATACGCTTAATATTCTTGTACTGGTGTCGGTTTTGTCTCAACCAAGTGTTTTCACCCCATAACCCATAACCGATAACTCATAACTAAAATAACTAGCGATTCCCCAATATAACTTTTATCTTTGAGAGGTAAACAAAAGGGAAGCATGAAAGTTAAGATACTACATACGGCAGATTGGCATTTGGGAAAGCGATTAGACAATTTTTCAAGAATAGAAGAACAAAAAGAAGTATTGAATGAAATATGTGAGCTTGCTGATGTACAACAAGCGGATATTGTTGTTATTGCAGGAGATTTATTTGATACTTTTAATCCTCCAATTGAAGCCGAAGATTTGTTCTACAAAACCCTTCGTCGTTTGACGCACAATGGTCAACGTCCCGTTATTGCTATCGCAGGAAATCACGATAGCCCAGAACGCATTGATGCACCAGATCCCTTGGCACGCGCTTGTGGTATCTTACTTGTGGGATTACCCAATACGATTGTACAACCCATGGAAGAAAATGAAGCCTTTACCTTGACGCAATCAGCAGAAGGTTTTGTGGAATTGACTTTGGCTCATCTTCCTTTTCCGATTCGCATTATTCACACGCCTTATGCCAATGAAGTGCGATTGAAAAAAGCATTAAATGTAGCAGATAAAACAACCGCTTTAAATGAAGTATTGGAAAGCAACTGGCAAGCGTTAGCTACAGCGTATTGCGATACAGCAGGCGTTAACCTCTTAATTTCTCATCTGTATATGATGAAAAAAGGAGGAGAAGAACTCGAAGAACCCGATGGAGAAAAACCATTAAAAATAGGAAATGCCGATTTGATTTACAGCGATAGTATTCCCAAGCAAATTCAATATACCGCTTTAGGCCATCTACACCGTGCCCATCAAATTGGAGAAGTAGATCGTCCTGTGGTCTATTCAGGAAGTCCGTTGTGTTATAGCTTTAGTGAAGCAGGGCAGGAAAAATACGTGATGATGGTTGAGGTAGAACCCAATGTACCTGCAACCTACGAGAAAATTCCCTTGCAAAAAGGACGTCCCTTAACGCGAAAGAAATTTAACTCCGTTGACGATGCCGTTGATTGGTTACAACAACATCAACATCATTTAGTAGAGTTGACACTTGTGAGTGATACTTTTTTAAAAGCAGATGATATCAAGCGAATTCACCAAGCACATGACGGTATTATTACCATTATTCCCGTGGTGAATTTAACGGATCAAGCGGATTTGAATAAAAGAAAACAAGTCAACCTTGAACAAGATATTCAGGGGCTATTTGCAGATTATTTTAAACAGAAGAACAATGGACAAGATCCCAATGGAGAAATTATGGATTTGTTCAACGAAATTATAAATTAAGATTGACCATGATACCCATTACATTAACGCTAGAAGGTTTTTATTCCTACCAAGAAAAGCAAGTCATTGATTTTACCCAATTGATTCAAGCTGGGCTGTTTGGAATTTTCGGTAAAGTAGGATCAGGTAAATCGTCAATTTTAGAAGCCATTTCTTTTGGATTATACGGTGAGAGTGAACGATTAAATGCTCGAGATAATCGCGCCTACAATATGATGAACTTAAAGTCAGACCGCATGAGTATTGATTTTGAGTTTTTTAATTTTAAAGAAAAAAAATACCGCATTTACAGAGAATTTAAACGTAATTCCAAACGTTTTGACGACGTCAAGCGAGGAGATGCCGTATTGTATCAATGGAAGGAAGAACAATGGATTCCCTTGCCCGATTTAAATGTAGAAGAGGTAATTGGCTTGAGTTATGAAAATTTCAAACGCACCATTATTATTCCACAGGGAAAATTCAAGGAATTTATTGAATTGGGAGGTAAAGATCGAACCAAAATGATGCAGGAAATCTTTGGGTTGGATCGTTTTGATTTAACGGGAAAAACCAAAGCACTATATAGTGAAACCCGTCAAAAGTACGATCATTTGCAAGGTCAATTGCAGCGTTTTACTACCTTGACCAAAGAACAAATAGACGAAGTTAAGGTACAACACCAAAAACAAGAGCAGCAGTTAAAACAAATGACACTTGTCTTTAAGCAAGAACAAGAGCGTTACCAACAGCTAAAAGCCGTTAAACTCGATTTTGAGGCTTTGGAAGAAAGTCGTACTACCTTACGCGAATTAGAACAAAAAGAAGGAGAGGTAAAAGCACAAGAACTAGCGTTGCTACAGTACGAAAAAGTAGAGAAAGTTTTTCGTTCATTGCTAGTCGAAAAACAGCAAACAACGCTAAAACTCAACGAGAAAACCGCGAATTACCAAGTAAAGCTAGGAGAATTTCAAACCAAGCAAAACCAGTATATTCAGGTCAAAGAAACGTTTACAACTCTTGAAAAACAGTACGAATCTCTTGAAAGAGAGCGAACAGAGTTAGCAGAACTGCAATTGGTTCAGGCTATTCAGGAAACTGAGGTAACGAAGAAGACATTGACAGAACGCTTGGTAAAAGGACAAGAAGTCGTTGTAGCAACCAAAAAGGAATTAGAGCAAAAGCAAATCCTGCTTCTTGCTGGAGAAAAACAACTGAAACAATTAAAGGAAAACCGCGTTGATCCCATGCGTTTAATCGCGTTGGATAAGTGGTTTACCGATTTTGAATACTTAGAAAAAGCAGCAGGTGAATGGGCAGACAAACAAAAGCAGCTGCAACAGGAAATTCAGCGTTTAGTTCAAACACTAGAGCAATTTGAATTTACTACAGAAGAAGAGTGGAGAGAGAGAATAGCGAAACAGCGCACAGTAAATCAACAATTACATTTGTTAGTAACGAAGGAGCTCAATCAGCTACGCGTTTCTCAACAATTGTCGCATTACGCTTCCGCTTTACATGATGGTGAAGCTTGTCCGTTATGTGGTGCATTAGAGCATCCCGCTATTTTAGAGGGAGAAGATGTGTCCAAATCAATGCAAGACTTAGAAATGAAGCTTGAAAAAATTCAAGACGATGAACAGATATTAAATCGAAAAGAAAGAGAAATTCAAGCTTTGCTCGATAAAAAGCATTTGCTTGAAATTCAAGATAGCGAAGCTGTAAATCATCGAAAAGAAAAGCAAGAGGAGCTAATCAGACATCAAGCAGCTTATTGTTGGAATGAAATTGAAAGCGGAAATAAAGCACAACTCGAGCAGTTGAAACAACAAGCGGTACAAGTCAATCAAGCGATAGAAAAAGCCGAGAATCAACAGCAACAAACCATAAAAGAAGTCGATGTTGTTCGAAATAATTTAGAAAAATACGCAGAAGCATTAGCCGATATTGAATTAAAACAGGCGAGATTAGAAGCGGAAATTGACGCCAAAGAACAACAAATACGCTTGATTAAATTGAGTGAAAAAATAGTTGTAAAAAAAGAAATATTAGAGCTGGAAATTAAGGCAAAAGAACAACACATTGTTGAGGTAGAGCAAGCGTATAAATCACAAGCACAGCTCTTGCAACAGTTGGTACCTATTCTTGCTTCTTTAGAAACAGAGTTGAAGAATATACAAACCATACAAGAAGAGTTGACAGCTTCACTTCAACATATTGATTTAGGCGTTAAGCAAGGATTGGAAGTATTTCAATTTGAGTCTGTTCAAGAAGTTGAGGTAGTTTTAGCTAAAAATATAGCAGTAGAAGAGACGCGTGCAAGTATTCAAGCCTTTATGTTGAAAATAGAAGTATTGCGCAATCAAGTACAGCAATTATCGAAAAAACTCGAATCTATTGCTTTTGATTTGCCTCACTTTCAGCAAATGGAACTAACGGTCACAGCATTAGAACAACAAGTGAAGGAACAAACAACCTTAGTAGCAAAAGTAGCAGGTGAAATAGAGCGTTTAGAACAAGACTATAAAGAAAAAGAAACCTTGTTAGATCAGTTTGCTCAAGTTGAAAAGCGATTGAAAAATATCAATCTTCTGGACAATATGTTTAAAGGTGCGGGATTTGTCAACTATGTGTCAAGTATCTATTTGATTAATTTGTGTGATATTGCCAATCAACGCTTCCATCGTTTGACTCATAATCAACTGAGTTTGCAGTTAAATGAAAGTAACGAATTTGAAATCATTGATTATTTGAACAACGGAAAAGCGCGAAGTGTAAAGACATTATCTGGAGGACAAAGTTTTCAAGTGTCTTTATCCCTAGCACTTGCTTTGGCAGAAAGCGTACAGAGTTTATCCAAATCCAATAAGAACTTCTTCTTTATAGATGAGGGATTCGGAACACAAGATGCAGAATCTGTTAACATTGTATTTGAAACGTTGAGTAGCTTACACAAAGAGAATCGCATTGTCGGTATTATCTCCCATGTAGATGAATTACAAGAGCGAATCCCCCTATCGTTGTCTATTGTCAAAGACGAAGAAAAAGGAAGTAGAGTATTGACTTCTTAAAAAGAAGTGAAGAAAAAGAGTAGAATCAAAAAAATAAGTACATTTGTTAGAACAAATGAACGAATTAATAGCATCGAATAGTTGATATGAATGTAAAATATACAAAAGAGGAAAAAACGTCAATCGTTATTACATTGGGCATTACCCTTTTATTTTTCCTTCTTTTATTCTTTATCAAATTTATGGATAGTCACACGTCCTATACCAGTTTTGGTGGGGGCGGAGGTGGAGGAGATGGCGTTGCTATTTCCTTAGAAGGAACACCGGGCGATCATTTGACGACTTCTTCAAAACCTGTAGAAGTCGTGGAAGAACAACAACAAATTGCAAAAGCAGAACCCATAGAAGACAAGGAGGTCTTGGCTTATGATAAAGGAGAAGAAACTACAGTTGTTGTAAATAAAAAAGACGAAACGAAGAAAACCAAGCCCGTTGTTGAAAAGCAATTGGATCATGTTGCAAAGAAAACGACGGAGAAGAAAGTAGAAACGACGGAGAAAAAAGCAACTACACCAGCACAAGCGAAACAAGATGTTTCCAATACGACAAAAGACGCAATTAGCAGCTTTATGAATGGAGGAACAGGGTCTGGCGGCGGCGGAACAACAGGAAGTGGAAAAGGAGGTTTATCTACCAATGGAGGATATTACGGAACAGGAACTGGAAACGGAACGGGAAGTGGAAGCGGTATGGGAAGTGGAACAGGTACTGGAATTGGCAGTGGATCTGGAGGAGGAGTCGGTAACGGACATGGTGATGGAAGAGGTGATGGAATTGGTTATTCCTTAGATGGAAGAAGTGCAACAGTCAAAGCAATTCCAAAATACACTTGTAATGAAATCGGAACTGTTGTTGTTGAAGTTTGGGTAGATCAAGTAGGAAATACAGTAGAAGCCAGAGCGGGAGTAAAAGGAACAACCAATACAGCAAACTGTTTATTAGAACAAGCTAAAATTGCAGCCTTGCAAACCAAATGGCAAGCCAATGATAAGGCACCTGCCAAACAAGTAGGAAAAATAGTCTATCAGTTTAAGCTGAATTAAAACAATAAAAAAAAGGAGCGATTTTTCGCTCCTTTTTTTTATTGCTTTTGTGTAGCAATTACAAATTTGATGTTGTTTTTAACTCCAATTTGTAAGACATCTACTAGTTCTTGTATCTGTGAATTAAATGGAATTCGGATTACAACAGATTGATCTGTATTTCCTCCTAATTCCGCTAATAACGTTTGTTCTAACGCTTCATAAGGGACTTCCGTTTTATTGATGAAAAAACGCTTATCCTCAGTAACCGAAATGGTCAAATGCTGTTTGTTCGTCTTTTCATTCGATGCCGCTTTCGGAAGCATCATTTTTATGACATTGGGATTGGCTAACGTCGATAAAATAAGAAAGAATAAAAGCAAGAAGAACATAATGTCACTTAAAGAGGAAGTGGCGATTTCCGCTTTAAAACGTTTATTTCTTTTGATTGCCATTTGGTCGTTGTATTGCATTAATAAAATCTAAAATTGTTTGTTGGGTGTTCAACAAATAATTATCAATAGACGTATTCAATAAGTGATATGCTGCATACGCTATAATACCCACAACTAAACCAGATCCACTACTAATCATTTTTTCATAAAGTCCTCCAGAAATATTAGCAATACTAATATCTTCCGAAATACTAATGTTGTAGAAAATGCGGATTACTCCTAAGATTGTTCCAACGAAACCTAAAGTTGGAGCAATACCTGCAATCAATCCAAGGTGGCTCATCTTTTTCTCCATTTTTCCAATTTCAATAGTCGCTAGTCGTTCCATATTACCCTCAATTTCAGTAATCGGTCTTCCTATAGAACGAGTTCCCTCTAAAATTACTTTAGAATAAGAGTTGTTATCTCGAGAAAGTGTTAACTCTACAGAATCCATCTGACCTTTTTCTAACAATGTTAGGGTACTAGGTAATGCGGTTGAGTCGTATTTTGTTTGTTTGCGGATATACAAATACCTTTCAATGGAAAGATAAATGGTATAGATAAATAAAAGAATAATTGGAATCATAAAGACTCCTCCTTTCATAACAAAATCTAAGGCAGAAATTTGACTTTCTTGAGTTACTACTTCGTTTAAATCAGTGACAGCAGTAGTAATTGCATCTGGTGAAGCTTGCAAAAATGTAAACATTAATAATAGTTTAAAATATGATCAAATATAAAAATAAAAATGAACAATTGAGTGGCGATTAGTGATTCAATTGTTAGAGAATATATAAATTTAGTTCGAAACGTCTAGTCGAATAAAGCGATTTAAAAAAGTAATGGACAACCCCATAACTGCAATGATAGCAAAGGCTGTTTGTAAAGAGGCTTGTTGTGCAATAAAACCAATAACGGGTGGACCTAAAAAGAACCCAATAAATCCAATACTTGTGACCAAAGTTAACGCCTGCTGAGGAGGCATTGTGCGGCTATTTCCCGCTAAATGGTAGACCATAGGCACTACCGCGGAAACGCCAAAACCAACAACCATAAAAGATAGTATAGTGGTGTAAACATTGGGAAATAAGACCGCAGTTCCCAACCCTAGGAAGATGAGTAAACCACAGACAGATAGTGTTTTGCGTTCTCCGTATTTGCGAACGGTATAGTCAGATATAAAACGGCCACTTGCCATGGTAAACATATAAGCAGTTAAACCATAACCAACCAATTCAATAGGCGCTAGTGCAATGTGTTTCATGTATTCACTAGACCAATCGGTCATCGTTCCTTCTGTAACCATAGAGAAAAAGGCTAATAAACCTAAAATAGCTAAGTTTTTATCAGGCCATTGCCAACTTTGTTTTTCCTTTGTTTTTTCGGTTGCTCCTTCGTCCTGTACTAAAAAGCGAAACATCAAAAGTGAAGCTACCATGCCTATACTAGAAAAGTAAATAAAGTGTTCCAGAGGAGGAACATAACTGCTAATCATTTCGGCTCCTAACCAAGAAGCTGCAAAACCACCAATACTCCATGTACCGTGTAGGGACCCAATAATCTGCCCTTTGTACCGCTTGGAAACAGTAATAGCTTGTGTATTAATCGAAATATTGGTCAGGTTACTGCATACGCCAAATAAAACGAGATTGATTTTTAGTTGCCATAGCATATCCCAATAGCCAATGCCAATCAATAGAATGAAATAGGAAAGTAAAAAATACAAAGTAGATCGTTTGCTTCCCATTTTTGCAATGATAGAACCCGCAAAGGGTAAAGAAATTAGTGTTCCAATGGAAATATACAACAAGACAAATCCCCAAGCCGAGTCATTAACGCCAAAATATTCTTTAATTGTCGGAATTCGAGAGGCCCAAGAGGCAGATATACCACCAAAAAAGAAGAATAGAACCGTAACGGCTATTCGAGCTATATGTTTAGACATTTGTCTGAATTAGAAGTTAGAAATTCGTTTGATGCCCCAAAGGTATAAAAAGAACAAAGGAGGAAGAGCGGATAACTGGGTTAATTGAGTATAAAAAAAGCGAAAAAAATTAATTTTTCGCTTTTTTTATCTGTTGTGTAAGTTTGTAGATTAGCTTAATCCTTCCACTAAACCATCTATTAAATCGATTTTTGTAGCTTGTGGTACTTTTGGCAGTCCAGGCATACGCATAATATCCCCGGCAATAGCCACGATGAATTCCGCTCCGTTATTGATAACGATATCGTTGATGGCAAGGGTAAAATCTTTCGCAACGCCATAAGCATTGGCATCTGCAGAAAAAGAATACTGTGTTTTTGCAATACATACAGGGAATTGATCCATAGCAGTAGCTTTAATCTGATTTAATTTTTTCTGAGCGATTGGACTAAAAGTCACTGCGGAGGCTCCATATATTTTAGTTGCAACCGCTTTTACCTTATCCGCAATTGTCATGTCGTCAGAATAAGGAAACTGCAACGTTTGACTTGGTTTGTTCTCAATCATCTGTACGACCTCATTTGCTAGAGCAATCGCTCCAGTTCCTCCTTCAACAAAAGCATTGTTTATTGCAAAGCCCAAACCATTAGCACGACAGTAATTTTCGACCAATTGAATTTCCTCCGCACTATCGGTCGCATATTTATTAAACGCTACGACAATGCTTTGACCAAAGGATTGTAAATTACTTACGTGTTTTTCTAAGTTTTCCAATCCCTTTTTAATTCCTTCTATATTTTGTTCTTTGATGTTTTCTAGAGCAACACCCCCGTGCATCTTTAAGCCCTGAGCAGTTGCTACAACAACGGTCAACTTCGGTGCTAAGCCCGATTTTCTACATTTGATGTCAAAGAATTTTTCTGCACCTAAATCTGCACCGAATCCGGCTTCCGTTATGACATAATCACCATAACTCATCGCCATTTTTGTAGCAATTACAGAGTTACAACCATGTGCTATATTAGCAAATGGACCCCCGTGTATAAAAGCAGCTGTATTTTCTGTCGTTTGAACTAAGTTTGGATTCAAGGCGTCTTTCAATAAAACCGCAATAGCTCCCGCTACGCCTAAGTCTTTTACCGTAAAGGAACTTCCATCATAACGATACCCCAAAAGGATGTTCTCAATGCGTCTGCGCAGATCATCAATATCTGTAGCCAAACACATAATTGCCATAATCTCTGAAGCAGGTGTAATATCAAAGCCACTTTCTTGAGGTACACCATTGGCATTTCCTCTTAATCCTGTGGTGATATAACGCAAACTGCGATCGTTGACATCCAAAACGCGTTTCCACAAAATTTCTTTAATACCATTTGCTTCGGCTCTATTTTGATACATATAGTTGTCTAATAAAGCACTCAACGTATTATGTGCTGAGGTAATAGCATGAAAATCTCCCGTAAAGTGAAGGTTGATGTTTTCCATGGGAAGAACTTGCGCATAACCTCCACCAGCGGCACCCCCTTTCATCCCGAAACACGGACCTAGCGAAGGCTCTCTTAACGCTACAACCGCGTTTTTGCCAATTTTGTTTAACCCCAATGCTAAACCAATAGAAACAGTGGTCTTTCCAATTCCCGCTTTGGTTGGTGTAATAGAGGTGACTAAAATTAAATTAGATCGCTTTTGCTGCTCTTGTTGCTGAGCTTCTAGTTGAACTTTCGCCATGTTTTTTCCATAAGGAATAACATACTCCTCTGGTAATTGGATATTTTTAGCAATTTCGTAAATGTTTTTTAATTCACGCGCTCTTGCGATTTCAATATCTGTTTTCATAGTACTATAGAAATGTGTTGTTATGGAGTAAAGTTAAACCTTTTGATAGAATATTGAAATAGGGATTTTGAACTGACATACGGTAAGAAACAATGCAACAAACAACAAACAACATCTCATCACTATTATCAAATTAGAGGCATTATGGTGTATTTGTTTTTAATATAAAGGAGTTTTATTGTTTTTTATAAATAGATTTTTAAAGTTATATTTGCACCTTTAAATTATATTCTATAAAGTATTATGAAAACGGAAGCGGAGTTAAAAGACAGAAGTGGAAATAAATGTGAACTATGTGAATCTACAGGACAACTAAAGGTTTATGAAGTTCCCCCTGTGGCTGCTAATGAGGCAGATAAAGAAATTTATATTTGTGAAACTTGTTCGGATCAAATTGAAAAAAAACAAGAGCTTGATAGCAACCATTGGCAATGTCTAACCACATCAATGTGGAGTGAAGTGCCTGCTGTACAAGTAGTGGCTTGGCGTATGTTAAATCGCTTTAGACAAGAAAGCTGGGCAGCAGATAATTTAGAAATGATGTACTTAGACGATGAATTGATGGAATTTGCTAAGGCAACTGGAGATCATACAGGTGATGGATCGGTAGAATTGCACAAGGATAGCAATGGAAATATTCTATCTGCAGGTGATAGTGTTACCTTAATTAAGGACCTAGATGTAAAAGGCTCTTCTTTAAATGCTAAAATAGGTACAGCAGTTCGCAACATCCGATTAGATCCAAATAATGTAGAGTATATAGAAGGTAAAGTTGACGGGCAAATGATCGTTATTCTTACTAAATATGTGAAAAAACAAGGATAAAAAATAAGAAAATCTCAGTTGCTACTGGGATTTTTTGTTTTTTAACCAGAGGGGGAGGGTGAATTCTTCTAAGAGATGAGCCAGAGGAACTTGTTGATAGTTCTCGTAGGTTAGCCATTTTACTTCTTCTAATTCTGCATGCGGAACAATAGGAGTTTCGGGGAGGATTAGATGGAAAATAGTAGCGTGTACCCAAGTGTTTGCCTCATTGACCGCCTGCGTTTGATGAATACCCAAGTAAGTAACTGTACTAGGAGCTATTACTAGGCCTAGTTCTTCGTGTAATTCTCGAATTAGGGCTTCTAAAGGTGTTTCTTCCTTCTCAATTTTTCCCCCCGCCATCATATAGTAAATAGATCCTTTTTTTCGAACCGTTAAAAGCGCTCCACTAGTATTTGTTATCATAGCTGAGGCTAAGTATATTGTTTGAGTTGTTTGCATTCGGCTGGTATTAGGCTCCAAAAGTAATAGAATTACGCATGGAATTCAAAATACCTCAATAGAAAGGGGAGAATAAAAGATTAGATAAAGGACTTATTTCGCGCTATAAATAAAGAAGAAGTCGGTTTTTTTAATTGAAAATCATAATTTTATAGCATGATAAAAGAAAAAAATAAGAATATTTATAGAATTGTTTTTTGTAAAAGAAAAAATTTTATCTTTATTCAATCAAACAGGAGCCTAAAACAAGGGGCAAATCCTGTATAGTTTAATTTAATTTGAAAATTGAGCCTATATCCAAGGCGAAAATGAACAGTACAATGGTAAAACAAGAATTTACTGCATTATTTAAAGGATACAAAATTCCAAAGGAATTAATGAACTTATTAGAGTTTCAAGTATCAGAAAACATCCCATCTTATTATTCAAATGCTATTTATTTAATGACAGAAGAAGCTTCTTTGATTGAAAGTTTTTCAACAGAAGAAGAATTTCTGAAAGCATTTATTCCATTTGCAGAAGCAAATAGCACAGGAAGTATTTATGCTTTTTGGATTAATAACAAAGAAATTGACGACTTAACCCAAGCTCCAATCGTTGCGTTTGGAGATGAAGGAGGGGTTTTTGTCGTAGCTAAAAACATTCAAGAATTATTGCAAATAGCTGCGTATGACGTTGAGGCTGTAGTGTATGAAGATGAATTTTATTTCCAAGATAAAGAAGTCTTAGAAGAAGAAGGAGAATTTACTCCCGCTGAATTTTATTCAGAATACTTGGATTGGCTGCGTAGTGATGCAAAATTAAAACCAATTCTTACTATTGAAGATGTGGATACCCTTGTTGAGCATGCTCAAATAGCTTATCAAGAAAAATTAGAACAGTACATTAAACAATTTGTTTAGTAAGGGTAAAAAAGTAGTATATTGCGTTAAAATTTTAAGAAATGGATCAGAATCGTTTTAATCAGCAGTTTGATACTGCAGTAAATCAAGCGCATAACCAAAAACCAGAGAAACCGAATAGCTATATAGCTTTGTCGATTGTATCAACGATTTTAGGTTTTTGTACTTGTTTGGGTTTAATACTTGGTATCGTAGCTATTGTTATGTCGGCTCAATCAGGTCAAAAGTATGAAAGAGGAGACTACCAAGGTGCTATTAGAGCTGCTAAAACAGCCAAAATTCTTAGCTTTGTTGTATTGGGAATGGTTGTTCTTAGTATAATATACATCTGGATCGGTATCCAACAAGTCGGAGGATGGGATGCTTACAAAGAAATTATTGAAGAAGCATACAGACAAGGACAAGCTGCTGGAATGTAATTGATTTGATATGCGGATCTTGTATCGAGTCCTTTTGTATCTAATCCTACCCTTAACAATAGGATGGGGTATAGTAATAGGGATGCGTTATTTTCCCATTCTTGTTACTTGCACGATTAAAGATTTTACTGGACTAGATTGTCCGGGATGTGGTGGACAACGAGCAATTGATGCTATTATCAAAGGGAAATTTATAGCGGCTTTCTATTATAACCAGCTAATATATTTGTATCTAAGTGTAATTGCTTATATTTATGTATTGTTTGTCGAAAGTTATCTCCTGAAAAATAAAGAATTTGTACGACAATTTGGATTCACAACTAAGTTTGCCTTGTTGTTTGTACTAGCTATAATTTTATTCTTTGTCATAAGAAATGTATAAAAAAGGTTCGATTGTATTTCAATCGAACCTTTTTTGTTTATATGTTATTAGTTTTGTATTTTGTTTGAGGGTATGGGTGTTTTGTTTCTTATATGTTGAGAATTGTATATCTTTTTTCGAGCTAAGTTTAGTTAAAAATCTATTTTAGTTAAAATTAGCATTATTATTTGTTTTATGCTTAACTTTCCGCACCTAAAAATGGAAACAACCAAAATTCAGAGTTTATGAAAAAAAATACCTTGTTGCTATTCAGCTTATTTTCTCTGTGGGGAGTGAGCGTGAGTGCACAAACCGGAGAGATTCGCAAAAAGATTATTTCTACGTATGATAAAGTTAATGTAGAAGAATTGGAGGCTTTAGAAAAAGAGAGAATCCAAGAAAAGGAGTTTGCTTATAAAATGGCCAAAGAAAACAATAAGCCAATTTCAGGAGTGATGAAAGATGGTAGGGTGTTTTCTCTTCAGCGAATTAACGAAAATGGCACTTATATTTACTACGCAACGAGTAATGCAGGGAGTAGAAGAACAGCAAGGGTAGATGATGTAGCGCCAGGGGGAAGCCTAGGTTTAAACCTGGATGGAACAGGGATGCTTGTTGGAGTATGGGATGGTCAACCTGCTTTAGATACACATGTGGAGTTTCAAGCAGCAGCAGGGGGGAGTCGTATGACATTGAGAAAACCATTGCTGAATCTAGGGACAGCTAGTAATGATGAAAAAATTGCTTTTGAACGTGGACGTTCACATGCTACGCACGTGTCGGGAACTATTGCGGCTAAAGGAACAAATGCTTCGGCAAGAGGAATGGCGCCTGCAGCGCGTATCATTAGTTATGATTGGGATAGAGATACGGAATATATGCGTCGTGCTGCTCAGCAAGATGCTTTGTTGGTGTCGAATCACTCGTATGGATACCCTGCAGTTGACGATAACGGAAATGCAATGTTAGCAGTTTTGGATTTTGGTACGTATGATAGAAAGAGTGTAGATTTTGATAAAGTCATCTTTCAATTTAAATACTATCAACCTGTTGTGGCAGCAGGAAATGATAGAGATGATTATCGAATTATCAATCCAGGTAAAGGAGGGAATGACTTGTTGACAGGCACAGCTGTTTCTAAAAATGCAATTGTTGTTGCTGCAGTTGAACAAGTAGCAAGTTATACAGGGCCTAATAGTGTAAGAATGTCTGTGTTTAGTAATTTTGGCCCTACGAATGATTTTCGTATTAAACCTGATATCTCAGCGAAAGGAGTTTCAGTGCTTTCAAGTAATTATCAATTGCCAACACCTATAAATGGTGCACCTAGAAATAATTTGTACTCAAATTCAAGTGGAACATCTATGGCAGCACCTGCTGTTACTGGTGTAATTGCTTTATGGCAACAATGGGCAATGGAAAAGAATAACGAGGCATTTAAATCGGCAACGATCCGCGCATTAATGGTGCATACTGCGGATGAAGCTGGTGATGCTCCAGGTCCTGATCATAAATTTGGATGGGGATTGATTAACGCTAAAGGAGGTGTTCAAGTTCTAGAAGGAAGCAAAGTTAGTGGAGTTGTTCTAGAAGAAAATGTTTTAGCACAAGGAGCAACATTTGAAAAACAATTCTCTGTAGGTGAAGGAGGAATCAATATTATTGTTACAATGGCTTGGACGGATCCGGAGGGTGTTTATGTGGCTAATAATTCAAATGAAACGTACGCAAAGAACAATCCTTCTTTAGTGAATGATTTAGATTTGCGCGTTTTTAAAGACGGAGTAGAATATTTTCCATGGAGATTAAATAAAGATTTTAATAATCTAGTCGCTCAAAAAGGAGATAATAATGTAGATAATGTTGAGAAAATAGAAATTGAAGGAGCTGAAGCGGGAATTTATACGGTTAAAGTAACGCATAAAGGAACGTTGAACGGTGGAAATCAAGAATTTTCTATCATTATGAGTCGCAATGATTTCAATAATCTATCCACGGAGGAGTTTGAATTGAACGATTTGTCTTTCTCTATTTGGCCTAATCCTGTAGTGGATCAGTTGAATGTAACAATTCCGGAAGAGATTCAGGTGCAAGGGATGTCTATTCAAGTTTTTGATATGACAGGACGTTTGGTTAAAAATGTACCAACACTTACTTCAAACCAAGTGGAGTTAGATATGAAAGGGTTGTCTTCAGGGACCTATTTTGTAAAGATAAAAGGCAATGGCGTTGATAAAACAGAACGCATTGTAAAGAAATAAGACAATAGTATATTGTTTTTGTATAAAAAGGAGAGCTTAGGCTCTCCTTTTTTTTCTCCTTATATATAGGAGAGATAAACCCCTCCTTTTCCTTTATTTTTACAGCAGCCTTCTTTTTTCTGATTAAAAACAAAGGGTTTCTCTTTAGGTTCTTTTTAGGTGCCTGTTCATTTAGCTCGAGAGTTCTTCGACTTTCCTTGGAGTATCCTAGGAAAAAGGGTGTTTTTGTCGAGGGAATGTCCAAGGAAAGTCCACTGAAAGTCGATTTTAGTCAAAGTACCCTTAAACTAAACTTCAACTGAACCCTATATAAAGTAGAACACGAACACTTTTTTTTTAGCTATTCAGCGAGTTGTACCCCGATTTTAGCATTATTTTTCTTTTCTCCTCTATATAGGTATGGGAGCTAAAAAAAGCTAAATGTTTGAAAATGAATACAAAACCAAAATTCCTTGAAAAGTGCTCAAAAAAGAGATAAAGCATCGTTTTGGTTCAAGATTGGTAGTTGAGACTGTTTAGAGGTAAAAATACAGTAAACGCCTAAAAAAAGTTTCAGCTGTAAAAGGTAGCATAATAGCGAGTTGCGAATAAAGGTGTAAAATCATTGCAAAAAAAGCAACAAATAATTTGGAAGTGGCAAAAAAGGTGCTACTTTTGCATCCGCATTAAACAAGCAGACGTTCATAGAAAAGCAGAGGAAAAGACGACAGATTAGTTCAGAAATATTTTTAAAAAATAAATTTGGATTAATGAAATAAAGAGTCTTATCTTTGCAGTCCGCTTCAGTAAACACTGAGGATTGGCAAAAAGGGAAGAAAAATTTTTTCTCAAAAAGTTTTGCCAGTTCAAATAAAGTTTTTACTTTTGCACTCGCTTTAGTAACCGACTGGTTGACGAGGGATACAGAAAAAAAATCAAATTTTTTTTTGTCAAATCGAAAAAGTTGATTACTTTTGCACTCGCTTCGAAAATCAAGTAGTAGCGAGATTGAAACACGATCATAGACATATTGGACAACAGCATACAAAATAAAGAGAGTAAGGTGATTTTAGGATCACGAATAAACTAGCTAACTTTTTACAATATTAAAAATATACGATGAAGAGTTTGATCCTGGCTCAGGATGAACGCTAGCGGCAGGCCTAACACATGCAAGTCGAGGGGTATAGAGAGCTTGCTTTCTAGAGACCGGCGGATGGGTGAGTAACGCGTATGCAACCTACCTTTCACAGAGGAATAGCCCGGAGAAATTCGGATTAATGCTTCATGGTTTAATTGGATGGCATCATTTGATTAATAAAGATTTATCGGTGAAAGATGGGCATGCGTATCATTAGCTAGTTGGTGTGGTAACGGCATACCAAGGCGACGATGATTAGGGGTCCTGAGAGGGAGATCCCCCACACTGGTACTGAGACACGGACCAGACTCCTACGGGAGGCAGCAGTGAGGAATATTGGTCAATGGAGGCAACTCTGAACCAGCCATGCCGCGTGCAGGATGACGGTCCTATGGATTGTAAACTGCTTTTGTACGGGAAGAAATGTATCTACGTGTAGATATTTGACGGTACCGTAAGAATAAGGATCGGCTAACTCCGTGCCAGCAGCCGCGGTAATACGGAGGATCCGAGCGTTATCCGGAATTATTGGGTTTAAAGGGTTCGTAGGCGGTTTAGTAAGTCAGTGGTGAAATCTTACAGCTTAACTGTAAAATTGCCGTTGATACTGCTAGACTTGAATAGTATGGAAGTAATTAGAATATGTAGTGTAGCGGTGAAATGCTTAGATATTACATGGAATACCAATTGCGAAGGCAGATTACTACATACTTATTGACGCTGATGAACGAAAGCGTGGGTAGCGAACAGGATTAGATACCCTGGTAGTCCACGCCGTAAACGATGGATACTAGCTGTTCGGTTTTCGGACTGAGTGGCTAAGCGAAAGTGATAAGTATCCCACCTGGGGAGTACGTTCGCAAGAATGAAACTCAAAGGAATTGACGGGGGCCCGCACAAGCGGTGGAGCATGTGGTTTAATTCGATGATACGCGAGGAACCTTACCAGGGCTTAAATGTAGATTGACAGGTTTAGAGATAGACTTTCCTTCGGGCAATTTACAAGGTGCTGCATGGTTGTCGTCAGCTCGTGCCGTGAGGTGTCAGGTTAAGTCCTATAACGAGCGCAACCCCTATTGTTAGTTGCCAGCGGGTCATGCCGGGAACTCTAACAAGACTGCCGGTGCAAACCGCGAGGAAGGTGGGGATGACGTCAAATCATCACGGCCCTTACGTCCTGGGCTACACACGTGCTACAATGGCCAGTACAGAAAGCAGCTACCAGGCAACTGGATGCGAATCTCAAAAACTGGTCTCAGTTCGGATTGGAGTCTGCAACTCGACTCCATGAAGCTGGAATCGCTAGTAATCGGATATCAGCCATGATCCGGTGAATACGTTCCCGGGCCTTGTACACACCGCCCGTCAAGCCATGGAAGCCGGGGGTACCTGAAGTCGGTCGCCGCAAGGAGCTGCCTAGGGTAAAACTGGTAACTAGGGCTAAGTCGTAACAAGGTAGCCGTACCGGAAGGTGCGGCTGGAACACCTCCTTTCTAGAGAAAAAAAGAGGTTGGTTTATTTACTCTCGCTGTTTGTTCAAATATAAAATAAGTAATATACAGAGTCTCGTAGCTCAGCTGGTTAGAGTACTACACTGATAATGTAGGGGTCGGCAGTTCGAGTCTGCCCGGGACTACTAAGTATTACAAAGGAAATTCTAGAGGTTAGTTAAACCGTTGAAAGTTACTGTTAACCGTAAACTGTTAGCTGTTGACCGATAAAAACGGGGGATTAGCTCAGCTGGCTAGAGCGCCTGCCTTGCACGCAGGAGGTCATCGGTTCGACTCCGATATTCTCCACTAGGACTACGGTCCAAAACGATCATTGACATATTGTAACGACAAATACAGTTAGATAGTAATTTAATATTATTATTTAATAAAAATTTTATAGAAAGTACGATTCGAAAGAATTGTAAGCACATAAGCAAAATAAGGGCGTATGGGGAATGCCTAGGCTCTCAGAGGCGAGGAAGGACGTGATAAGCTGCGAAAAGCTACGGGGATTGGCACACACGATTTGATCCGTAGATATCCGAATGGGGCAACCCACTATGTTGAAGACATAGTATCCGAATAGGAGGCGAACCTGCTGAACTGAAACATCTAAGTAGGCAGAGGAGAAGAAAACAAAAGTGATTCCGCTAGTAGTGGCGAGCGAACGCGGAATAGCCCAAACCAATGTTGTTACGGCAATATTGGGGTTGTAGGACCACGACATTTCTTGCGGATTGAATTAGAATTACCTGGAAAGGTAAACCGAAGAGGGTGATAGTCCCGTATAAGTAAGAGAAGATAAGGATAGTGGTATCCTGAGTAGGTCGGGGCACGTGAAACCCTGATTGAAACTGGCGGGACCATCCGCTAAGGCTAAATACTCCTGAGAGACCGATAGTGAACCAGTACCGTGAGGGAAAGGTGAAAAGAACCGTGAATAACGGAGTGAAATAGATCCTGAAACCATACGCCTACAAGCGGTCGGAGCCCCTTTGTGGGGTGACGGCGTGCCTTTTGCATAATGAGCCTACGAGTTACCGTTGCTGGCAAGGATAAGTGATTAAGTCATGGATCCGTAGCGAAAGCGAGTCTTAATAGGGCGCTTTAGTCAGTAGTGGTAGACGCGAAACCGTGTGATCTACCCATGGGCAGGTTGAAGTTTAGGTAACACTAAATGGAGGACCGAACCGTTTAACGCTGAAAAGTTTTCGGATGACCTGTGGGTAGGGGTGAAAGGCCAATCAAACTCGGAAATAGCTCGTACTCCCCGAAATGCATTTAGGTGCAGCGATGATCATAGTTACTTAGAGGTAGAGCTACTGATTGGATGCGGGGGCTTCACCGCCTACCAATTCCTGACAAACTCCGAATGCTAATTAATGATAATCATCAGTGAGGGCATGGGTGCTAAGGTCCATGTCCGAGAGGGAAAGAACCCAGACCATCAGCTAAGGTCCCCAAATGTATACTAAGTTGAAAAAACGCGGTTTGATTGCCCAGACAGCTAGGATGTTGGCTTGGAAGCAGCCATTCATTTAAAGAGTGCGTAACAGCTCACTAGTCGAGCGATCGAGCATGGATAATAATCGGGCATAAGTATACTACCGAAGCTATGGATTTACGTTTTAAACGTGAGTGGTAGGGGAGCATTCTATCGACGTAGAAGCCGTACTGTGAGGTATGGTGGAGTTTATAGAAAAGAAAATGTAGGCATAAGTAACGATAAGGGGTGCGAGAAACACCCCCGCCGTAAGACTAAGGTTTCCTGAGCTATGCTAATCAGCTTAGGGTTAGTCGGGACCTAAGGCACACCCGAAGGGGGACGTCGATGGCCAACGGGTTAATATTCCCGTACTACTAATAATTGTGATGGAGTGACACAGTGATGAAAGCACCGCGAACTGACGGAATAGTTCGTTGAAGCACGTACCTATATCAGCTATAGTAAAATGCGTAGTTGATGGAGAAATGCGATAGTACTCAGCGTTTTCGAACAACGAGATAGTGTGCCTAAGGGCTGTCAAGAAAAGCTTCTAAACTTAGATTATTAGTACCCGTACCGTAAACCGACACAGGTAGTCGAGGAGAGTATCCTAAGGCGCTCGAGAGATTCATGGCTAAGGAACTAGGCAAAATAGACCTGTAACTTCGGGAGAAAGGTCGCCAGCGCAAGCTGGCCGCAGTGAAAAGGTCCAGGCGACTGTTTATCAAAAACACAGGGCTCTGCAAAATCGTAAGATGAGGTATAGGGCCTGACACCTGCCCGGTGCTGGAAGGTTAAGAGGAGATGTTATTCGCAAGAAGAAGCATTGAATTGAAGCCCCAGTAAACGGCGGCCGTAACTATAACGGTCCTAAGGTAGCGAAATTCCTTGTCGGGTAAGTTCCGACCTGCACGAATGGTGTAACGATCTGGACACTGTCTCAGCCATGAGCTCGGTGAAATTGTAGTATCGGTGAAGATGCCGATTACCCGCAGTGGGACGAAAAGACCCTGTGCACCTTTACTATAGCTTAGTATTGTTCTTGGATAAGTGATGTGTAGGATAGGTGGGAGACTTCGATCCTGCGTCGCCAGGCGTAGGTTAGTCATTGTTGAAATACCACCCTTTGCTTATTTGAGATCTAACTCTGCGTTGCAGAGGACATTGCTTGGTGGGTAGTTTGACTGGGGTGGTCGCCTCCAAAAGAGTAACGGAGGCTTCTAAAGGTTCCCTCAGCACGCTTGGTAACCGTGCGTAGAGTGCAATGGCATAAGGGAGCTTGACTGGGAGACTAACAAGTCGATCAGGTACGAAAGTAGAGCATAGTGATCCGGTGGTTCCGCATGGAAGGGCCATCGCTCAAAGGATAAAAGGTACGCCGGGGATAACAGGCTGATCTCCCCCAAGAGCTCATATCGACGGGGGGGTTTGGCACCTCGATGTCGGCTCGTCACATCCTGGGGCTGGAGAAGGTCCCAAGGGTTGGGCTGTTCGCCCATTAAAGTGGCACGCGAGCTGGGTTCAGAACGTCGTGAGACAGTTCGGTCTCTATCTACTGTGGGCGTTAGAAATTTGAGTGGATCTGATTCTAGTACGAGAGGACCGAATTGGACCAACCTCTAGTGCATCTGTTGTCTCGCCAGGGGCATCGCAGAGTAGCTACGTTGGGCAGGGATAAGCGCTGAAAGCATATAAGTGCGAAACCCACCACAAGATGAGATTTCTTTAAAGGGCCGTTGAAGATGACAACGTTGATAGGCTATAGATGTAAAGGCAGTAATGTCATAGTCGAGTAGTACTAATAGTCCGTAAGCTTATGTGTATCTCCCTCTACCTTGTGTAGAGGGAGGGCAACTTTCTAAAAAAAGTAAGTATTTGTTACGTTATAATATACAATATTAGTTATAGGATCCTATAAGGGAATTTATAACAACCGCTTTAGGGTGGTTATTGCGGCGGGGCTCACCTCTTTCCATTTCGAACAGAGAAGTTAAGCCCGCTAGCGCAGATGGTACTGCCTCACGGTGGGAGAGTATGTCGTCGCCCTTCTTTTAAAAAGCCTGATTACGTTAGTAGTCAGGCTTTTTTGTTTTATGCTTTTTTGTGGGTTGTGGGTTGATTGTTGTGAAGATGGTCGATTAAAAACGGTTCTCCTTATTTAAGAGATGTTCAAACAACCAACGACAAGCGACAAACCCCTCTCACCCTCTCACCTTATTTAAAAGGAAAGCCTCTCTTATTTAGAGAATATTCAAACAACCAACGACAAACAACACCATACAACTCATCAACTCATCAACTCATCAACTCATCCTCTCATCTTATTTAAAAGGAAAGTCTCTCTTATTTAGGAAAGTTCAAACAACCAACGACAAACACCATACAACTCACCTTCTCATCTGTTCATAAAAAAATCACTCATTTAATGTAACGTTTTTGTAATTTGCATACTAACTAGTTAAATAGACAATAACACATTTTTCATGAGACGTTTACTTCTTATTATTTGCCTTTTTCTTTCTTCTTTTACTGTGGTAAAAGCTCAAGATAACTTGGATAAATCAATTCTTTGGGAAATATCAGGTAACGGTTTAGCAGGATCATCTTATGTATTGGGAACCTTTCATCTAGTTTGTGAAGAGGATTTACACCTGGCTGATAAAGTCTTAGCAGTGGTTGAATCTGTAGATCAAATTGCTTTAGAGGTGAATTTAGCTGATATTGATGAACTAATGAGTATGCAAAGCCTGATGATGTCTACCGTTTCTCTTTCTTCTCAATTAACTGAAAAAGAGCAAATTGAATTTCGCGATTTGTTGCAGTATAAGTATGCTCTTGATTTGGATGTGGTCGATCATTTTCAACCTATTGTTTTAATGGGAATGCTAGCCATGAAAGATGTGCCTTGTCCGGTAAAGGGCTACGATATGGAAATTTTGAATTTAGGACTGCGTAAGAATAAACCTATTTTAGGCTTAGAGCATTTTAAAGATCAAATCGAAATGACCAATCGCATTTATACTGCTAAAGAAATTCTGACTCAATTGCGATCAGAAGAGGATGGAGAAGCAAATTTTAGTACGATGCTAGACGCTTTTAAACAAGAAGATATCGAGCGCTTGTATCGCATAGCAACAGAGCCAGCATCTTTATCTGAGGAAGGAAAGATTGTGTTGTTGGACAATCGCAATCGTGCGTGGGTAGAAAAAATGGGGGATCTTATGCCAAGAGAACGCATTTTATTTGCTGTGGGGGCTGGACATTTAGCTGGGAATAAGGGAGTTATACAATTATTAAAAAATGCGGGTTATCAAGTAAAAGCAGTTTTAAACTAGTGTTTTGTGCAGAATAAGTTAGAAAAAGAATTTTTGGAACGGATTAACGAGCATAAAGGTATCTTATTTAAGGTGGCTAAGCTGTATATGGATACAAAGGACGATCAAGAAGATTTGTATCAAGAAATGGTTTGTCAATTGTGGAAATCTTATGCAAGCTTTAAAGGTAATAGTCAGTTTTCTACTTGGATGTATCGCGTTTCTTTGAATACAGCGATTACTTATTTTAAAAGGGATAGTAAAAGATCCGAGCATACTAATTCCTTAGGTTTAGCTGAACATCAACTGCGTAATGAGGAAAGTGATTGGGAAATTGAGCGTCAAATAGAGTATCTCTATAAGGCAATTCACGAACTAAACGATGTAGAGAAGGCCTTGATTTTTCTTTATTTGGAAGGTTTTTCTCATGATGAGATTGGACAAAATCTTGGTATTTCTGAAGGAAATGCACGGGTGAAATTAAATCGAACAAAAAATAAATTACAAGAAATTATTAAAGTAAAGGGCTATGAATTTTGATGACATAAAAAAATCTTGGGATACTCAGAACGTGAGCATACCTAATTTGACAGCAGAATCTTTGGTTTCGTCTATTGATCGTCTACCCTTAGATCGCATTCGGAAAAATGCACGGAAAGATATTTTCTTGCAAACAGTAAGTATTATTGGTATTGCTTTTTTTCCTCAGCTATATGCCATGCCGGAAGAAAATAGACTCATTTTTTATGTGGTTTATTTGCTATTTGCTTTTGTGTCTTTTTATTATATCATAAAAATGGTTTTGTTCTATCGTACCTCTAGTACATTTGATATGAATTCAAGGGATAGTTTGTACGAAGTATATTTTAACGCGCGTATGTATGTGCAGTTGTATGAGAATTTCTGTTGTTCTATTGCGCCTTTTGTTATCTTTTTTATCCCCTTTTTTATGGGATTCACCTTAGATAAAATGGGACGACTATTTACTAATGTTGGATTTGTACTTTATTTTGTGGGCCTTTGCTTCTTCGTTTTTTTTGTTTGTAAATTTTGGATTAACCGATTATATGGTAGATACCTCAAACAAATAAAGGAATCACTCGATCAATTTAAGGCAACAGAGTAATATTTTTTGCGCATAACTAATAAAGAGAACATGATGAAAATTATGCAAGCCTCATTTAGTAGAAGAGCTATCATTCGCTTTGCATGTAAGTTATTTCTCGTGGGAATGTTACTAGGTGCCTATGTTGCTTATAAACAGAATGAGGTAAAAAATAAAACGTCCTATTGTGCTTAGGACGTTTTATTTTTTATAGATTTTAAGTGATGGTGGCGGTTATATAAATTTCATTTTCTGAATTCTCACTGCATTTAGGATGGCGAGTAGGGCAACCCCAACATCGGCAAAAACAGCTTCCCACATGGTGGCAATTCCTCCAGCACCTAAGATGAGTACAATAATTTTCACCACTAAGGCTAAGGTAATATTCTGAATAACGATTTTGCGTGTTTCTTTACCAATGTGAATAGCAGTGGCTATTTTAGAGGGTTGATCCGTTTGAATAACGACATCTGCTGTTTCAATGGCCGCATCACTACCTAAACCACCCATGGCAATTCCTACATCACTTAAAGCGAGTACGGGTGCATCATTAATTCCATCTCCTACAAAGGCAATAGCACTCGTCGGATTGTCTTTCTTCAGTTGTTCTACTTGTTCTACTTTCCCTTCAGGTAATAGTCCACCCATTGCAAAATCAATCCCCGTTTCTTTGGCTACTTTTTGGGTGATTGTATCTTTATCGCCACTCAACATAATTGTTTTTTGGACCCCCATGGATTTCATCAATCGAATCGCGTCTTTGGCGTCTACTTTAATTTGATCCGCAATGGTAATATAACCTGCATATTGATTATCAATAGCAACAACTACAATACTTTCAACGATTGCATCGATTGCTGTTGGATATGCAATATGATGTTGCGATAATAAAGCGGTATTTCCCACTAGTATTTCTTGATTATTGATAATTCCTGCTAGACCTTTACCAGATATTTCTCTTACGTTTTCCGCTACTAGTGAAGTGGGATAAGCTTCAACAATAGCTTTGGCAATAGGATGCGTTGATTGTTTTTCAATCGCAGCTACGAATTGTACGAATTGCTCCTCTGGCCAAGTTGTTTCTACCTTTTGAACTTTAAAAACCCCTTCTGTCAGCGTTCCGGTTTTATCCATGACAACAAGATCTAGTTTGGCCATTAGCTCTAAGAAATTCGATCCTTTAAATAAGATACCGTTGCGCGAAGCAGCTCCGATTCCACCAAAATAACCTAGTGGAACAGAAATAACTAAAGCACATGGACAAGAAATTACCAAGAATACCAGGGCTCTTTCTAGCCATTGAGCGAAGACATAAGCATCACCTAAAAAGAAGTAAGGAACAAAGGTCAATAATACCGCTAAAAAGAATACAATAGGTGTATAGACTTTAGCAAATTTTCGAATATACAATTCTGTTGGCGCTTTACGCGCACTAGCTTCCTGTACCATTTCTAGGATTTTAGCCAACGAACTGTCTTGGTATAATTTAGTGGTACGAATTTCAATGACTTGTTCTAAATTGATCATCCCTGTTAGAACCGTTTCTCCTTTTCTATAGCTAGAAGGTTTACTTTCTCCTGTTAGGGCAGCGGTATTAAAACTTCCTTTATCAGATAATAGCTCTCCGTCTAATGGGATTTTTTCTCCCACTTTAACCTGAATGCGTTCACCTAGTTGTACTTCTTCTGGATTAACTACGGTAAAGGCGTTATTTCTAAATACACTTGCCTCATTTGGACGGATATCCAGTAAAGCCTTAATGTTGCCCTTTGCTTTGTTTACTGCTGATTCTTGAAATATTTCCCCAATGGTGTAGAATAACATAACAGCCACGGCTTCGGGATATTCTCCAATAGCAAAAGCTCCTAAAGTAGCAATTCCCATTAAAGAGAATTCATTAAAAAAATCTTTTTTTAAGATGAGGGAGAATGCTTCTTTGAGGACAGGGAATCCCACAGGAACATAAGCAGCCAAATACCATAAAATGCGCAGTGTAGGATTTCCTACGAACCATTCGGCTTTGAGTATATTAGCAAAGAGTACGCCCAAAAAGAACATCACAATACTAAAACCAATGGCGTATTTGCTATTCATCTCCCCGTGGTTGTGATCGTGGTCGTCGTGACTGTGATCATGACCTTCGTGATTGTGATTGGAGGTTGGTTTTTTGTTGAATTCAAGTTTTGAATTACAGCAACTGTCTTTATCTTGATGTATCATAACTATTTATATTTATTCTATATACAAAGTTAAGTACTTCTGTACAATATAAATAGAGGGGCATCAAGTTTGCAACACTGCTACATTGGTTAACAGTTAACGGCTGACAGTTAACGGCTGACAGTTAACGGTTCTTTGTAAACGGTTCTTTGTAAACGGTTAACTGTAAACGGTTCTTTGTAAACGGTTAACTGTAAACTGTAAACTGTAAACTGTAAACTGTAAACTGTTAACCGTTTTCCACATATTTCTTTTTAAAAATATACATCAAAGGAAAACTTCGACAACACATCCAAACGGCGAAGGCAATCCAAACGCTGTATAGTTGGAATCCGAAATAATCGAGGAGGAGGAGGGTAGGAAGAAAGCCACAAAAAGTAGCAAAGATCAAGTTGTTTCTCAGGAATTTTGCATCGCCCATTCCCTTAAAAATACCATCGTAAATATACGCGAGTGAATTGATGGGTTGTACCAATAGAATAATCCAAAACACCGAAGTAAAAACGCGGATTACGTCAGGGTCTTGATTAAAGAGCAATCCAATCTGTTCGTAAAAAACAAAGCAAATTGCAATGAGAATAATGGAAATGACAATTGCATATCGACTGATAGCCTTACTCATTTTCCACATGAGCGTATAGTTCTTTTCCCCCAATAGTTTACCTGCCATGGCATTTCCAGCAGTGGCATATCCATCAATAAAAAAAGAGAAAAACAACCAAATATTCATCAAGATACTTTGAGCAGCGATAAAGCTTTTCCCATAACCCGTTGCATAAGCATTGGCTAAGTAGATGGCAACATTCAAGGTTGCTGTTCGAATAATAAAATTAAAGCTCATGATGATAAAGGGCTTCAATGTCGGGTTGATATTTTTACTGATACGCATCGTAAAAGGCGTGTATTTGAAGAAGTAGTAAAAGGCCATACCAAGCATAACCGTTTGAGCCACTACGCTAGCATAGGCAGCGCCTTTGATGTGATAAGCCGGGATGAAACCTTCTATTCCATAGACTAAAATATAGGTAAGAACAACATTTAACGCAGCTCCTGTTAGACTACATTTCATGGCCCAAATCGTATTTTGTAACCCTCTAAAAACCCCATATAAGGCAAAGGTGATTAAGGTTAATGGAAAACCCCAAGCGCGAATTAAATAGTATTCTTTAGCGTAGTTAAGTAGTAATCCCTCAGCATTATAGGCAGTGAAAATTTCGTGTACAAAAAAGGTGGTTGTCAGGAATAAAAAAAGACTCAAAGCAAAGTTGAAGAGAATAGCCTGTGGGATCAAGGTTTTGATTACCGTTAATCGATTTGATCCATAATGTTGAGATACCGTAGCAGAGAGTGATGTTTTGGTTTGAGCCACAACCCAGATAATAGCAGATAAGAATGAACCGACTAATCCTACGGCTCCTAAGGCCTCCACACTATTTTCTTTTAAATTTCCCACAATAGCAATATCGGTTAGTGTAATGATCGATTCCGATATTCCAGAAAAAATGGCGGGTATAGCGAGTTTATTGATTCCTTTGAAAGAGATAGACGAGTCCATTTACTTAGCTTGTTTTACGAAGTAAGCAAAGGTCGGCAAAAAGAAAGAGCAAAAAAAATGTTCCCAACCAAGAGTTGGTTGGGAACATCTTATAAAAAAAAATTAATTGAATGATTAAAAACGCATCCCTACACCAAAACCAATCAACATAGGGTCAATTTTTACTTTAGCAGGAAGATCTAATTGTGTTCCTTTAGGATTTAAGTTTGTAGCATCAACTGTTACGTCTGTTTTCAAGAATAATTTTTTGAAGTCAACGTTGATAAAGAACTTATCCGTGATGTCAATATCAAATCCGAATTGGTATCCCCAACCAAATTTATTATCATAAGAAATAGCTTTAGCATCCCCTGATTTTTCGTTATAGAAGATGGTGTAGTTTACCCCAACCCCAACATACGGTTTGAAGTTATTGGTTACAGGATAGTGGTATTGTACCATTAATGTAGGAGGTAATAACCATACGCTTCCTAAATCTACATTCGCACTAGAAGCTCCATCAATAGCAGTTAAATCAGAACCTAAAGTACCAACTGTGTGTCTTGAAGTACCCAAGATTAATTCTGCAGCGATGTTTTCTGTAAAGAAATACGTAAAGTCAAGCTCTGGAATGAAGTTGTTGTTCACATCGATTTGTCCTCCAATAGTTCCAATTTCCGCTCTGTTGTGAGGAATTACACCAACACCACGTAGGCGTACTTGCCATTTGTACGATTCTTTCTCGTTTGTAGGTGTTTCTTGAGCAGTAGCCGTGTTACCCATTAATAAAACAGCTCCTAATAATGATAGAAATAGCTTTTTCATAGTTATCTGTATTACAATTATACTTTAACAAATGTATCTATTTTTTTAATATAAAAACATGATTTTTATCATTGTGTTATGTTTTTGTTTGGATAAACTTCTAATCTTGTTGGGAATTTGTTTTATTTAAGATAATTTATTATATTTATAGGTAAGACTAAAAAACATGAAGAAAACAATCGTTTTAGGTGCTTCTTTGAAAGAAGAGCGCTATTCGAATCAGGCGATTCGAATGCTACGCGAATATGGTCATCCTGTCGTAGCTCATGGTTTGAGAGCAGGACAAGTCATGGATGTAGATATTCAAACAGAACTGAAGATGTATGCCGATATAGATACGGTTTCCCTCTATTTGAATCCGCAAAGACAAGAAGAATTTTACGACTATATTATTCAACTAAAACCCAATCGCGTAATTTTTAATCCTGGAACGGAAAATTCTGATTTTTACAAGCGATTAATTCGTCATAACATTGGGTATGAAGAAGCGTGTACGTTAGTACTTCTACGCACGAATCAGTTTTGATTTAGCGCTGATACAAAGTAATAGGATAAAGGTAATCAGCGCATTGACTAGGATTAATTCATTGTCAAAAACATAGCCATTCAACAAATCAGTTGCCTTGTTGCTAAACCACAGGGTGGCAAAAGGGGAAATCAAACAAATGTAAGGGACTAATTTGTCTTTCACTTGGCGATTTTTAAATAGAATGGCAAAGCTGAATAATCCCAATAGTGGACCGTACGTATAAGAAGCAATCTTAAAAATCATACTGACAACTGAAGCGTCATTGATCGCATTGAACAGGATAATGACTAAAAACATCAAGATAGAAAATCCAAAGTGCACTAGTTTTCTTCTCCATACATTAGCTGGATTGTCTTTGTTTTTATCCATGTGTAAGAAATCAATGCAGAAGGAAGTTGTTAAAGCTGTCAAAG
Source organism: Myroides fluvii (assembly GCF_009792295.1). Lineage (NCBI taxonomy): Bacteria > Pseudomonadati > Bacteroidota > Flavobacteriia > Flavobacteriales > Flavobacteriaceae > Myroides > Myroides fluvii. The sequence goes on along the minus strand of NZ_CP039934.1, from coordinate 524,760 downwards.
CTGAATCTGTCGTGGCAAAAGTAGCTGCTGTTAGTCCCAATAAAAAGATAAGCGCGGGAATCGTGGATAAGTGATTGAATGCTATCTCTGGAAATAGTAAATCCGTACGTGGTTTTTGCGTTACGGCGTCTAAGGGCACTTCAATACCTTGGTTGTTTGCGTAAATATACAGGAGGGCACCAATTCCCAAGAAAAGAAGATTGATAATAACGAATATTCCTGTAAACGAATACATGTTTTTTTGGGCTTCTTTGATGTTTTTACAACTTAAATTCTTTTGCATTAAATCCTGATCCAAACCAACCATGGCAATGGTAACGAATATACCTCCCAAGAATTGTTTGATAAAGTGATAGCGGCTACCCATAAAATCCTCAAAGAAAAATATTTTGGAATAGTTGCTGTTTTTAACCTCTTCAAATGCCTGAATAGCTGATAAATCCAATTGGTGACAGATGAAAATAATCGTCAAGATAACAGAGGATACTAAGAAAAAGGTTTGTAGTGAATCGGTGATAATAATTGTTTTCAAACCTCCTTTATACGTATAAGCGTAGATGAGCAAGAGCGCAATTAGTACCGTTGCAAAAAAGGGAACGCCAAAGTAATCAAACACATAGCGCTGTAAAACAATCACTACGAGGTAGAGGCGAAAGGCTGAGCCGATTGTTCTACTGAGTAAGAAAATAGAAGCCGCACTTTTGTAGCTATAAAGGCCTAATTTCTTTTCGATGTAGGTATAAATAGAAACTAAATTATACTTGTAATACAAGGGGAGTAGTACGGCAGCTGTGATAATAAAACCAACAGCATTTCCCAAGATGAACTGAAAATACTTGAACTGTTCTCCATTGGGAGAACCTACTTCGCCAGGAACTGAGATAAAAGTAACCCCAGAGAGGGCGGTGCCAATCATTCCAAAGGCAACTAAATACCATTTCGCATTTTTGTTTGCACTAAAAAAAGCATCATTGCTACTGTCCTTTTTACTCGTTAACTGAGAAATACCAATGAGTATTCCAAAGTAGATAGCGATAATGATGATGATAGTGATCGGTGTCATAGTGCACGTATTATTAGGTCATTCAAGAAAATCAAAAGTAAGTAAATTTTGTGTATTCGCTCTTATGGTCTAGTATTAAATAGCGAAAGAACTTAGGTCATCTGCGGTGTTTTATACGTAAGAAAAGAAGGGATTCACCGATTGCATAGGGGAGAAATATGGAAAATAGTTGTATATTTCATATCTTTGCCCCCATGGATTTTCCTTCAAAATTATTAGAAAAAGCAGTAGAAGAAATTTCTCAACTGCCTGGAATTGGCAAGCGTACGGCTTTGCGATTGGCTTTGCATTTATTAAAACAACCGGAAGAACAAACGTCTCGTTTGGTTGTGGCATTGGATAAGATGCGCCGTGAAATTGGTTATTGTACAAGTTGTCACAATATTTCTGATGCAGCAAGTTGTGAAATTTGCTCTAATCCGTCTCGCGATCATCAAGTTATCTGTGTGGTGGAGGATGTGCGCGATGTAATGGCTTTGGAAAATACGCAATTGTTCAAGGGAATATACCACGTGTTAGGAGGAAAAATATCTCCTATTGACGGGGTTGGACCTAGTCAACTGAATATCCAATCTTTAGTGGAAAAAGTGAAAAGTGGAACTGTAAAAGAGTTGATTTTTGCTTTGAGCTCTACGATGGATGGGGATACGACTAACTTCTATATTTATAAGCAAATCAAAGATTGTGACGTGATTACCTCAACTATTGCAAGAGGAATTGCCGTCGGTGATGAGTTAGAATATGCGGATGAAGTTACTTTAGGGCGCAGTTTAGTTCATCGTGTTCCTTTTGAAAGTGCATTTAAAGCGATTTAAATATCCTTTTTAATTTTTTATGTTTTTTGTAAGACGAATAGAATGAGAATGATAGGCTCGTTATGTGTTTTCGTCTAGGTTCGCTATTCTTTTTTATTTGTATAAATTATAAATTACGCTAAAATTATTGTTAGGCTTGTCTAATTTTGTAATTTTGCATATCTAAACAAGAAGAGAGAATGAATTTATCGGATTTAAAATTAGGGAATAAAGGTATTATAAAGGGAATTGCAAAAGAGTGCCCTAAAGAAGTACATCAGCGATTTCTCGATTTAGGATTTGTGGCAGGTGCTACAATTGCTGTGCATAGCATTAGTCCCTTAAAAGATCCGGTAGCTTATTCTATTTACAATACAATTATCTCGCTGCGCAGGGAAGATGCACAAATGGTGTTGTTGGAGACAGCGTTATAATTTAGAAGAAAGGAAAGGATATGACGACACATTCAGCCTGTGACTTATGTGATTTAAATAAAGCGGCCGATTTAAAAAAATTGGGAAGCCTATCGGGCAAATACGATTATGCGATTGCTTTGGCAGGAAATCCCAATACAGGAAAAAGCACCTTATTTAATGCACTTACAGGACTTAAACAGCATACAGGAAACTGGCCTGGAAAAACAGTAACTCGAGCAGAAGGGAGTTTTTCCTATGGAGATCAAACCTATCGATTAGTTGATTTACCTGGAACCTATTCTTTGATGTCTACTTCAGAGGACGAAGAGGTAGCACGGGATTACATTTTATTTGGAGAGCCTGATGTGACCGTAGTTGTTGTTGATGCCGGAAGATTGGAACGCCATTTGAGTTTAGTCATTCAAATTCAAGAGATAACCACAAAAGTAGTGGTTTGTTTGAATCTAATGGATGAAGCGAAACGCCATGGGGTAGAAATTGATGTGCGAGGGTTGTCTCGCGATCTCGGTGTTCCCGTAATTCCAACATCAGCGAGAAATAAAGAGGGCATCACTGATCTCTTACATGCTATTGATCAAGTTGCGACTGGAAAATTTGTAGCGGAGCAAAAGAATATAACGGGGATTACTGGTGCATCGAGAAAAGCAGTTCAGGATGTAGCGGCGGATTTAAATACTTTAGATGCCAATTTGCCTAGCGTATCGTGGATTGCCATGCGTTTGATTCAGCAAGATGCCAGTATTCAAACAGCTTTAGCTAGTGGAACCTTATCTCCACTTATAACGGAAAAACAAGTGGAACCCCTTGTAGCAAAAGCAAAAAAATATAATGAAACCCTTGGACTAGATTATTCCGATAATGTCGCCAGTGCTATTTTTGCACAAGTTTCTAAAATAGTAAAAGGACGTGTTCAAGCAGATGAAAATCAACGGGCTTTCCGAATTGATCGTATGATTGATCGGGTGGTAACGAGTAAAAGCTTGGGATTTCCACTAATGCTTTTATTACTTGGCGGTGTACTTTGGTTGACGATCGTCGGATCAAATTATCCTTCTAGTGCTTTGTCTTATTTGCTTTTGGATCAACTGTATCCCTTTTTAAAGGAAGGAGCGATTCACCTGAATTTCCCTTGGTGGTTGTCCGGTTTTTTAATTGATGGTATATACTTAGCAACGGCTTGGGTGATTGCAGTAATGTTACCTCCCATGGCAATCTTTTTTCCTTTATTTACACTGTTAGAGGACTTTGGATATTTACCTCGAGTTGCTTTTAACCTGGATCGAATTTTTAAAGGAGCAGGCGCTCATGGCAAACAAGCTTTGACCATGAGTATGGGATTTGGTTGTAATGCCGCCGGTGTTGTTGCTACGCGAATTATAAATAGCCCACGTGAGAAGTTAATTGCAATTATAACCAATAACTTTTCGCTGTGTAATGGACGTTGGCCGACGCAAATTTTGATGGCAACTATTTTTATCGGTGCGCTAGTACCCAAATATATGGCACCTACAGTTTCTACTTTAGCAGTAGTTGGCATTGTCGTTTTGGGTATTTCCTTCACGTTTTTTACCTCGTGGTTACTGTCAAAAACGATGTTAAAAGGAGAAGCTTCGTTTTTCACGTTAGAATTACCGCCTTATCGCCCTCCAAGAGTATGGCAAACGGTTTATACGTCTTTGATTGATCGAACCTTAATTGTACTTTGGCGTGCTGTTGTTTTTGCAGCACCTGCTGGAGCGCTTATTTGGTTGGTTTGTAATATTGACATTGCAGATAAAAGCATAGCCTTATGGATGATTGAAGGGATGAATCCTTTTGCAGTAATTATTGGATTAAACGGGGTGATCCTATTGGCATATATTGTAGCCATTCCAGCTAATGAGATTGTGATTCCCACGATTTTAATGCTCACGGCTATGGTATTGGGTGATGCCACGTTGGGGGAAGGAGCAGGAGTGATGTTTGAGGTTTCAGATGGAGAGATTGCCACGATACTACAAATGGCTGGCTGGACAACCTTAACGGGAGTCAACCTCATGCTGTTTAGTTTGTTGCATAATCCGTGTAGTACAACTATCTATACCATTTACAAAGAAACGCATAGCGTAAAGTGGACCACAGTGGCTTCTGTTTTGCCTATTGTATTTGGATTAATTGTTTGTTTTATGGTTACCCAAATTTGGCAGTTATTCACTTAAGGAAAGACAATAAATAAAAAAGTCGAGTAAACTACTCGACTTTTTCTTGTTTTAACCCTTCTCCAATGAGAATTTGTGGGCCTAAATATTTTGGTTTTTTATCAATCAATTGATCGAGTAATACTTTAACTCTTGCAAATTTTTCGCGCAATAGGGTTTTGAATCCATACTTACGCGTAACATCTTGGGCATTAAATCCTATGGTTTTTAACCCTAAATGATTGGCAATGTAAACTGCTCTTTCATTGTGAAACGGCTGTGAAATGATGGTAAAAGCTTCTTCATTGAATATGGCTTGCATGCGATAAACAGAATCCAACGTTCTAAAACCGGCATAATCCAAATAGATTCGATCTTTGGGAATACCGCGTTCAATCAATGCTTCTTCCATGTCTTTCGGTTCGTTATACCCCGCATGACTGTTATCGCCACTGACTACAATGAAATCAATTTTACCCGCGTGATACAATTGTGCTGTTGCTTCCATGCGATAGGTAAAATAGTAATTGAGTTGTCCGCCAGAAAGATGTTTTGAGGTCCCTAAAACCATTCCTACTTTATGATGCGGAAGACTGTCTATGTCGTTAAAAAGTTGATCTTTTGTACTGGATGCAACCTGTGTATTCGCCCACCAGATAAAAGTGAATAGGAGAACTCCTACCAAGAGTACCCCTAGAAGTAGTCTTTTCATGCTTTTGAATTACAAGAAGATTAATACCAACGTTTTTTATTTTTCTTTGAATTCTCTGATTTTCGAGAATTGGCGTTTTTATTGCGATAATCCTTTTTAGGTGTCGCTTCTCCTTTTTTAGGTTCTTCTTTCCAAGGAAAAGGGTGATCGGTTACTATTTTGGGTTGAGTACGCGTGAATTTTACAATATCTTCCCAATATTTTTTCTCTGATTTATCACAAAAGGAAATCGCTAATCCTTCATTCCCCGCTCTTCCTGTACGTCCAATGCGGTGTACAAAAGTTTCGGGAATATTCGGTAAATCGTAATTGATAACAATGGGCAGAGAGTCAATGTCAATTCCCCTTGCTGCGATATCTGTAGCCACTAATACTGTTGTGTCTTTTTTCTTGAAGCTATCCAAGGCTTCTTGTCGTAAGTTTTGCGATTTATCTCCGTGAAAAGCAGCGGCGTTAATTCCATTTTTTTCTAAAGCTTCTACCACAGCATCAGCTCCGTGTTTGGTGCGAGTAAAGACTAATACATCGCTTAATTTTTGATTGCGTATAAGGTGATATAATAGTTTTTTCTTCTCTCCTTTTTCAACAAAATACACCTGTTGTTTCACCGTTTTTGCACTAGATGAAATAGCATCAACAACTACATATTCTGTTTTTTTTAAGAATTCATGTGCCAGTTCTCGAATAGGTAAAGGCATCGTTGCTGAAAACAAAAGCGTTTGTCTGGTATCTGGCGTCAATTGGATGAGTTTTTTTACATCGTCAATGAATCCCATGTCTAACATTAAATCTGCCTCATCGAGTACCAAGCAATGAATGTGATCCAAATCAAGGTGTTTTTGCTTGTATAGATCCAACAAACGCCCAGGAGTACCGATAATAATATCAGCTCCTTTGTTTAATTGTTCAATTTGAGGTTTACTCGATACGCCTCCATAGATAGTCATTAAGGTAGCGTTAGTGTATTTTGCGTAAAGCGCAAAGTTATCTGCGATTTGCTGGGCTAATTCTCGGGTTGGTGTTACCACTAATACGCGCGCATTCTTCGTGCGTTTGGTATTGCCTAAGCGATGAAGATAATGCAAAATAGGCATGGCAAAAGCAGCGGTTTTTCCTGTTCCCGTTTGGGCACAACCAATGACATCCTTTTCTTGTAAGACCAGGGGAATTACCTTTTCTTGAATAGGTGTAGGAGATTGATAATCAAGTTCCCCAATGGCGCGTAAAATATTTTTATTAAGCTGTAAATCTTCAAATGTCATAATCGCTATTTATAATATCATACAAAGGTACGCGATTTGAAGATAACTAACAGAATATCACCTAAAAAAGGAGGGGTTAATGTTTTTAATTTATTGTTTATTAGTTTGTTAGGATGGATTTGAAAATAAAGCGCGTTGAATCTCTTCCGTTGTAGCTCGCACTTTCACCGCCTCAATTGCCAAGGCCAATAAATTATGGGTTGGATTGGATACTCCTTGAGTTAATTGAGTTAATGCCCATTCTACTTTTTGTGTATCGCGTTCTACCTTAATTACGGCTTGACGTTCCTTCTGCATGGTGTCGGGAAAAAAAGCTGTTGTGTCACCATTTTGTTGTTGTTGAGTCTCATGCTCTTTTTGAAGTGAGATAGCAACAAGATCGTCTGTAGGGCAAATTTCTTCTAAGATATTCCATGCTTTTTCTGCAAGGGCTAAGGTGGTGTGTTCTACATAATAACTACCTGCCCAAGGATCTACCGTCTTAGTTGCCTTCATTTCTTCTTGCATAAATTGATGCAGTTGTAAAGCGGTATGTTCCCCATAAGCGGTATGGTCAAAAGCGATAGCCAATGCTTGTGTACCACCAAAAACAGCAGTAGTTGAAGCTGTTGTAACGCGTGTTAAATCGTCTTTTGTATCGGCTCCCCAGCGCTCGGTTTGGGTTTGAATCGTTAAGGCTAGGGATTGTTCGCTCTTTGGATGAAAAGAATGAACTAATCTCGACCAAAGCCAGCGAGTTGCTCTCATTTTGGCTATTTCCATAAAGTAATTCACCCCCGTATACCAAGAAAATGTAACCTGTGAGGCTATATAGTCAATTGGAATTTTTTCGCTTACTCCCGATTTAATATAGGTCAATCCCTGAGCTAAACTATACGCAATCTCTTGATCCGCGCTGAGTTTTTTCTTTTTTAAATGGTGATTCGAAAGAGATAATACCTTAAAATGCGGCATATGTTGATAGGTATAATCTAAACTGTCGAGAATAGCTTTGTGCAGTGGAGTAATCGTATTCGGTGCGAAATCAAATGCATCATATTGAAGATTTCCGCGTAAAAATTTTGTATCAATGCCTTGTTCTTGCGCAGCGACAATATACATAGCCAAGAGCGGTAATAGTGCTTCATTGGTGCGGATAGTAGCCGTTATTTCCGCCAAAGGCAGTTGATCGATTAGTATTTTGACATCTTCCACGGTGTGAATGCTAAATCCTCCTGCTGAAGTAGAAGGGGATAGGTCGAAAAGAAGATGCTTTTGTCCTAATGCTATTTGTTTGCGATAAGAGATATTGCCTGCTTCCAATTGATTTGTAGCAGGAAGGAGTTGAATCTCCCATGGTTGTTGTACATACATCAACGGAGATATTCCTCTGACATAAGGGGCAAAACCAGCGGCAAAATCCACAGCATCTAAAGCTTCGATATCCTCTTTTTCGTATTTTTGTTGGATGACCATGCCTTCGATGGTCGTACTAACAGAGGGCGTTGATGCTGTATTGAATGAAGTAGAATTCAAATTCAAATGTTGTACATCCTTTCTTTTCATACGTGTTACACTTATTTAATTTCCTCTGTTAATCTTTTTTGTTCTATTATTTCAGCTAAGCGTCTTTCAATTAATGGAACAATCAACGTTTTACGTGGATTCTGTTTGACAAAAGGATACAATTCCATTTGCGCATGAAGCTGCTCTCTAGCACTTGCTAAGGCATTAATTCCAACTAAAACTTCTTGATTGGCTTGAAATAATTCTTGTTCTTTTGTTGCAGATTCATTGACTTTTCGCTGAATCGTTCCTTGGTGTAAGGAAGTAATCAAGCCTTCTGCTTTTTCAATTTGTTTGAAAATATCCAAGGCTTTTTCTGCAATTTGCTTGGCGAGATACGTTGGGTAATACGCACCTTCCGTTGGATTGTCAACCGCATTGACATGACTTTCTTCTTTGAGTATCAATAGCTGATTTCGCGCCATTTGTTGACTTGCAAAATTGTCTTTTCTATATAATACATCATAAGGTAAATTGCCAACGTAATCCGCGCCTCCTAAAATGGCACTCATACATTCTGTTGCCGTGCGCATTTGATTAATTTTTGAGGCATAAACTGTTTTATTTCGCTTCGTGGGTATGGCAAGAATTCTAATATCCAGTGGATGTTCTGTATATTCACGCCCAATCAAATCAAATAGCATACGCAAAGCTTTGAGTTTGGCTATTTCAAAAAAATGATTGGCACCTACAGCTACTTCCACAAAGATTGGCTGTTCTAGGAAGGTTATTCGCGCGAGATATTCATGTAAATGTGCACAGGCATATGCAACTTGTTGTACAATAGTTGCTCCGGCATTTTGATATGTTTTTGTATCAATCAGGAGTTGTATATCCTTTTGCTTCACTAGTGCCTCGAGGGTGTTGAAATCCTGTGTCACACCGTGAAACCAATTACCATCAGTAACTAGTTGATGAATAGGGTCGACAACTAGATGTATTGTATACTGCTGTTGCTTTGCCCACTGGGAGATACGTGTGATATAAGGTTCATCTAAAAAATCAAATCTAAAAAAATAGACGATTTGTTGAGGTAAAGCAAGGAGTAGTTCAATCAAGTCAATCTTGACATGAGGGACTGTAAAATAGATAGTTTCAGTTCCTTTCTGTATAGAAGCTAGTGCATTTTGAATGGTTTTTTCTACATCGTAAATGTAAATTGATTGAAGAATACGCCATTGCGTTGTTTGCGTGACAACGGGAATTGATTCCCCGTCCTGCGCATGGTAAAAAGGACGCACTTTAATGCCTTCCAAACTTTCCCAAACAAGGGTTGTATTATAATCGGCCCCCGCTAGTTCATATTGAATTCTATTTTTCCATTGTTTCGATGGAATAGAATGGAATGGCTCGAAAAGTGTATGATTCATAGTGATAAGACCTCAAGTTTATGGGGTAGATAATGTATCGAATTCAATAATAAAAATATCTTCATTATCTCGCTTCATATAGTATTTCTCTCTGGCGTATTTTTCAGTTGCATCACCGTCTTTTAAATTCTTGATGGCTTGCTTGTCTTTGTCTATTTCACTTTGAAAATAGTCTCTACGCTCTTCTAATTTATCTATCTCTTGATCGATGGTATGGTGTTCAATAAGAGAATAGCTGTCAAAGAAAACAATCCAAACAATGAAGCCAACAGTGATTAAAAAAAACGGGTTTTTCACTATTCGGATGTATCTCAGTTTGCGAAGCATGCTTTTTGAATCCATTGGCTTGATTGTTATTTATTTGGTATAAAGTTAACCTATTTTCTCATTAATTACAGTGCGAACAATATCAATTGCTACGGTATTGTAAGTATCGTTGGGAATAATAATATCAGCATAAGCTTTTGATGGCTCAATAAACTGATCGTGCATCGGTTTTAATGTGTTTTGATAACGGTTTAGAACCTCAATCATATCGCGTCCGCGTTCGGCTATATCGCGTTTTAATCGACGGATTAAACGTTCATCAGAGTCGGCGTGAACAAAAATTTTGATGTCGCATAATGCTCGTAATTCTGGATTACACAAAATTAAGATTCCTTCTACAATCATTACTTTCCTAGGATGAGTCAAGATATAATCATCTGTTCTGTTGTGTTTCACAAAAGAATAAACAGGTTGATTCACACTCTTTCCTTCTTTTAGCTCTTTTAAGTGTTGAACCAATAATTCGAAATCAATGGATCTAGGATGATCAAAGTTGATTAAGGTTCTTTCCTCTAAACTGAGATTGTCTGTCGCTTTGTAATACGAGTCTTGCGATATAATACCTACTTCTGTTTCAGGTAGTTCGTTCATGATTTGATGAACTACGGTTGTTTTTCCACTTCCTGTACCGCCTGCAATTCCAATAATTAACATGTTTGTTTCTATATTTTTAGCAAAAATAAACATTAATCAAAGAGAGGAAAAACATTTTTTATATTTAGCGCCAACTTCTTTGTTTTTATAAGGTCGATAAAGACAATGGGGTGAAAGAGGGATTTTATTGGATGAATGGAAGATTGATGTGCTATTTAAACTTAATCTAATTTAAAAAAAGTATATTTGCTTTGTATCTTGATAGATAGAGCAATTGATTTTATAAATAAATTAAGGGTATATGGCTAAGAAAACTGTAGATCGAGGAATATTTACACTAAAAGAAAGAACTTATATTACTCCACATTACATCCGCATTACACTAGAGGGAAAAGACGCACAAAAGTTTAACCGCACAACAATTGGGGTAAACAATAAAATATTTTTAGCTCCTGAGGGATGTGAACGAGTGTACCTGCCTGAGTTTGATTCTGAAAAGGGGCAATGGGTACCGATGGATGAAGCGATTCGTCCGAGTGTTAGAACTTATACCCATAGGGGAATTGATCTAGAAAAAAATGAATTATACGTAGATTTCGTTGCACACGGTGATGAAGGACCCGCTTCTAAATGGGCAATTCAAGCGCCAATTGGTGCAGAATTGGGCGTGGCAATGGGAACGGAAGCATCTGAATTATATCCGCAAGCCGATCGGTACATTTTAGTAGGAGATGCTACGGCTATTCCTGTATTGGGGGCTATTTTAGAAGATGTCGTAGCTACAGCACAAGTGAAGGCATTTATTGAAGTAGAAACACAAGAAGATATTCAGCCTTTACAAACAAAAGCGCAAGTAGACATTGAGTGGATTGTCAATTCAACACCAGGTCAAAATACAATATTAGCAGAAAAAGCCTTGGCTTATATTGAAGCACAAGGAGAAATGGAATCAAAATTCGCTTATGTAGCTGCGGAATTTTCCAATGTAAAGCTATTGCGCAACTTCTTGCGCAAAGAGAAAAATTGGACAAAGGATGAGCTGTATGCTTATTCCTATTGGAAGTTCGGAAAAGCAGAAAATGTATCAGAAGCAGATCGACGCGCAGAAAAAGCAAGTATCGACTAACAATAAAATGCAATACCTACCTACATGTTGTTATTGTCATTACAAAAGGTAGATTCATCATTTATTGCCTTTGATTTAATCGAAAAACGAGGTTTGAAGGCCTCGTTTTTTTGTTTTAATCTTGCTAATCCGTTGGTATGGAACGGAGATTTTAAAATCAAGTTAAATCTAAAGCATGAATTGCATTATTTAGTTTGATAAGAAATAATATTTCTTACCTTTGTCGGCTGAAATAAAAATTCAAATCATTTTAAGTTCTTTAGTAGCATGTTAAATCGAAGACACATTCGTATCAAGGTTATGCAGACGCTTTATGCGTTGCACCAAAGTAATTCTGACCAAATTCAAACGGGTGAGAAATTTTTAAACCACAGCATGGATAGTATACAAGAGTTGTATTTATTGATGCTAACCCTCCTGATAGAAATTCGAAAAAAAGAAGAAGAATATATCGAAATTTCTCAGAAAAAACATTTAGCTACTTACGAAGAACGCAATCCAAACAAGAAATTTATCGAAAACCAAGTGCTTGAGTTATTGAGTAATTCTACTTCTATTAGCAATAAAGTGGAAGAGCGAAATATGACGTATTGGCAAAGAAAGGATCATTATGTTCAGTTGGTATTAGATGAAATCAAAGCAAGTGAGCTGTATAAGAACTACATGAAATCGACGACGCGTTCTTTTCAAGAAGATCAAGATTTTATCGTGAATGTATACACGGAAATTATTGCGCCAAATGAAAAGTTATATGACTTTTTAGAAGATACTAAATTGACTTGGGTAGATGATTTACCCGTGGTAAATACGTTAATTCAAAAGCAAGTAAGACAATTGAAAAATGTTGAGCAAGCATTTTTTGTTCCTAAAGTTTTTAAAGATGCAGAAGACAAGGATTTTGCTCAGGATTTGTTCCGTAGAACGTTTTTAAATGGTGCTGAATTAGCAAAAGAATACGATGGTAAAACACCAAATTGGGATATAGAACGTATCGCTACTATTGATATTGTAGTTTTAAAAATGGCTATTTGCGAGATGTTGCGTTTTTCTTCTATCCCTGTAAAAGTTACAATAAATGAATATTTAGAGGTTGTGAAAGAGTATTCTACACCAAAAAGTAGTATATTTATCAACGGTATTCTTGATAATATTTCAAAAGAACTTGAAGCTCAAGGTCGATTGAATAAAATTGGAAAAGGACTTTTATAAGACGAATTAACCATAATAACTATAACTGAAATGAAAAACGTATTTATGTTGTCTTGTGTAGCTTTGTTGACCTTGACAGCTTGTAAAAAAAATGACGCATCAAGTCGTATTAGTGAAGATAGCGTTGCTAAAATCGAACAAGAAACTATCGATAAAAAGACACAAGGTAGTCCAAAAATGGAATTTGTATCTCTTGCACATGATTTTGGAACAATCGGAAATAACGAAGCGGTAGAGACAGAATTTGAATTTACAAATACTGGAGATGCAGATTTAGTTATTATTGACGCTCGTGCTACTTGTGGATGTACTGTTCCGGAATATCAAAAAACACCAATTAAACCAGGAGAAAAATCGAAGCTAAAAGTTAGATTTCAAACTGGAGCTGTTGGACAACAACAGAAAACGGTTACTTTAACAACGAATACAGAAAAAGGAGAGGAGTTACTTACGATTAAAGCTAACGTTTCTCCAGCAAACTAATTTTTAAATACTTATATTTTATGGAAGGTATACAACAATTTTTACCTATGATTTTCATCTTTGTTGCGATTTATTTCTTTATGATTCGTCCGCAACAAAAGAAAGTGAAACAAGAAAAGACATACGAAGCTAGTCTGAAAGTAGGAGATCGTATCGTAACTAAATCAGGTTTACACGGAAGAATTGCTGAGTTAAATGAATTAACAGTTGTTGTAGAGACAATGGCAGGAAAACTTTTAATGGAGCGTTCTGCTATTTCTATGGATATGAGCCAAAAGCTTCAAGAGAAAAAATAATTATACTTCGTATATATAATACAAAAAATGGGTATTGCGAAAGCAATGCCCATTTTTTGTATTATATATTTATTTTGGAAATCGATTCCTACAAGAATCAGTGGAATAGGCATTTTTCAATGCGACTTCGCTTTGTTAAATGAATTTCCAAGTCCATACGCTGAAGAATGGCTTCAAGAGACAAGTTCAGCTTGTCATGGCAGGGTTAATCTTTTTTAATCGATTCAAAATATAGAATCAAATCAATCAAACGGGAAGAATACCCAATTTCATTGTCATACCATCCAACAACTTTAACCATGCGATCAATAACAGAAGTTAGCTGAGAATCAAAGAGACAAGAATGGGTATTGCCAATGATGTCTACAGAAACAATAGGATCTTCAGTATAGGCTAAAATACCTTTTAATTCATTTTCTGCCGCATCTTTGAAGGCTTGATTGATTTCCTCAATGGTTATTTCTCTTTTTACATAACACGTAATGTCGGTCAATGATCCATCGGGAACGGGAACTCGAATTCCGCCACCGCCGATTTTTCCTTCGTATTCGGGGAAAATCTTCGTGAGTGCTTTTGCTGCTCCTGTAGTTGTAGGAACAATAGATTGAGCTGCTCCCCGTGCTCTTCTTAAATCTTTATGTGGTTGGTCGTGTAAACTTTGATCGGTCGTATAGGAGTGTACTGTTGTGATATAAGCCTGTTCCATACCACATAGCTTTTTGATAATCTTGACCATTGGAGCTGCATTGTTTGTTGTACAACTTGCATTGGAAATGATTAATTCCTCTCCAGTTAAGATGTGTTCGTTTACTCCCAAAACAATGGTCTTGATTTCATTATCCTCTGGAGGAACTGATAAAATAACGCGTTTGGCCCCTTGTTTAATATGCTCTTCGAGTAAAGCTGTTGTCTTGCGTTTTCCTGTTGCCTCTATTACATAATCAATGTCTAAGCTCGCCCAAGGTAAGGCTGCAATAGCCTTTGAACTGAAATAAGGTATTTTCTGTTGATTGATAATCAGGTGATTGTCATCATACGATACATCCGCTTGTAAGATACCGTGAATACTGTCGTATTTGACTAAATGCGCCATGGTTTGCACATCTGCTAAATCGTTTATAGCAACAACTTCAATGACAGGATGATTGAGCAATAATTTGAATAGATTTCGACCAATGCGTCCAAATCCATTAATTGCAACTTTAATTTTTTTCATTGGTTGTAAAAGAAGATGGTCGCCAAACAGCGACCATCAATATTATAATTATAAAATATGTTTCTGAGCTTTGTATGATGAACGAACAAGTGCACCACTTTCAACGTGTCTGAATCCTAATTCTAACCCGATTTCTTCGTATTTCTTGAATTGTTCTGGTGTGATGAATTCTTTTACAGGCAAGTGTTTTTTACTCGGTTGTAAATATTGACCTATAGTTAAGACATCTAATCCAACGGCTTTCAAATCGTGCATCGTTTGGATTACTTCTTCTTCTGTTTCTCCTAAACCTAACATAATCCCTGATTTCGTACGCTTAGCGCCGTTGTCTTTTAAATATTGCAACACGGCTAAACTGCGATCGTATTTGGCTTGGATTCGAACCTCTCTCGTTAAGCGACGAACCGTTTCCATATTGTGCGAAATTACTTCCGGTGCCACTGCTAAGATACGATCCAATAAACGCTCTTCGCCTTGAAAATCTGGAATTAGTGTTTCCATAGTCGTTCCAGGGCTAATACGGCGAACTGCTTTCACTGTTTCTGCCCAAATAATCGACCCACCGTCTTTTAAGTCATCTCGGTCAACACTAGTAATTACCGCGTGTTTAATGCTCATTAGCTTGATCGAACGAGCCACTTTGTCTGGTTCATCCCAATCCACTGTTTCTGGACGTCCTGTTTTTACTCCACAGAAACCACATGAACGCGTACAGATGTTTCCTAAAATCATAAAAGTCGCCGTTCCTTCTCCCCAACATTCTCCCATATTTGGACAACTACCCGAGGTACAGATGGTGTGCAACTTGTACTTGTCCACTAAACCTCTTAATTCAGTATATTTTTTACCTGTAGGCAATTTTACACGTAACCATTTCGGTTTGGCCTGTGGTTGTATATTTTTGTCTAAGATTGTATCCATACTTTCATTTTATCAAAGTACAAATATACTGAAATCTTCTCTTTTATCTTTGGTTTTTTCGGAATTATAAAATGGTGTGAATTCCTTTTCTTCACTTGGGTTTCTTGTTCTTTTTTGAGGATATTCTTGCTGAAAATACGCATTTGAAGTCAAAGTAGATTAGAATAAAATCAATTTAATGAGGTGATGTAGGGGCTAATGTGTATTTTTGAATTGTAAAATAGCGTTAGGGGTAGACTCGGAATACGCATTACAGAAGGAGAAAAGAGTGTTTATACCTATGGTTTGTTCGATTTAGGCAAATTGGGAACTCGAAGTGGTTCACTCAGTTTTAGCATTAGGAGAATTGTATTCTTTCTTGGTGAATTTTTGTTCGTATGTCATAGGAAGTAATGTGGTGTTTAGACAAGGAGAGACTTTCGGGTATGCCGCAGAACAGAAGATGAATATTACCTCTTCTAAGGTATTTTTGTAGGAGGGGGAAAACCTTGAAATTAGAGATGTAAGTCAATGGATACCATTCTTGAAGACGACGACGACCTATCTTTTGTTAGTAGTTAGAATAAAAAAATAGCAAAAGTGTTTTTATTGATATACAGATGAAAAGGCTATTTTGTTTTTCGACTCTTACGAAATGAGTGTTAAATTTGTGTATTGTTAGGTCAAAATTAAAAATACCTAAGGATAAGGTTTTTTTATAACAAAATATAAGAAAGCGTAAAATTAGAAGATAGTAAAAAATAATAGGCTTGTTTGGTTAAAAGATAGAGGAAACCTATATTTGGTATTAAATTTTTATACAAATTCAAAATAAATGGAAGATAATCTGAAGTTAACACCAGCAGATAAAATGATGGCTCCTGTTAGTAAATTCATGCAAAAATCTACATCAGGCGGAATTATATTATTTATTGCTGCTTTGATTGCCATCTTTATGGCTAATTCTGCTTGGGCAGATCAATACAATGCTTTTTGGGAAGAGAATCACATTGCTTTTTCATTTAATGATTTTTCATTGAATCACTCGTTAAAACATTGGGTGAATGATGGATTGATGGCTATTTTCTTTTTTGTTGTTGGGTTAGAATTAAAAAGAGAGTTAACAACAGGTGAACTATCTTCTCCTAAAAAGGCGATGTTGCCAATTATTGCTGCGATAGGAGGTATGGTTGTGCCGGCTTCTATTTATGCTATTTTTAATGCAGGAACAGATGCTGCCCACGGATGGGGAATTCCCATGGCAACGGATATTGCCTTCGCCTTAGGTGTTCTTTATTTGTTGGGAGATAAGGTACCTACTTCTCTGAAAGTTTTCTTGACTGCTCTTGCTATTGCAGATGATTTAGGTGCGGTATTAGTGATTGCGATTTTTTATACGGAACAACTGTCATTAATTAATTTAGGAATTGGACTAGGCTTTTTTGGTTTGCTGATTATCAGTAATTTACTGGGTATTAGAAATACAATCTATTATGCAATTATCGGTATTGGCGGAATTTGGTTGGCTTTTATGTTGTCTGGGGTTCACGCTACTATTGCGGCTGTATTAGCTGCATTTGCTATTCCGTCTACAGCCAAAATTCACGAGCCATTTTTCCGTAAAAAATTAGAACAGCTAAAAAATAGATTCAACAACATCGATCCAGATGATAAGATTCCAACTTTGACAGGAGAGCAAATGGATTGTGTCGGAGATATTCAAGATTTAGCAAAAAATAGTTTACCACCAGCGATTCGTTTAGAACACAGCATGCACAATTTTGTAGCTTTCTTTGTTATGCCTGTATTTGCTTTAGCCAATGCTGCTATTCCTATTAGTACAGGTGGAGGTGAAGGAGTAAGCGCTGTAACTTTAGGGGTGGCCCTTGGCTTGTTGGTAGGGAAAGTTTTGGGTGTTTTCGGCCTAACTGCTTTGGTTATCAAATTTGGCGTGGTAAAAATGCCGACAGGAATGACCTATAAAAACTTGTTTGGCTTAGGGTTGTTAGCTTCGATTGGTTTTACGATGTCGTTGTTTGTAACAGAATTGGCTTTTGATATAAATTTACATCCAGAGTTTCCTGGTCAAGCGAAATTGGGAATTTTAATAGCTTCTGGCTTAGGAGGATTATTGGGATTTATTGTATTGAGTTTGGCGGGTAAATCAAAAAAATAAGAGAAAATAGAATGCAATAAAAAAGCCGAAGATAAATGTCTTCGGCTTTTTCTATTTAGAAATATTAATCTTTCTTTTTCTTGGCTGCGCGTTTAGCGTCAACGGCGCGATTCCTAGGCTTTGTTTTTCTTGGTTTTCTCTTTCCGGGTCCACCTAGATTAACTTTGGCGTTCTTTTCTTTTTTCGCGTGAAAAGCAGCTCCTTTTTCAAGTGGTTTTTTCGATTTCACCAATTGTTTTGCTTTTAGTTTCGATTGCTCAAATTCCATTAATTTATCTGAGATTTCGACTGTAGCGGGAATTTCAATTTCTCTTAGCTCTTTTTCCATTAGCGCTTCCGCTTCAAAAAGCATTTCTTCTTCTTTTGGATCAACAAGAGAGATGGCAATACCCGTTTTATCTGCACGTCCTGTACGTCCAATACGGTGAACGTATTGTTCAGGTATGTCAGTAAACTGTAAGTTGACCACGTGACTAATATCTGAAATATCAAGACCACGAGACATAATATCCGTTGTTAATAATCCTCTTAATTCACTGGCTTGAAATTCTGCCATGGAACGCATACGGAAATTTTGCGATTTGTTGGAGTGAATCACTGTAAATTCATCGGGAAATGCTTCCTCTAATTGAGTCATAACAACATCAGCTAAACGCTTACTGTTGATGAAAATTAGTACGCGGTTGAAGGTTTCCTTATCTTTCAATAAGTGAATTAAAACGTTCATTTTAGTGTAGAAATTGGGAACGCGATAAACTTGTTGATCAATTTTCTCTAAAGGAGTCCCCGAAGCGGCTAAGGAAACCTCTTCTGGAAAGTCAAAAAAGTCTTCCAATACCTCATCTACTTCTTCTGTCATGGTTGCAGAAAACAATATATTTTGTCTTTTGCTTTTCATCATGGCTAGAATGGAGGTAAGTTGCGTTCTAAATCCTAAGTTTAATATTTCGTCAAATTCGTCAATGACTAGTTTTTGTAAGTTGTCAAAACGCAAAACACCATCTAGCGCTAAGTCCATCATACGACCAGGTGTTCCTACTAAGATGTCAACCCCATCGTACACGGCTTTGCGTTGGGTGTTAATATTGGTCCCACCATAAACGCCCAAAGAGCGAATAGACATATATTGCGTTAGTTTATTCACTTCATCAACAACTTGAACAACTAACTCACGGGTTGGTACAATAATAACAACGCGCGGTGTATCCACGTGGGCAAATTTCCATTGTTTTAAAATGGGAAGTAAATAAGCATAAGTTTTACCCGTACCTGTTTGGGCAATCCCTATTACATCCCTTCCTGATAGAACAACAGGAAATGATTTGGATTGAATAGGTGTAGGCGTCGTAATTTGAAGCTCATCTAGGGCTTTTTGTAAAGCTTTCGGTAGATTAAATTGCTCGAAAGTATGCATAAAATATCTTATTTGGACAAAGATACGTTTTTTTATGCTTGTAGTAAGTATTGGAATAAAATTGGATAAAAGACAAGTTGAAAAATTACAAAATCTTTTTGATCACGCGTAATTTATGGGTGTGTTTTCCTGAATCGACATTGTAAATACCCAAGTGATCCAAGCGGTCAATACGCACCTTGCCATGAGCGTGAATAATGTAGTTGTTTTCCATGATAATTCCAACGTGGATGATATTGCCTTCTGCATTGTCAAAAAAGGCTAAATCCCCTGCTTCACTTTCTTCTATAAAACTCAAGGCTTCACCTATGGTTGCTTGTTGAGAAGCATCTCGTGGAATTAAATGACCATTGATTTTATACACCATTTGCGTAAACCCAGAGCAGTCAATGCCGAAAGGAGTTTTTCCTCCCCATAAATAAGGGGCATTCAAATACATAAATGCTGTTTTTACGAATTGGCTTTTTGTGAAAGTTCCCGTAATGGAGCGTCCTTCAAAAGCAAATTTTAACGGATTGGTCGTAGCGTGTTTTAAGACGTTGAGGTTACTGCCTAAAGGGATAGACATTAATTGATTGTCTGAGGAATGCAAAAATTCTACAAAATCTCCTGCATAGATAGGAGCTGCTTGGTTTAAAGTGTCGTATTCGCCTTTTGATATTACTTGATATTGTTTATTGTCAATCCAGCCTTGGTATTGATCAAAAGTTAATTCAATCTTAGACCACTTTTCAGTTTGTTCTAGTATTGTAAACAATTCTCCAAACAGCAGTTGAGATACCAATTCGCTTTTATCACTAGGTTCTGCGCGCAGGGGAACAATAGAAAGGTTACAATAGGCAAACATCATATAGTTTTTTTGTATTAAAATGCAAAAATAAAGATGAGTTTGAATAAATCAAACCCATCTTTTATTCATCGTATTAAAAATCTTGATTTTGAATTAAGCTCTTTCAATAACAATAGCAGAAGCACCCCCACCACCATTACAGATAGCTGCAGCACCAATTTTAGCCTTGTTTTGTTCTAAAACGCTTAACAACGTTACAACGATACGCGCTCCAGAGCATCCTAGCGGGTGTCCTAAAGCTACAGCACCACCGTTTACGTTAATTTTGTCTGTGTTTAAATCTAAAAGCTTCGCATTTGCTAATCCTACTACAGAGAAAGCCTCGTTGAATTCGAAGAAATCAACATCAGAAATAGCTAAGTTTGCTTTTTTCAATGCGATAGGCAATGCTTTTGCAGGCGCAGTTGTAAACCAAATGGGTTCTTGTGCAGCATCTGCATAACTTCTGATGTAAGCTAATGGCTTTAATCCTAAGTCTTTTGCTTTTTCTTCGCTCATTAATACTACTGCAGCAGCACCATCATTGATTGTAGAAGCATTAGCAGCAGTAACCGTTCCTTCTTTAGTGAAAGCTGGACGCAATCCTGTGATTTTGTCTAACTTTACGTTTGAATATTCTTCGTCTTTTGAAACGATGATTGGCTCTCCTCTTCTTTGCGGAACTTCTACAGGAACGATTTCCATGTCGAATTTTCCTTCTTCCCAAGCTTTTGCTGAACGCTCGTATGATTGGATAGCGAAAGCATCTTGCTCTTCTCTTGTGATATTGTGTACGCTTGCTGTATTATCTGCAGCTACACCCATTGCTTGGTTGTCATAAGCATCAACAAGACCGTCATTTTGCAATCCGTCAACTAAAGTTGTAGGACCAAATTTTTGTCCGTTTCTCATGTGTACGTAGTGTGGAATTAAACTCATGTTTTCCATTCCACCCGCAACAACTACCTCAGCATCTCCAGACATAATTGCTTGTGCACCTTGCATGATTGCTTTCATTCCTGAAGCACAAACTTTATTAACTGTAGTACAAGGAACATTACTGCTTAATCCAGCGTAAATAGCAGCTTGACGAGCCGGAGCTTGTCCAACACCTGCTTGAACAACGTTGCCCATTAATACTTCGTCAACTAAATTTACGTCTAAATTAATTTTGTCAATCGCGCCTTTAATTGCAGCAGCTCCTAATCGCGTTGCAGGAACTGTAGATAATGAACCTAAAAAGCTACCGATTGGTGTTCTAGCAGCAGATACAATTACTACTCTTTTACTCATAATAAATAGTGTTTATCAATCCACTACTGGCGATAGAGTCGCGGAACAACTTAAAGATACAGGCAATTTGGTGTTGCAGGTAACGTCGTCACGCATGCTATTCGCGTTTGCGGATATTAGTTAGATATTTTTTGATTCAATGTGAAGGACAAATATACATTATAAATTTATTTGGTCGAATTGTCGGGGGGAAATAATCGGGTATATTAACATTAATCCAGCGATAAGGCTGTTTTTATCGATTTATGAGGTGGAGAAAAGGAAAGGAGAGAATGGAATGTGGAGGAATAAAGCAGGGATTTAGAAAGTATTTTATTTTTTGTTTCAAAAAATAAAAAAAAGATGAGGCTGTATCTGCTTGATAGATAATCGATTTGTTGAGGGAGCCTGTTTTTTTTGTTTTTTTCTCGTAGAAATATTTGGAAACAACGAAAACTCGTGCTACTTTTGCATCCGCATTACAGAAGATAAGTCTTCTTGAAAGCAACGGAGAGGTGCCGGAGTGGTAACGGAGCAGATTGCTAATCTGTCGACTGGTAACGGTCGCCAGGGTTCGAGTCCCTGTCTCTCCGCAAATTCGGGGTGTAGCGTAGCCCGGTCATCGCGCCTGGTTTGGGACCAGGAGGTCGCAGGTTCGAATCCTGCCACCCCGACCACTACAAGTAGTGTAGGGTCCAATAGCTCAGCTGGATAGAGCAACTGCCTTCTAAGCAGTAGGTCTCAGGTTCGAATCCTGATTGGATCACGAAAAAGTCTTAACGAAAGTTAGGACTTTTTTTGTTTTTGTGAGATTCGCACGGTTTGCTTTTTTGTGAAATTTTTTGGGTTATCGATCTATTGATCTGGTTAGAACATTTGAACCGTTAATCACTTCCTAGTTTAGTTCTAAAGAAAGGGGAATGACTAAAGAAATAATAGTACCTTTATTCCGCTCTAATAGAGAAGTCTACATAAAATAGCATACATTCAAGCAATAAGATTTGTCTTAAACGAATAAATCCCAATGAATATCATAACCCTTCCTACTGACCTGAATCTCGATCAATCTAAACCCATTCAAATTTTTGATTATTGCAGTGCTCAAGAAATCGATCGACAACAAATTGTACTGAATCAGCATACATTTAGTTTCTTGCTTGAAGGAGTTAAGGAAGTTGTTTTTGATCGTGCAATTCAATCTATCAACCCTTCCCGTTTTCTTCTCATGAAGTCGGGGCATTGTTTAATGACAGAGAAATTGTCGGAAGGTAAAAATTATAGAAGTATATTGTTGTTCTTTTCCAATGAGATGGTTCAACGATTTGCTTATAAACTTGAATTAGATTATTCGAAATCCATCGAATATCAATCCATTTATTCCTTTGAGTATGATGATTTTATTCATCGATTTGTATCGAGTTTACTCGATATAAACAAATTGTCAAAAGCGATTCAAAATCGCTTGTTAGAAGTTAAATTTGAAGAAATAATGTGGTATCTCGTGGAAATTTACGGACTGGGTTTTCTGCATTCTTTTCTGGGCAATAACGAAGATAGTATGCAAAAGTTTACGCGTACCATCGAAAGCAATCAACTTAGTAAATTAACAATTAAAGAACTGGCATTTCTTTGTAATATGAGTGTTTCTACATTTAAGCGAGTATTTGAAAAGCAATATTCCGAATCACCTATGCGTTGGTTTCAGAATAAACGCTTAGAACATGCTCACTATTTGTTGAACTTTGAAAAGAAAACGGCTACCGAAATTTATTATGAAGTAGGGTATGAGAGTTTGTCAAGTTTTATTCAAGCTTATAAAAGTAAATACGGTATAACGCCAAAACAGCAACCTAAGAATTGAACTTCTAGCAACAGTTTTTGAACGGATATCAAAACCTCTTACAGCTGTTCCAAAGTAACTTTGCTTGAAAATTTAATTCAATTCAAATGAAAAAAGCACAGGTATTAGTACTGCTAGTTTTGATGGTGTCAACGTCAGTATTGGCACAAAAAACATTTACCCTATCGAGTAAAAACTTAGGAGGATCAGGAACAAAAACAATGGAGTTTAATGGATTTGGTTGTTCTGGGGATAATCAATCGCCTCAGTTGTCTTGGGAAAATGCTCCAGAAGGGACGAAAAGTTTTGCTGTTACGATGTATGATCCCGATGCTCCAACGGGAAGTGGATTTTGGCACTGGGTGGTATTTGATATTCCCTCAAACGTAAATGAATTAGTTGCAGATGCTGGAAATGGTAGTCTTAATTTAGCACCTAAAGGAGCGATTCAAAGCGTGACCGATTATGGAATCAAAGGTTTTGGAGGACCTTGCCCACCAGAAGGACACGGGTTTCATCAATATATCATTACCGTTTATGCATTAAAAACGGATTCATTAGGACTTGATGCGAATGCGAACCCAGCGTATGTTGGTTTCAATTTGTGGAATCAAACCTTAACTAAGGCAAGTATCATCGCGTATTATAAGCGATAAATATCAACTAATGAATACAAAAGAGTCTTCGATTTTTCGAAGACTCTTTTGTATCTATCGCCTGTGTTATCCCAAAATGGAACAACTTGTTTCTTCTGGTGTATAAGTAATTTCTTTCTTTGTTGTTCCTGTTGCTTTACCCCATTTCGCAATCGCCTCAAGTAGTGGAATTAGCGTTTGTCCAAAAGCAGTTAATTCATATTCTACTTTTAAAGGTGGTTTACTGGTATAAACGGTTCGACTAATTAAGCCATGTTCTTCCATTTCCTTTAATTGTAAACTCAACGTGCGTTCCGTAATCATCGGAATAGCTTTTCTCAATTCGTTGTATCGTTTTTTTTCTATTAAATGAATGAGAATAACGGCTTTCCATTTACCACCTATATATCTCATTGTTAAGCTTGTACTGCATGGGAAATCTTGATTGTCTATCGTGTACATCTGTTACTATCCTTTTTGACCGTTCTTGCAAAGATAATTTACTATATATAAGTTTGCAACTATAAAAAGTATAGTATTAATTATAATTCCATTTTATATGAATTTTTTAGATCTTGCCCAACGCAGATATGCTACGAAAAAGTATGCTGTAACAAAAAAGATTTCGCCAGAACAAATAGAAGAATTGAAAAACATCCTTCGATTAAGTCCTTCGTCTATTAATAGTCAACCGTGGAAATTTACGTTTGTGACCGATGAAAAAGTAAAAGCTGAATTAGCCGCACAATCGTATACGAATGAAAATTCCATCAATACGGTTGGATTGGTCGTTGTGTTTAGTGTGATGGATGATATTGAACACTTCGAACAGCAGAATATTTCCATTCTACCTGAAGGATGGGTCAAAGGGTTTTATGAGCCACTGGTTAAATCTCGTGGAGAACAAGCCACAAAATCGTGGATGGAAAATCAAGTGTATCTTTCCTTGGGCTATTTTTTATCTGCTTGTATAAGTTTGGGGTTAGATGCAACGCCAATGGAGGGAATTAACCGTCAAGCCTATCAAGGGATATTGAAACAAGAGGGATTTGCTCCCTTGTTTGCGGTTACGGTTGGTTATGCTGATCTAACGGACCCTGCGCATCCAAGCGTTTTACCTAAATCTCGGTTTGCTTTGGAAGATGTGATTGAATCGATTTAAAAACAAAAAAGGGTGGTCTTTTAGGCCACCCTTGTATTTAGAAAATAAAATCTCTTATTTTTCATTACTTGTGTTTCTTTTCTTTCTTAAAAAAAGAGAAGCAGCATACACTATGGTAAAACCGCTGAAAATTGTACCAGCTATAATTGAACCATAATGAACTAGAAAAGCAGAAAAAGCCATTCCACTCATGATTATAATAAAAGCAAATAGAATTCCCATAGTATTGATTCTAATACTACCTTTTACATCATTTTCTAAAATAGTAGTCCTATGATTGAAAGCAGCAGGTCTAAAATCTTGTTCTTTTTCAGCTCTTGCTTTTAACCAGGTCATAATTTCAGGGTCCATTTCTTTTAGTTTTTGAATTTCAGTAGCGTCAGGTAGTAAATTATCATCAAAAACTTCGGTGTGTTCTTGTTGGTATCCGTTTCCATTCTTATGATCAACAGTTGTTTGTTTTTGTGTTCTCTGTTGTTTAGCCATAAGATTAACGTTCCTTCAGGTAGTATTCGAACGCTTTTTTATAATCTTTAGCTATATGATGAGCATCATTGCTAAGGTTATGTCTGTCGTCTTTAGTTGAAGGAATACGATTTTCTTCCCTTAATTTTTTCTCAATTGAATAACTTCTTTATTATCCGATTGATATGCTCCATTGAAACTATCTCCAACATTTTGGAAGAGTGAGTCAAAAAGAGATTCTATTTTAAAAATTAAACTACTCATTCGTTTTTTTTTGATTAATTAAGTATTTTACAAATCAGGATGACTTTTATATAAAAATGAATATAAAGATATATAGATGCAGCTGTAAAAACAATAAAATAATCAAATAATATATTGATTTATAAGTTGTTATGTTTGTTTTTTGTGTTTTTTAGACGTGTTGATTTGATAAGTTAATTATCAACCTGCTAGTACAACCTAGGATAAAAAGCTCAATGATAGCGTCAGGGTAAGTTGAAGTAGGCTAACTGTTTTAAAAAGTAAGGAAGAGTGAACTACCAAGCTCTTTTATCTGTGATAATCGGTTTTGTGATATCAAACACCACATTAAAACTCGTTTTAGATCCTGCGCGTTGTAAGTTATAACTGTATTCCTTGTCGTCAAGGGTCACCCACCAAAGATTAGAAGCTGCCGCAGGGATATCTAATGCGGTTTCTTGATCTGCAGGGAAATATTGGATATGTTCGGTTCCAGTATTGGTGGTTGTTCCGCCATACATGGTTATTTCGTCAGGTTGTCCATTGGGTTGACGGTGATCGTGTTTCAATTCGATTCGGTCTCCTTTTAGGGTAAATACCCAAGTACGCGATAAATCATCTCCAACGAAAAAAGCGATTTTTACTTCGCGTTTGTCGCATGCAGCTACGTACATAATTAATTCCTTGTTGTCAAAATCAGCAGGAACTGGGGAAGAAACAATACTTCCTTTGTACGCCTTACCACAGTGCTGTGCAAGGTTTTGGATGAATTGCGTTGAAGAATTTGACGTTTGCGCTTTTGTGTAAAATACACTGCTGATACAAAACAGCAGAACAAGTAAGTTTCTCATGATGAATGTATAAAAGACTAAAGATAGGAGGATAAACCATGTTTACCTAATTATCGACAGAAAGAAGAGCGTTTATCCTATGATATCTTGCCCTAATCCCCGACAAAAATCTTATTTTTGAGGAAAGCTAAAAAACAATGATTAGATTGATAGAGCAAACCGTTCAAGTGGATGGGCAAGCCATATTCGTGCATTTGTATGCTTGTGATACTTCCAAAACAGAGACGACTTTGGTTTTATTGCACGATTCACTGGGCAGTGTGGAACTGTGGAGGGATTGGCCTAGCTTATTAGCAGAACAATTGCAATGCAATGTTATGGTGTATGACCGCGTGGGCTATGGAAAATCACAGCCGATGCAAACGTCTTACCGGGCACAGGATTATCTAGAACAAGAAGGGGAGTTTTTGGAGCGTTTGCGTCAGGTTCTGCAATTGGGGCAACTTGCGGTATTTGGGCATAGTGATGGAGCTTCTATTGCGTTGTGGTACGGGGTTTTATATCCAGAAAACACGACGGCAATGGTGATAGAAGCGGGGCATGTTTTCGTGGAACAGGTAACTTTACAAGGAGTTGCCGACGCGAAAAAAGCCTATGAGGAAACAGACTTAAGACACCGCTTGGCAAAATATCACGGTGAACGCGTAGAGAAGCTGTGTTATGCTTGGTTTGACATTTGGTTGGATCCTGCCTATCGCCATTGGACGATGGTGCCTGAATTGCATCGTATAACCGCTCCTTTGTTGTTCTTACAAGGAGATTTGGATGAATACGGAACATTAACACAAGTAGAAGAGACAGTTAGTCACGTGAGCGGTATTGCTGAAAAATACATCTTTGAACAAGTGGGGCATATCCCACATAAAGAACAAAAGGAGAAAACCCTGACGTTGATTACCTCCTTTTTAAATCGTTACTTATAGTTTGAGTAAATGTTCAATTTTATCTAAAAACAATTGTTCTATTCGAGGGTCTTTGGCTTGTAAATACGAAGATTTTAAGCTGTTTAAGTATTGATCTAAATTGGTAATTACACTCCCTTGGGCCAATTCGAATGGCACTTGAAGGTTTTTGGCTTTGATTGTTTCTAGGGCGGTTTTGATATAGGTTTCTTTATCCATTGTGTTTGTTGTATCGGTCGCAAAGATATAAAATCATTTGCAGGATAAAAGAGTGACAAAAATAATAGCCTCATCTTGGAAAGAGATGAGGCTAGTTTTAGTTAACGAGGTAACTCGATGGTGTAGGTTTTACCTTTTGTTTTTACGCTGGTATTCACCAACCAAGGATTGTATAACTTCAATAATTTATAGTTAGAACCTTGTTCGATGGCGAACATCGGTAGGTCGTCAATATCCTTATCCAAAGTAACGGTGCGCATTGAAATAGGAGGATATTTCTCTGATTTAGGAATGTCGTAGCCGTATTTCTGAGGATTATTCATAATCTCTTTCATAGCTAAAATTCGAAATACATAGCGAGAGGTCTCTTGATTTAAAAATAAATCATAGTAATTGTCTACGTATTGAGCGTTCATAGCTTTAGTCATTCCACCCATTCCTCTGTTGTATGCAGCGGCTACCATCGTCCAAGAACCAAAACGAGCTTTGGCATCTTTAAAGTATTTACAAGCGGCTTCAGTTGCTTTTTCTAAATGGTAGCGCTCGTCAATATAGTCGTCTACCACCAAGTTGTATTCACCCGCTGTTCCCTTCATAAATTGCCAAAAACCAGAAGCCCCCGCAGAGGAAACGACATTAGACAACGTACTTTCAATTACACATAAGTATTTGAAGTCGTCGGGTATATTGTTTTTCTTTAAGATAGGTTCAATAATGGGGAAATAACGTTCTGCCCTTTTTATCACTAGCGTTGTGGATGAATGAAGATTGGCGTTGATGATCATCTCACGATCAAAGCGCTCTTTGACATCAATCACGTCTAGTGGCGTTTTCTCCCCTGCAAAATTTGCAGTTAATGGAAGAGGCACATGGTGATCCGTTGGATTTTTGGTATCCTCTGGATTTACAGTTTCATGCGCGGTAGCAAAAATAAAAGTAGAGGCTATACCGACAACTGCTGCTGTGTAAAGCACATTTTTGAGATTCTTTTTCATCGTTATTTCAATATAATTTTCTCTAAATTTTGGTTAAACCACTTGTGTTTGACAATAATCATCGCGTGCGTTCCTCCTGGAACTTCAATTGCATTTCGTATGTTTTTGAAGGGAAATACTTCATCTTTTGTGCCGTGAATATGAACTACATGGTCTAATTCTTCTTTTTGATTCCAAGTTAGAACAGCTTGTATGCACCAATTGAGATAATGGGGATCCCGAATAGACAAGTAACGGTTATAGAGCGCTACTCGTCTTTTTTGTTTATCCTTGCCATAGCGTTCAATTAACCGCAGTAAAAACTCAACTCCATGCGTTGGAATCAATTTGTATAATCGAGTATATTTTGCCCATTTAAAGTGTTTTGGAAATTCTTTGTTTGACCGTACACTAGAAATGATAACTACTTTTTGCACACCTATGAGCTTCGATAGTTCTTGTGCAAGAATCCCACCAAATGAAACGCCTACCAAGATAGGATTATTATGTTGAATGAGGGGAATGTATTTTTGGGTATAATTGACTAAGCTTTCTTTTTTATCACATGGCAACCATTCTAAAAAGTATAATTCAAAACGCGAAGTATCCCATTCCAATCGTTCAAAAATGAGGGAGGTTGACGACATTCCAGGAAAGAAATAAATTGGTATTTTGTTCATTTTAAATAAATTAACATACTAAATAGGGGTAATGTGGAAAAAAATGACGAACTTTGATAAATATAGGAATAAAACTTTTTGTATTCACTGTATAAATCCGCTAAAAATTTCTTAGGATCTAATTTTGTTATGGAAAGACTCTTTGAGAGTCTATATTTTTTTTTGCTGTGAAAAAGACATACGCCTAACATGAAAATATAAAATTTTAGTATAATGGAAATTAAAGACAATGAACTACTTCGTCAGTTTGAGCTCGAAACCGATCAAGGTTTGCTTAGTGTGGAGTATTCGCTTCAAGAAAGAAAAATCTTTCTTACCAAATTAAAGGGATTCGAAGAAGGAGTGCAGGCGCAATCCATCGATTTCTTAAAAGGAGTACTTGATATCGTTCGAGAAAAGAGATTGAGAGTCGTTCCTACACATCCAAAAATTGTTTCTTTCTTTAGGAAAAATCCTACGTATAAAGAAATGCTTCCTCCAGGGATAAGAATTTAATCCTGTGAGATTTAAAAACCACTTATAACATACACAACATACCCCTAATTGGGTGAAAAAAGCAAAAAACCTGTTTGAACTTCAATTCAAACAGGTTTTTTTATTTAATCTAGAAAATCAAATCGAACGATACCGTCTTCATCAATCTTGGTTAACTTTATAGGTCGTAGTGTATTCACTAAAGCGGGATTCCAAGGGGTCTTTACTTTGACGTAGTTCTCAGTAAAACCGTGGATGTATCCTTCTTTGTTTTCACTTTCAAATAAAACTGTTTTATCTAAGCCCAATTGTGACTCGTAGAACGCTCGACGTTTCTTTACTGACAATCCACGCAACATTTTACTTCTTTTATTTCTCACTTCCATTGGAACAACATCTTCCATATCGACTGCTTCTGTATTATCGCGTTCTGAATAGGTGAATACGTGTAAATACGAAATGTCTAAATCGCTCAAGAAGGTATAAGTCTCGAGGAATTTTTCATCTGTTTCACCCGGAAATCCAACAATCACGTCTACACCAATGCAGCAGTCGGGCATTACTGAACGGATTTTGTCTACGCGTTCAACATAGAGTTCGCGCATATAACGGCGTTTCATTTTCTTTAAAATGTCGTTGCTTCCCGATTGTAGGGGAATGTGAAAATGCGGAACAAAGGTTCTACTTTGTGACACAAACTCGATGGTTTCGTTTTTCAATAAGTTAGGCTCAATCGATGAGATACGCAAACGCTCGATACCTTCTACCTTATCCAATTCTTGTACCAATTCCAAAAAGGTGTGTTCGTGCTTTTTATTGCCAAATTCACCTTTTCCATAATCGCCAATATTTACCCCTGTTAAGACAATTTCTTTGATATCTTGAGCCGAAATCTCCGCCGCATTTTTCAAGACATTTTCCATCGTATCGCTACGAGAAATTCCTCGAGCTAATGGAATGGTACAGTACGTGCATTTGTAATCACAACCGTCTTGAACTTTTAAAAAGGCTCTGGTTCGATCTCCGATAGAATAGGAACCGACATAAAAATCAGCTTCTGAAATTTCACACGAATGTACCTGACCCATTTCATTTTTTGAAAGGTCATTGATGTAATCGGTCAACTTGAATTTTTCCGTTGCACCTAAAACCAAATCAACCCCATCTACATTGGCTAATTCGGCCGGTTTTAACTGCGCGTAACAACCGACAGCGGCAATAAAAGCCTTGTCGTTTTTCTTTTGCGCTTTCTTTACTATTTGTTTGAATTGTTTATCTGCATTTTCGGTTACAGAACACGTATTAATTACATAAATGTCTGCCACATCCTCAAATTCAACACGATCAAAACCTTCATCTACGAAACTTCTTGCTATTGTTGAGGTTTCAGAAAAGTTTAGCTTACATCCTAAGGTGTAAAATGCTACTTTTTTTCTATTTTCCATAATCATTCTTTACTATGAGTAGTAACTTTGAAGTATATTTACTCTTTGTTGTCACAAAGCTTGCAAATTTACGTACAAAATTCGGTTTGATGAAATCAATAATTTATTATATATCAATTCTTTGCGTTGTCTTCACTGTTTATTCTTGTCAAAATAAAAGAGATAAAAATGAGAGAGGGGCAGTATTTCGATACAATGAAAGTTCAAATATTCAAACACTTGATCCTGCATTTGCGAGAAGTATGGCTATTATTTGGCCGTGCAACCAGTTGTTTAATGGATTGGTTCAACTTGATGATCAATTGAATGTTGTGGGAGATATTGCACAGTCATGGAAAGCTTCTCCGGATGGTTTGACGTATGATTTTACCTTGCGTCAAGGAGTCTATTTTCATCCGCATTCTGCTTTTGGACCTAAGCAAACTCGAGCAGTTACCGCAAGTGATTTTGTTTATAGCTTGGATCGATTAACCGATGCAAGAACAGCTTCTCCTGGTGCGTGGATTATGCAGAAGGTCAAGCGCTATACAGCACTAAATGATACCGTGTTTCGCTTGGAATTAAAAGAATCGTTTCCCGCAATTTTAGGGTTGTTATCCATGCGTTATGCCTCTGTAGTTCCCCGTGAAGTAGTGGAAGATTCACAACACGATTTCAGAACGCATCCCATCGGGACAGGCCCTTTTTATTTTAAATTTTGGGAAGAAAATGTCAAGTTGATTTTAAGACGCAATCCCCGTTATTTTGAAAAAGATGAAAAAGGGGTGCAATTGCCTTATTTAGAGTCGGTCGCTATCACTTTTTTACCAGATAAACAGAGTGCTTTTTTGCAGTTTATTCAAGGTAAATTAGATTTTATTTCGGGATTAGATCCTTCGTATAAGGATGATTTAATCACCCTAGAAGGACAATTGCAAGAGAAATATCAACCGGTGGTGCAAATGGAAACAGGACCTTATCTCAACACAGAGTATTTGGGTTTTAATATGGAAGAAAAACAAAGTGCTATTCAGGATAAGCGAATTCGACAAGCACTAAACATGGGATTCGATCGCGAAAAAATGATTAAGCATTTGAGAAGCGGGATGGGAACGACGCAAGTAGGAGGGATAATTCCCAAAGGACTTAAAGGCAATATTCAGCCAAAAGTGCGCTATGATGTAACAACCGCTAAAGCTTTAGTAGAGGAGTATAAAAAAGAATACAAACAGTCTAAAGTGGTGATTGCTTTATCTACCAATGCGGGTTACTTAGATATTGCGGAATATTTGCAAAGAGAGTGGCAAAAAATCGGGTTGACTGTTGAAATTGACGTAATGCCACCAGCAACATTAAGGCAAGGGATGGCATCAGGGAAAATAGCTTTTTTTCGCGGTAGTTGGATTGCAGATTATCCCGATGCGGAGAACTATTTATCGCTATTTTACAGTAAAAACAAAGCTCCTAATGGGCCTAACTATACTTTTTTTTCCAATACAGGGTATGATCAATTGTATGAAAAAGCACTTCAAGTTACGGATCAAAAAATAAGAGAGCAATTGTATGAACAGATGGATCAGTTAATCGCTGAAGAGGTACCCGCACTTATTCTGTTCTACGATCAAGCCGTTCGTTTTAGTCGAAAAGACATTCGTCAGTTGGGAATAAATCCAATGAATAATTTATTCTTGAAAAAAGTTAGTAAAGATTAGAGGAAAAGATTTTCTTTTAGTGGAGAATTCTTTCGGATATAGTATCTTTGAATGCACAGCAAATCAAGGAGATATTCGATTTGCTATAGTACAACCTTACATACGAATTATTATTATGAATGAATTAGTCGTTCTAATTGTGGATGACGAGATGAAAGTTGCCGAAGTATTAAAACACCGATTGCTCCATAGCATTCGCAGTCAACATAAGATGGTGTTTTATACCGCAAAATCAGTCGAAGAAGCAATAAAAATGATTGATCAATATGCGCCAGATTTAGTTTTTTTGGATATTCAAATGCCCAGAGAAAACGGATTGGCCTTGTTTGACTATTTTAAAGAACCGCTTCCGTTCGAGGTGGTAATCACCACAGCTTATAGCCAATATGCATTAGAAGTACTGAACCAATATGCTTGTTTACATTATTTGTTAAAACCAATAGCTGTTGAAGAACTGCAATTGGCTTATGATAAATTTGTTGAAAGAGAGGATCAACAATATTTCATCAAATTGATTAAAAATAATCAAAAGAGAGAGGCAGTTTCCGTAGAAGATATTATATACTGTAAAGCGGATGATAATTACTGTGAGATTTACCTAAAAGACCAAAAGTTTTTGGTATCCAAAACATTAGGGGCAGTTTCATCTAAGTTACAACACCCGCAATTTCATCGTGTAGGACGTTCTTATGTGGTTAATATAAAGCATATTAAACATATTGATATGGGAACGAATCGCATTGTATTTAAGGATAAAATCATCATTAATGAGCAAGAAGTCAATCACTATATTACAATTTCAGCTGCTAAAATGAAAGAATTTAGATGGCTTGAATTATGAAATGGGGGATTGCATTTCTACTGTGCTGCTTTAGTTTTTCCTTACTTTATGGACAAGCAACAGTTACCAAGCGTTATACGGCTGAAGATGGACTGATTGCCAACGATGTTAGAGCATTATTGTTAGATAGTAGCGGTGTACTTTGGATTGGGTCAAGAGCAGGATTAAGTGTGCGTCAACAAGGGCGGTTTGCGATTGATGAGGAGGCGTTGCATTATCGTTTTACCAATGTAACTTCTTTAGTCGAAGATCAAGATCAAGGCATTTGGATTGGAAGCTATGGCCAGGGAATTTTGTATAAAGGCAAGAAGCAAACGCTTTTGTTTAATGAAAAACAAGGCTTGGCAGCCACCCGGGTTAATGCGCTCTTTGTATCGGGTACTACGCTGTATATTGGAACATCAGAAGGAATCTCTTTACTCGATATCCAAAAGTTGACATTTGAAACTTACCAAGGAAAGTATGTGCTTAAAACCCCAAGTCCAGTCTCTAGTTTTTATCAAATTGGACAGGCTATTTTTGTCACGACGATTAATCATGGTGTTTTTAAAGTAGAAGGAGAAAAGTTAATCCCTCTAAGTGAGAATAAAGAAATAGTAGCTTCTCTTTTTAATTCAAAGGATCAAACGCTATTCTTGGGGTTGAAGTTTGACATAGAAATGCACCAACTTCAGTCGAAGCAGGCTGTGGTTAAATACCCAATTAAAGGAACGCGATTTTTTCAACAAGTGGAGAATCAAGTGTATTGGGTAGGGGCTGATATATTAAATGAAGGTGGTGGAATTTATGCCTGGGATGGTAAACAAATAAAAAATCTCAATCAAAAGTATGGCATATTCAATACAGAGCTCCTTAGTTTAGCCTATGATGCAAAACGGAAATTTTTATATGTAGGAAGTGAGAAACAAGGATTATTCCAAGTTGATCTAACTTCTCCTTTGCGTTTCGATTCGCGTTTTGGTTCCATAGAAGCCACGGCGTTACACCAGCATACCGTTTATGTATTTGGAGTACAGGGACTATACTTGTTGCAGAACAACCAAGTAGTACATACTGTCGATAAAACTGCGTTTAAAGCTTTTCAATTGGCGCATAACAAAAAGTTTATCGGCTTAACAACGCGAGCCAATCACTTTTTTGAAATCGAACATCGGATTCCAGCTGAAAAAATCCAGTTTTACAAAGCGATTCCAGCTCTAAATTCCATCTGGGTGAGTACCAATATTGGTCTTTTTCAGTTGAATTATCAAGGAGTTATTGAAAATTATCTCGGTATTCACACCTATCAGTATGACTTTATTCAAGAAAAATTAGTAGAGACAGATCCGTACGGAGGGGTAAGACTTTATCAAAACATCCCTGATTTTCAATATCAGTTTTTCGATCGAGCGGAAGGAGATTTTGTTCCTCGTGATATTGTAGCTATGCAGGCGATTGGAGATAAAATGTACTTGGCAGGTGCATTGGATGGATTGTATGTCTATGAAAATAATCGATTCCGCTCTTTATTAGGCGAAGGAGTATTTGTAGAAAACCGCTTGAAATACCTTGAAAAAGGAGAAGGAGAAACGCTATATGTAGCCACGGATTTTGGTGATATTTACTGTTTAGATGTCAGTGGTCAATCCCCAAAAGTCATCCGGAAAATCCCACAACAAGCTATTTTAGGTCATGGAATAACCTTCTTGCACTATCGCAAAAATCAATTGTTGATTGGAACGAATAAGGGTGTTACAGTAATAGATCCCGAGGGAACTTTTCTGTTTAATATTGAACAAGGATTAGATAATTATAACGTAAAAAGCAGTGCTATTTTTGGAAATCAATTGATTTTGGGAACAGATGCGGGACTCTATACGTTGAATCTGGATTACTTTAAACCCCAAAAAGTAGCGTATAACCTCGTTCTCTCGTCGATTAAGGTAAACGAAACAAAAGTAGATCTACAAGTCTTAGCGCATGAAAAGCAAAGAAAGTTAGAATTGCCCTATGATCAAAATTCTATTTTTGTCAATTTTGTGCTGTTAGGAGCAAAATATCCTGAAAAATTAAGTTTTCAATATCGCGTAAAATCAACAGCAGAATGGATTGATTTAGAGCAAAACACAATTTTATTGAGTTTTTTAAATTCCGGAGAATATGCGATTGAAATTCGAGTGTATGACTATGACAAAGGAACAGAGCAAATCATGCCTTTACTCTGGCTTACAATTCAACCTCCCTTTTATTATAGCTGGTGGTTTTTTAGTTTAATCGGACTTGTTGGAATAGGTGTTGTAGTGCTTGTTGTCCAACGAATGAAACGCCAACAAGAAATAAAAGATAAGCAATTGCGCTATGAGAAGAAAGTAGCTGAATTAAAAGTATTGTCGATTCGAAGTCAATTGAATACACATTTTATTTTCAATGTATTGAGTTCGTTTCAATATTTTATCATTGCACACAAAGACGAAGAAGCCTTGTATTATCTCGAGCGTTTTGCTGCTTTAATACGAAAAACATTGAATTTATCTATGATGGATGAAGTAACCCTAAAAGAAGAATTAGAGTATATAAAAGGGTATTTTGAGTTGGAAAATATGCGATTGGACGAACGGGTTCAACTGGATATTACTGTTGATCAAGGCGTGTGTTTAGATCAAATTAGGATTCCCCCTTTACTACTACAACCCTTTGTTGAAAATAGTTTGATTCATGCCTTTCCAGAAAGTATTGAACATCCCATAATTACAGTAAAAGTGTATCAAGAAGGTCAGGATGTGATTTTGGAATTGATTGATAATGGAATAGGAAAGCAACTAATACCACAATCGTTGCCAATACACGATTCGAAAGGACTATTTTTAGTGAAAGAACGCATGAAGATGATTCAAAACTATTTGGATGAACACATTAGTATTGAATCTACAGCAGCAGGAACCCGTGTTCGCTTGGTTTTAAAGGACACGTTGAGTAAAGAAATCAAATAAATTCACGTCAATTATTTGTTAAGAAAACGGGGGAATAAAAGAAAGGATTGTATTATTGTCGTGAGGCAATTGAAAATCCTGATGAAAGAGGATTGTGCTGAATTAATATTTGTTTTATGAAAGGAAGATTGTTGTTTGTAGGAATTTTTATTGCCTATTTTTTAGCTAATATCTATTTGGGAATTCGCGTATATCCCTTATTTGACACCGCGATTTGGAGTGTTCAAGTTCTCTACGGATTGGCCGTTGCTTTTTTGGTGATTTCCCCTATTTTGTTTTTTGCCTTTAGAAAACGCGTTAGTGTACCTAAAGCGGCAATCTTGTATAAGGTAGGAGCGGGATGGTTGATGTTGATTATCTATTCTTTTCTCTTGGCTTTAGTTTCGGATTTACTCCTCTTCATATTATCTAGATTCTCAGACGTAACGAAGGCTGTATCAGGAAGGATCGATCAATATCAAGCAGGATGGATTGTTCTAGGGACGCTTTTGATTGCCTTGGTTGGCAATATAAATTACTACAAAAAGAAAGTCGTACGGCTAATTTTGGATACTCAAAAACCGTTAAATCAATCCATAAAGATTGTTGTTGCAAGTGATTTACATTTAGGTCATGCCATCAGTCGAAAAGAATTAAAACGATGGGTCGCCTTCATCAATGAACAACAAGCAGATGTTGTTTTATTTGCAGGAGATATCATTGATAATAGCTTGTTGCCTTTGACCTATTATAAATTAGATGAATTGCTACGCGAAATACAAAGTAAACACGGGGTATATGCTTGTTTGGGCAATCACGAGTATTTAGCTAATGTCGAGATGAGTTTGGCCTTTTTGGAGAAATCAAATATTACAGTTTTGAGAGATGAGGTTGTTGAAATCTTAGGTGGGCAAATTCAGCTTATTGGGCGAGATGATAAATCCAATCCACATCGAAAAGCACTCAAAGAGTTGATACAGCCAAATCCCAATGCAGTTCAAATTGTATTAGACCATCAACCCTACACCTTGGAAGCAGCAGCAGAACAACAGGTTGATTTTCAGTTTTCTGGGCATACACACCGCGGACAAGTCTGGCCTTTTTCTTGGGTGACAGACTATCTCTTTGAAAAATCTCATGGTTATTTGAAAAAAGGGACGACCCAATACTATATTAGTTCAGGATTGGGGATATGGGGAGGAAGATATCGCATCGGAACACAGTCAGAATATGTGATTGTTACCCTATATACGAAGAAGAATACGGAGAAAGTGTAAGGGGTGGGAATACAAACTTTTTTAATGGAGAATAAAAGGCTATTTTTGTCAAAATTTTGTCACAGTGAATTATTTATCAGTAGAAAATATATCGAAATCTTTTGGGGCACATAACTTGTTTGAGAATGTGTCATTTGGTATTAATAAAGATCAAAAGATTGCCTTTGTTGCAAAAAACGGATCCGGAAAATCGACGATCTTAAAAATATTGAATGGCTTGGATGATCCCGATAAAGGACAAGTTGTTATCCGCAAGGGAATTCGAATGGAATTCTTATCTCAAGAACCCAATTTACAAGATGAATTGACGATTGAAGAAAGTATTTTTGCTTCGGATAGTGCCATTTTAAAGGTAATTGAAGGCTATGAAAAAGCATTAGAGAATCCAGAGGATCAAGATGCCTATCAAAGTGCTTTTGAACAAATGGAAATTCACAACGCGTGGGATTTTGAAACCCAATACAAACAAATCTTAACCAAGTTGAAGCTTGATGATTTGAAAATAAAGGTTAAAACCCTATCTGGAGGACAAAAAAAGCGTTTGGCTTTGGCGATTATCTTAATTAATAAACCCGATTTATTAATTCTCGATGAGCCGACGAACCACTTGGATTTGGAAATGATTGAGTGGTTGGAGAATTACTTTGCCAAAGAAAACATCACCTTGTTTATGGTAACGCACGACCGTTTTTTCTTGGAGCGTGTGTGCAATGAAATTATCGAATTAGACAATGGATTGATTTACCAATACAAAGGGAATTATTCCTATTATTTAGAGAAGAAAGAAGAGCGTATTGCAGCTGAAAATGCTAGTATTGATAAGGCACAGAACCTTTTTGTCAAAGAATTATCTTGGATGAGAAGACAGCCGAAAGCCCGTACGACCAAATCGAAATCGCGTATTGATGATTTTTACGTGATCAAGGAAAAAGCGAGTAGCAGAAGAAAAGAGCACCAAGTTGAATTAGAAATCAACATGGAGCGCATGGGAAGTAAAGTAGTCGAATTACACAAGCTGAATAAATCATTTAAGGATAAAGTAATTCTGAATGACTTTAGCTATATGTTTAATCGCGGCGAGCGCATTGGTATTATCGGAAAAAATGGATCTGGAAAATCGACGTTTTTAAATATTTTGACTCAAGGGGTTCAACCGGATACAGGAAAAGTAGTTATTGGAGAAACAATCAAGATTGGGTATTATACACAAGGTGGAATCACAATTAAGCCAGAACAGAAAGTAATTGATGTAATCAAAGAGTTTGGAGAGTATATTCCTTTAGCAAAAGGACGTTCAATCTCTGCAGGGCAGCTTTTAGAGCGTTTCTTATTTGATCGCAAGAAACAGCACGATTTCGTTGAAAAGTTAAGTGGAGGGGAGTTAAAACGCTTGTACTTGTGTACGGTTTTAATTCAGAACCCCAATTTCTTGATTCTCGATGAGCCAACGAATGATTTGGATATCGTAACCTTAAATGTATTAGAGAGCTTCTTATTGGATTATCCAGGCTGTTTGGTGGTAGTGTCACACGACCGTTACTTTATGGATAAGATTGTCGATCACTTATTTGTGTTTAGAGGTGAAGGGGAGATAGAAGATTTTCCAGGAAACTATTCTGATTTTAGATCCTATGAAGATAGTATCGAACCGGTAAAAGACGAAGAACCGAAAGAAAAGGTAAATTGGAAAGCGAATCAAGTGAAAAATGGATTGAGTTTCCAAGAGCAAAAAGAGCTACAAAAAATTGAGCGTGAAATGGCGAAATTGGCAGAGCAAAAACAAGCAATTGAAAAAGAATTTGCCGATGGAAAAGTAACCGATGATCAAATTGATGTGAAAGCAAATAGTTTAAAAAAGATGATCAAAGAGCTCGAAGAAAAAGAGGAAAAATGGTTTGAATTATCAGCCAAAATGGAGGGGTAATTTGAGACGTGAAAATAGAAAAAAAGAGGGTGAAAAAAGTTTTTTCATCCTCTTTTTTTCTTTTTGAGATCGAATAAAGCTATAAAATATAGTGAAATTTTAAGATTTTAACAAGAGTTGAAATGTTAAAGTTTTTTCTTCTATCTCTTTGTTAATCAGTGTTTGTGTGTAAAAGTAAGGTTAAGGGAATGTAATTTAACGATTAAAAAATAGGCAGATTTAAAAAAGGGGGTAACTTTGCGGAGTGAAATTTCAAGTGGTGACAGGGCTTGAGAAATTAATTTTAATGAGGAAAAAATGTTCTTTTTTTATTGGTTTATTACTGCTTTTAGGTGGAGTTTTTTCGGGTTTTAAAAAGTATGAAGTCATACTTTTAGAACAGTATAAAATTGTACCTACAGAAGCGCTTTCTTATCATCTTCCTGAAGAAAAAATCACGGAAGTAAAGAAGGCTGATCAAGCTGCAGTAATACCATTTACAGGGAAAACCTATATAGGGTTTAAACAGGCCCTAGGTGCACGTGAATCAAATGGATTGTACCGAATTGTCAATTCGTTTGGTTACATCGGAAAGTACCAATTTGGAAGGTTAGCTCTACGATCAATTGGAATTTTTGATTCTGAAGAGTTTTTGAATGATCCGCAATTACAAGAAAAAGCATTTGATGCTTTAATTGCAAAAAACAAATGGATTCTGAGAAACGAGATTAAAACGTTTGAAGGTCGAAGAGTTGATGGGATCAAAATCACGGAGTCGGGGATACTAGCCGCTGCTCACTTAGGTGGTGCAGGATCTGTGAGAAAGTATTTAAGAAGTAATGGAGCTAATTCATTTAGCGATGGATACGGAACTTCAATCAAGACCTACTTGAAAAAATTTAGTGGGTATGATGTTTCAGAGATTGATCCAGAGAAAAATGCATTAGTAATGCTGTAAAAGTATAAAAGGCGGTCTAACTTTAGACCGCCTTTTTTTATGTATAAAAAAGCAAGATGCATTTAGCGATTCCGTGAAGCTATCTTCTCGTGCCTTCTTTTATGGATTTCTCATTTTATTTGGTAGATAGAAAATAATTTTTACCTTTACACCTTCAAAACAAAGAAAAATGAATTTTAAACATACAAACAATTGGTGGTGGAACAACTTACGTCAAGACGTCGTGAGCTGTCCTGCTATTGGTATGTATGAAGAAAAAATATAACGGAACGCGTATATTATTCCTACACCTCTAAGGGCTTGTCATCACGACAAGCCCTTTTTTTGTGCCCAAAATTTTTAAATCAATTGTGAATATAAAACAAACAAATATGAAGTATCAAGTCAATCAAGAAGGATTTTATGGCGATTTTGGGGGAGCTTTTATCCCTTCAACCTTGCAACCTATTGTAGAAGAACTACAAGCCAAGTATCTAGAAATTATGGAAGAGCCTGCGTTTCAGGCAGAATATCAAAAGCTATTAGCGGATTATGTAGGTCGGCCTACACCGCTTTATTTTGCAGCTAGGCTATCCGCCCTCTACAATACCAAAGTGTATTTAAAACGAGAGGATTTATGCCATACAGGCGCCCATAAGATTAATAATACGATTGGTCAGGTATTGTTGGCTAAACGCCTAGGAAAGAAGAAAATCATTGCTGAAACAGGAGCAGGACAGCATGGCGTAGCTACAGCAACGGTTTGTGCGTTAGCAGGATTGGAATGCGTGGTCTTTATGGGGGCAACAGATATTGAACGTCAAGCGCCCAATGTAGCGCGTATGAAGATGTTGGGTGCTGAGGTTCGCGCTGCAAAAACAGGAACACAAACCTTAAAAGAAGCGGTGGATGAGGCGTTGTTGTACTGGATTGAAAACCCAGTTGACACGTATTACTTAATCGGTTCTGTGGTTGGGCCTCATCCGTATCCGGATATGGTCGGGCGTTTTCAATCGGTGATTTCCAAAGAGATTAAAAAGCAGTTGCTAGAGAAAGAAGGCGTGGATAAACCCAACTACATCATCGCTAGTGTGGGAGGTGGGAGTAATGCAACAGGTGCGTTCTATGAATTCTTAGAAGAGGAAGAGGTGAAGCTTATCGTTGCAGAAGGGGGAGGTTTGGGCGCTAATACCAATCAAACGGCTGCTACTTCTTTTATTGGGAAACCAGGGGTATTACACGGAAGTAAAACGCTATTCATGCAAGATGATGCAGGGGAGCCTTTAGAAGCGTATTCGATTTCTGCAGGATTGGATTACCCTGGTTTTGGTCCGTTATTCGCCTTGATGAAACAAGAAAATAGAGCGGAGTTCTTCGCTATTAAAGATGATGAGGCAATGGAAGCCGGTTTAAATCTGTGCAAAATGGAAGGGATTATTCCTGCCATAGAAAGTTCACATGCTCTCGCAGCTTTACAACATAAAACATTTTTGCCAACTGATATTGTAGTTGTAAACCTTTCCGGTAGGGGGGATAAGGATTTACAAAATTATACTCACTACTTTCAGTTATAGTTTTTTCAGGAAAAGGCCCACGTAGGAGTGGGCTTTTTTTTATGGATAGAGATGTTAATCAGAGTGCTCAAAATTGATTGGTAGTTTTATAAAAAAGTTTCAGTCCATTTGTAAAATCATTTTGTATTGTGTAAATTTACACTATACGTTTTTGAAAAGTGAGTATTTTTAATTTAAAGAGAAGAACGATTGCATGATAAAAACATTTAAGAGTAAGAATTTAAAATCCGTTTGGGAGACTGGAAATGAAAAAGGATTACCTCCAAATTGTGTTCGTAGAATTGCTAAAATTCTCAATTTGATTGATCAAGTGAGTGATATTACTGATTTAGGTGCTTTCGGAGCAGCATATAGAATCCATAAATTGAAATCACCTCCTTACATAGGATATTATTCAATGGATGTGACGGGGAATTTTAGAATCATTTTTGAAATTGAAAAAGGAAATGTTTATCATGTTCATTTTCTAGATACACATTAGAAGAGTCTATTTTAGAAATCTTTTTACTAGTACATCATTATAATTATCTAAAAAAGATACAATATCAAAAGTAAGTAGAGCACTTTTTATAATTAATATACCACAACGAAAGAATTGTCAAAATAAAAAGCCCAAATATGAAATCTAATCTCATTATACATCCTGGTTTATATTTAAAAGAGGATGTAATAGAAGCAAATCAGCTATCTGTAACGAAAGCAGCAGAACTTTTAGGTGTAACGCGAGTTAATTTATCTAATATTCTCAATGAAAAAACGAATATAAGTGCTAGTATGGCTATTCGCATAAGTCAAGTTTTTGGTGGAACGGCTGATATTTGGCTTAAACTACAAATGCAGTATGACCTAGTAGTAGAGCAAAAAAAATTTGAAGAAAATAAGATTCATTTAGCTAAGTATGAACCTGTTTTA
Organism: Myroides fluvii; assembly: GCF_009792295.1. NCBI lineage: Bacteria > Pseudomonadati > Bacteroidota > Flavobacteriia > Flavobacteriales > Flavobacteriaceae > Myroides > Myroides fluvii. Next base: position 481,585 of record NZ_CP039934.1, on the reverse strand, counting down.
TAATTGAGTTCTATTTGTTTAAATATAAAAATGCCAAACGCATCAAAGTGGTTTTTTATACCTATATATAAGGTATAAAAATCATCTCCATAAAAATATCCCATCCAAAACAAACAAATACTATATTTGCACCGGTTTAATAAAAATACAATATGATAACAGTTAATGATGTTGCTGTCCAATTTGGTAGTACAACGCTTTTCAGTGGCGTAAGTTTCTCGATTAATGAAAATGACAAAATTGCCTTAATGGGGAAAAACGGTGCAGGTAAATCTACTTTGCTTAAAATTGTTGCAGGCGTTGACAAACCTTCGTTAGGGTCTGTTGCTGCACCAAGAGAAGCCGTAATTGCTTATTTACCACAGCATTTATTAACTGCGGATGATTGTACGGTTTTTGAAGAAACATCCAAAGCGTTTGCGCAAATTTTCTCGATGAAGAATGAAATTGAGCAAATCAATGAAGAATTAACGGTGCGTACGGATTACGAAAGTGATGCGTATATGAAGTTGATTGAACGCGTATCGGAACTAAGCGAGAAGTTTTACTCGATTGATGAGGTAAACTACGAAGCTGAGGTAGAGAAAGTATTGAAAGGATTGGGATTCTTGCGCGAAGATTTTACGCGTCCGACCTCTGAATTCAGTGGAGGGTGGAGAATGCGCATCGAACTAGCAAAAATTTTATTGCAAAAACCCGATTTAATTTTATTGGATGAGCCAACCAACCACATGGATATAGAGAGTATCCAATGGTTAGAGGAGTTTTTGTTAACACAAGCTAAAGCGGTAATGGTCATTTCCCATGACCGTGCGTTTGTCGATAATATTACCAATCGCACCATTGAAGTAACAATGGGTAAAATTTACGATTACAAAGCGAAATATTCAGATTATCTAGTTTTGCGTCAAGATCGTAGAGCACATCAGCTCAAAGCATATGAAGAGCAACAAAAGATGATTGCCGAAACGACAGAGTTTATTGAGCGTTTCAAAGGAACCTATTCGAAGACTTTACAAGTGCAATCACGCGTAAAAATGTTGGAGAAGTTAGATATCATTCAAGTGGATGAGGTAGATAATTCAGCTCTTCGCTTAAAATTTCCTCCAGCAGCGCGTTCAGGACAATATCCTGTTACGATTGCTGAAATGGGTAAAACCTATGGGGATCATATTGTGTTTAACGACGCGAATTTAGTGATAGAACGCGGACAAAAAGTTGCCTTTGTAGGAAAGAATGGAGAAGGTAAATCAACGATGATCAAAGCGATTATGAAAGAGATTGATTATACGGGAACCATCGAATTGGGACACAATATTCAAGTGGGGTATTTTGCACAGAATCAGGCGTCTCTATTGGATGGGGATATCACTATTTTTGATACGGTAGATCGCATTGCAGAAGGAGATATCCGCACGCAAATCAAAAATATATTAGGAGCATTCATGTTTTCTGGAGATGACATTCAGAAGAAAGTAAAAGTACTTTCAGGAGGAGAGAAAACCAGATTGGCCATGGTGAAGTTATTGTTAGAACCGTATAACTTATTAATCCTGGATGAGCCAACCAACCACTTGGATATGAAAACAAAAGACATCATCAAAGCAGCGTTGAAAGATTTTGAAGGAACCGTTATCTTAGTTTCTCACGATCGTGATTTCTTGGATGGATTAGCAGAAAAAGTATTTGAATTTGGAAATAAACGCGTCAAAGAACACTTTGAAGATATCAAAGGTTTCTTAGCACACAAAAAGATGGAAAGCTTACGCGAGATCGAAAAATAAACCCCTCGATTCGCTGAATTTTTAAAAACTCCTTCTCTTAAAAGACTTATGGCATGTGTTTTGTTAAGTTTTTTAAGGGAAGGAGTTTGTTTTTTTAATATTTACAAAAGATTTTTAGAAACGCTACGAATCAAAACGCTCTTTTTCTTTCTCCATCGGAGGATAGTATTATATTTGTAAAACGAATGAAAATAATGCTTCATAAAATGAAAAAGGTCGTATATTTATTGAAGCATTTAGGTGTAATTAACAACATTAAGTGAATGAAAAGAATAAACTTAAAACGTTTTTTTCTGCTTATCGGAGGAACTGTACTTTATTTTTCTATGTCGGGAATTAGCTATGGACAACGTTTGTCTTTTGCTGATGCGATGCGCGTGATGAATGAGGAGAATAGCTTGATTAAAGCGATGGAAAAACAAGAGGAAGTTCACCAATATGAATGGAAAGCCATGAAAGGCTTGCGTTCACCATCGGTTAAAGCTTTCGGAATGGGCCTTTACATGGATCGTTCTTTAGGATTAGATTTTAATGGACTTCGAAACCAAGTAGGTGATTTTGTGCATTTACCCAACTCAGAAGTATTGGGGAATTGGTCTGTAGATTTCAATAAACGAGACATGGCTTTTGGTGGTTTTATGGCTACTTGGCCTTTGTTTACTGGAGGAAAGATTAATGCCGCGGTAAAAGCAGGGAAACTAAAAAGTGAAATTGGAGAAAAAGACTTGGAGCAAACCAAGCATAAATTAATATCTGAACTTGTTGTCCGCTATTATTCGGTGAAATTAGCTGAACGCGCTTTAGTGGTGCGTCAAGAGGTTTTAACGGGTATGGAAAAGCACCAACACGATGCTTTGAAATTAGAAGAAAATGGCATGATAGCTCCTGTGCAACGCATGGCGGCGGATGTTGCTGTTTCGGATGCGAATCGCGAATTTGAAGCGGCTAAAAAAGATGCCACATTAGCGCGTTTAGCCTTAGCCAATACAATGGAAGTAGAAGAAGTAACCGAGGATTTAAGCAGTGATTTTTTTGTGCTCCCTCAATTGGAAAGTTTAGACTACTATCAAGTTTCAGCTACGGATCACTATCCTGCTTTGCAAAAAGTTGCCTTGCAAAAAGAATTGGCTGATCAAGGAGTGAAAGCCAAACAATCAGCGAATTATCCGACGGTGGTTGCTTTTGGACAAACGATTTTAGCGCATAATAATCCGATTAGTGGATTGGATGTGCTTTATGATAATAACAAGCCTTGGACTGTTGGTGTTGGTGTTACGTATACCTTATTTGAAGGATTTCGCAATAAAAATGAAATCAGAGCAGCTAAAGCAACGAGAGAAAGCGTAGCACTTTTTGAAGAAAAAGCAAAGGCTGATATTAAAATGTTAGTGGCTAAATTGTATCAAGATATCCAAAAACAAAACGAACAGATTGTGAGTTTAACCACTCAAGAATCGATGGCTATCGAATATCTCAGAGTGCGCAACAAAGCATTTGTTGAAGGTTTTGCTACCTCGACGGAAGTAGTTGATGCAGAGTTAAATTTATCGGTGGTTAAATTAAAGAAATTACAAGCGCATTTTAATTATGTAGCCAATGTAGCTTCTCTCTTTGAATACACCGGATTGAGTAATGAATTTGTCCAATTTGCAAAATAAATTGAAGGTAAGATGAAAAATAAAGTAATAAGTGCTATTGTTGGAATTGTGGTTGTCGCGATTGTTTTCGCTGTTTCTATTTGGTATATGAGTGCGCCCCAAGAGAGCTACATTCAAGGACAAGTAGATGCCACTCAAATTAATGTATCGTCTAAAATTCCAGGAAGAATTGACAATATTCTCGTAAAAGAAGGAGATAAGGTTCAAGCAGGACAAGTATTGGTTCAGATTAGTACACCTGAGATAGATGCTAAATTACAACAAGTAGAAGCCTTAAAGGCCGCTGCACAAGCACAAGATGCTAAAGCCAATACAGGAGCGCGTAAAGAAGAAATTCAAGCGGCTTATAATATGTGGCAACAAGCCAAAGCAGGGGCGGATTTTGCTCAAAAAACCTATGCAAGAGTAGAAAATTTATACAAAGAAAAGGTGATACCTGCACAGCAAAAAGATGAGGCCTATGCGAAATATACAGCAGCACAAGAGGTAGAAAAGGCAGCACATGCAACCTATCAAATGGCAAAGAGTGGAGCGAGATCGGAAGATAAAGCTGCGGCTTTAGCTGTCTTCAATCAAGCGAAAGGAGCCGTGGAGGAAGTGTTAATCTACAAAGGAGAAGGAGCTGTAAAATCACCCCAAGAGGGTGAGGTTTATACGATTATGCCTAATAAAGGAGAAATCGTTAATTCAGGTTATCCAATTGTTAACCTAGTGGATTTAAATGACGTCTGGGTGAATTTTAATATTCGCGAAGATTTGATGAGCAAGTTCAAAATGAATACCAAATTTCAGGCAAAAATTCCGGCTTTAGGCAATCAAGAAATTGAATTAGAAGTACAATATATTGCGGTACAAGGGGATTATGCTACTTGGAGTGCAACCAAAGCAAAAGGGGATTTCGATATGAAAACCTTCTTAATCAAGGCGTATCCTACACAAAAAGTGGAAGGATTAAGACCAGGAATGAGTGCTTTAGTAGTAGAAAGTAGTTTGAAGTAAAAATACAAATAACGTGAGTAAAGGTTTTTTATCCCTATTGAAAGAAGAGTGCAAGCGAATGCTGACAACACCTCGTATTTTGGTGTTGATTCTTGGCATTCCCTTGTTGCTGTTTCTATACTATGGGGCGTTGTTACAAGAAGGGGTTTCTCGAGATTTACCGGTAACAATCCTCGATTTAGATAAAAGTAGTACGTCACGTAAACTAGCGAGTTTTATTGATGCCAGTTCAGCTATGCAAATCGTTTATGAAGTAAATGACGAGCTAGAAGGACAAAAAACGGTGCGAAGCGGAGATTCTTTTGCGTTAATTATCATCCCTAAAGATTTTCAGAAAAACGTACAGAAAGGAGTGAAAACCAATGTAACTTGTTATTACAATGGGCAATATTTACTGCCCGCAGGTTTAATTCAACGCGACTTTCAAACAGCTGCAGGTTATCTCGCAGCTGGAGTTCGTACTATATCGTTAGAGCAAGGAGGTCTAATGCCTAATCAAGCTTTAGCGGCGGTAGCACCAATAAAGGTAGAAGAACACGTACTTTTTAATCCCTATACTAGCTATGAATATTATTTAGGCTTGGCTTTTATGCCCATGGCCTTGCAAATTATTATGCTAGTTGTTTCAATTTACGTTTTTGGTGTGGATTTAAAATACAGACGAGGAAAAGAACTACTAGAACGAGTGGACAACAAGATGTGGATGTTAGTTTTAGCAAAAATATTGCCTTATACCTTGGTTTTTATGGTATTGGGACTGTATATGAATAGTTATGTATTCTATAAGTTGAGTATGCCATTCAAGGGAAATTTCTTCGTTTTGAATGCCTTTTTCTTCCTGTTTATTTTGGTTTGTCAAAGTATGGCCTTTTTTCTAGCGTCGGTGATGAATAGCTTGAGGATTGCCTTAACCATAGGTGGAGCTTATGCGGCAGTAGCCTTCTCTTTTGCAGGTTATACGTTTCCGCCAGAAGGAATGAGTGGTTTTGTACGTGGGGTAAATTATGTATTTCCCTTTCATTCCTATATGCGTTTTGTTGTGAATTATGCCATTCGCGGTATTTCTTTCAATGCAGAACAAGCCGGGTATTTAATCGCTTTTGCAGTATTCATCTGTTTGGGGTTGATTGGAATCCCGTTTTATTATAAAAAATTACAGAAAGGAGGCTATGATGCTTAGAGGATTTATAGCAAATTGCACGTTGATTACGGAGTCTTGCAAAAGAGAAATCAAAATGATTTTCAAAGATTCTGCGATTGTGATTACGTATCTTGTCTGTGTGCTCCTAGTTGCTTTTGTGTATTCGTATGTGTATTCAAAAGAAGTGATTACAGCATTACCTGTAGCCATTGTTAACCAAGATCAATCGAAGATGAGCTTTCAACTTGATCGCATGTTGGATGCTACGCCTCAATTGAAGGTGGATTTGCGTACGGCGAGTATGGACTTGGCTCAGGAAGCATTTTATCAAGAGAAAATTAAAGGAATAATCGTTATTCCAGAACATTTCGGACGCGATTTGCAAAAAGGTAAAGTACCTACATTGGGTGCTTACTGCGATGCTTCTTATATGTTGTACTACAAACAAACCTTAGGGGCTGTTATGGTTACTGCTGGAACTTTAGGCGGACAAGTAGAAGTGAATAAGATGATGGCAGGAGGAATGCCGATGAAGCAAGCAGCAGCCACGAGACGTCCTTTTGATGTAACGGCTAAGCCTTTGTTTAATATTAATGGTGGGTATGCTACCTTTTTGATGCCTGCTGTATTCTTAATTGCTATTCAGACTTTACAATTGAATGGAATGGGAATTTTAGCGGGTACGCTGCGTGAAAAAAGACGTTTTGGTCAAGCCTTTGCCTATGCAACGGGACGATTTTCGAATTTCTTTTTAACGATAGGAAGAAGTTTGGCCTACCTCATATTATCTATGCTGATGATGTGGTTCGTACTGGGTGTGGTTATGCATCTTTTTACCTTTCCTCAACGTGGAAATTTAGTTGAAATTACCTTGTTTTTAATTCCATTCTTGTTAGCTGTTTCCTTTTTAGGGATGACGTTAGCGAATTGCTTTAAACACAGAGAAGATTCGATTATGACTATTACCCTTTTTTCTATTCCGACTTTGTTGATGACGGGATTGTCTTGGCCCACTACTGCTTTTCCGACGGCAATTAAGGTGATTTCCTTTTTTGTACCCTCTACAGTGGGAACGAAAGGCTTTGTAGCGTTGACTCAATTTGGGGCTTCTTTACACGATATAAGGGATTTATTTATGCAAATGTGGTTGGTCTGCCTCTTTTATTTTATGTTGGCTGTATGGACCAATTGGCGCTTGAGAAGAAAAGAAGAGGAACTTATTTCCCCAGAGATATAAAAAAAATAGGATCGTATATACGATCCTATTTTTGTATGGTTAATTGATAAATCGATGTGGGTAAGGTTGGATTGTCTGGATCAGTGCATAGGAAGAAGGATACTTCTTTCTTGCTGTTTTTATAAACGGTGATCCCTTCGAATTTTTGATTCGTACTGATGGTCTTCGTTTTCTCGAGCTTCATTTTCTTGGTGTTGATTTTTCCTACAATGGATCCTTTAATTTCACCATCTGCATAGGTAGAACCCGAATCTTCTGCTGTTGCAATGAAATAAAGCTCTTGATCGACTAAAACAGCATCCGTAAATCCTGTTTGTACGTTGTCTAATTTGGGCAATTTGATGGGAGTATAGGTAATTCTGAAATTGTCCAAAATACTCTCTCCTGTTACCACAAATACGCCATTTTGCTGTTTGGGACCATTGCCTCGATTGAAGAAGTACCAGGTTTCACTGTCGTAAACAACACCTTCAATATTAAAATCCGCGTCGTCTAAGTGAGCGAAAGCTTTCATGGATGCATACAACAAATCCAAGGATTGTTTACTCACAGGTTCATTCGTCATTTGATGAATTTCATACAAATCGGTTCGATTGGGTTTAGAGCCCGAACCAAATAAGTAGTAATTAACACCATCGAACGTCATGGATTCTAAATCGGGTTTTTCTGCTTTTGCAATGTGTTCTTGCCCGATATAATCCTCCGTGAGAGCTGTCTTGTTCAGTTGCTTTGACGGTATATCGTAGTGATATAAATAAGAACTATCGTCCGCAATTAAATGGAGTTTGTCTTCCGCATAGTATAAACCCGATGCCGCACTTAAGCCAATAATATGATAGAGGAACTCTAAAGTTAGTTTTCTCATGGTTACTTGAATTGAATTTTATAAATTTAATACATCCGAACTACTTAATGAATTAATTTGATATGAGTTTTGAAAATAAATACAAGGCAATAGGGAAGACTGATTTAAGTAAATTATCGACGGTTCCCGATTTTGAGATGAGCCCCAAAAAAGCCATACGTAAATTAGAAGAAGTAAGTAGACACTTGAGTAAGTTTCAAGAATTGATGTATGCGCACAATCGCTATAGTGTTTTGATTTGTATTCAAGGGATGGATACGGCAGGTAAAGATAGCTTGATTCGAGAAGTATTTAAGTCATTCAATGCTAGAGGCGTGGTGGTTCAGAGTTTCAAGAAGCCTACTTCTACAGAATTGGAACACGATTATTTATGGCGACATTATATCGCCCTACCTGAGAAGGGGAAATTTACAGTGTTCAATCGCACGCATTACGAAAATGTATTAGTTTCTCGTGTGCATCCCGAAATTATTTTGAATGAGCGTTTGCCTCAAATTACGCATACAGATACTATAGGGGATGAGTTCTGGGAGAAGCGATACAAGGAAATAAGCAATTTTGAAGAGCACATCAGCAATAATGGCGTAATTGTACTTAAATTTTTCTTGCACTTGAGTAAAGGCGAACAGAAAAAACGCATTTTACGTCGTTTGGGCAAAGAAAAACACCATTGGAAATTTGCGCCTGAAGATGTTCGAGAACGCGAGTTTTGGGAGGATTATCAAAAGTACTATGAAGATGTTATAGAAAAAACAAGTACAACAGCTTGTCCTTGGTATGTTATTCCAGCCGATAACAAATCGCTGTGTCGCTATATTTTTGCCAATATACTGCTCGAAGTAACGGAGCGATTAACGGATGTGAGTTTGCCCGAATTACCGGATCATATCAAAGATAATTTATCCAAGTATAGAGAGCGTTTGCTCAATGAACAATAAAATTTAGAATTGATTATAGGAGCGTTTGACTCTCCTCTTTTTGTGTAACTAGGGGATATGGAATGAAATGGTTTTGTCATTCTTTACAAAGAATTTGTTAACCTGACTAATTCTTTTACTTTCAAGTCAGTATATTTGCACAAATTTTAGTGCATGAATCTTTCTATTTATATTAAGGAATTTCGATATAATATTCAATTAGCTTACCCCATTATTTTAGCCATGTTAGGACATACGGTGGTTGGAGTGATCGACAATATTATGGTAGGTAAAATTGGACCAACAGAATTGGCTGCCGCTTCTTTAGCGAATAGTTTTGTTTTTATTGCGATTTCTTTAGGTGTAGGGTTTTCTACGGCCATTACACCTTTCGTAGCAAAGAGTGATGCGGCAAATGATTTAGAAGGAGGACGATCAACTTTTGTAAACGGACTTTTTCTGTGTACACTTTTAGGTGTGTTTTTATTTTCTATCATCTTTTTGGCTAAGCCTTTTTTACGCTATATGGGACAACCAGAGGAGGTTACTACTTTAGCTAAGCCTTTTTTGGATATTGTTGCATTATCGATTATTCCCTTGGTTATGTATCAAGGTTATAAACAATTTGCAGATGGAAAGTCTCAAACCAAAAATTCAATGTATGCGACGATAATTTGTAATACAGTAAACCTATTATTTAATTATTTACTGATTTACGGGGTGTGGTTTTTCCCTACACTAGGTATGTTAGGGGCGGCTTATGGCACATTGATTTCGCGGGTTGTCATGATTATTTATATGCATTTTGCTCTAAAGAGACAAGTCTTGTTTATGCCTTATATGAGTAACCTTCGTTTTGCTGAAATTAAAAAATCAGTACTTACGCAAATTACTAAAATTGGCATTCCTTCAGGTTTGATGAGTTTTTTTGAAGTAGCTTTATTCGTGGGAGCTGTTTGGTTGTCGGGAATGTTAGGTACTGTTTCTCAAGCGGCGAATCAAATCGCCTTGAGTATGTCATCTATGACGTTTATGTTTGCGAGTGGGTTAGGCGTAGCCGCTACGATTCGCGTAGGAAACCAAATGGGACTGAAGAATTATACGCATATGCGAACCGTTGCGCGTTCGATCATGCTAATGGCATTGATTATTTATGTGATTTTCGCACTTTTATTTGTCTTATTTCACAACTATATTCCCCTGCTTTTCTTGGATGCAAAGGATGCAACTAATGCGGTGATGAATGAAGAAGTAATCAAAATAGCCGGACAACTCTTATTAGTAGCTGCTATCTTTCAAATTTCAGATTGTTTGCAAGTAGTGACTTTAGGAGCTTTACGCGGTTTGCAAGATGTAAATGTACCGATGATTATTACCTTTGTATCGTATTGGATTGTAGGGTTCCCAATGTCCATTTACTTAAGTTTATACACCGATGTTGGAACTCCAGGCATTTGGATTGGGCTACTAGCGGGATTGACAACCGCAGCCATTTTGCTTTATGCGCGTTTTCACCATATATCGAATCGATTGATTAATACTAATTTAAAATAACTATATAATGCAATTACCAAAATTTGTTTTAGCAGATAATACAGATCATTTAGATGATATCTTTATTATACACTTAGAGTTTCCTCGTTTCATCATCAACTTAAATACAGATGAAATTGAGTTTTTAGAAACAATTGAAGAGTCAGAAGAATCAGAAGTAGAAGCAGAGATGGAAGCTTTAGTGGTACAAGCGGGAGAATTCTACGAAAGAGAAATGGCAAGATATGTGGAATCAGAAGAGTTAGAAGACTAATTCCATCTGAACAAAAGGTATAAAAAACAGCGGTAAAGAATTCTCTTTAATCGCTGTTTTTTTATTTTAATCTAGCAGTGAAAGTGCTGTTTGTTGAGGTTTTATTGAGAATTGTGGATTTTTGGTCTTCGGTTTTTGGTGTAAATGATGCATTTAAGTAAAGTTTTTGGTGTATAATTTTAACTATTAAAACGATTGTGAAAAAAACACCACGCTTTTGGTAGTAATGCTATTTTGAAACAGTAAAAAGAATGAAGGAATGAAAATTCGTTACCTTTGTATACTTTAAAATTTAGGGTATGAACAAAATTTTAAGTATCCAGCATAAGGTGTTGGATAAGGTTAATAAACAAACATTATCGCATCAGACCGTTTATCCAATCTTATTGGCTATTAGTTTCGGACACTTATGCAATGATTTACTACAAGCGATCGTTCCTGCAACGTATCCGCTCTTGAAAGAAAATTATCAATTGAGTTTTGCACAGATTGGATTGATCACGTTCTTTTATCAAATGTCCTCTTCCTTATTGCAGCCTTTAGTAGGAAATTATACCGATAAAAAACCGCAACCGTATTCGCAAATTTACGGTATGTTGTGTACTACTTTGGGAGTTATCTTGTTGGCCTTTGCACCGAGTTATATTTGGGTATTGGTAGCGGTCACTTGTATTGGAATAGGATCGTCTATTTTCCATCCCGAATCATCTCGTGTTTCTTATGTAGCCTCTGGAGGAAAGCGAAGTTTAGCCCAATCCATTTTTCAAATTGGCGGAAATACAGGTACTGCTTTAGCACCCTTATTGGTTGCTTGGATTGTTTTGCCAACCGGACAACAGCAATTACTGTGGTTTGTTGCCATTGCGATTGTTGCTCAGTTTGTTTATTATGCGATAGGAACTTGGTATAAAGGAGTGTTGAGCCATGCTGCAACTAAACAAAAAAAGAAAATATTAATTCCAGAATTATCTTCATTCCGCGTAAATAGTGCTATTGTAGTACTTTTACTATTGATCTTCTCTAAGTATTTTTATGTAGCGAGTATTTCGAGTTATTTCCAATTCTATACGATGGATAAATTTGGCATTACAGAAGTTCAAGCCCAAGTATATCTATTTTACTTCTTGATTGCCGTAGCCTTAGGTACGTTAATTGGAGGGTTTTTAGGAGACAAAGTCGGACGAAAATACATCATTTGGTTTTCAGTTCTTGGGGCGGCACCATTTACCTTGTTGCTCCCTCATGTGAGTTTAGCGTGGACGGGTATCTTAATTGTTATCATCGGATTTATTATCTCTTCTGCTTTTCCTTCTATTTTAGTATATGCACAAGAATTGTTACCTAAGAAAATCGGAATGGTTTCTGGGTTGTTCTATGGATTCGCTTTCGGTATGGGAGGACTAGGTTCAGCACTTTTAGGGTGGTGGGCGGATCATACGTCAATTGAATATATCTATAGCGTATGTGCGTATTTACCTTTATTGGGTATTATTGCTTGCTTTTTACCCAATATGAAAAAAGTTGCATTTAGAGAAGAATAATTTCGTAACTTATTGAAAAATAACAAGATGAAAATATATTCTTTTTTAATTGCTAGCGTCGTATTCGTTGCAGTTGCTTCTTGTCAAACGCAAAGAGAAAGTGTTCAACAAGGGGTATCTTATGCAGATGATTATAAAATGCACATTGAGAGCTATCAAGATTCAGTAAATCTCCAGTTGTATTATCAGACAGATCGTCAACAAGTATTTGTTCCAGAAGGAACAATAATTAACATAAAAAAATCCGATGCGAACTAACGCATCGGATTTTTTTATGTGATTTATTTTCTTTGTTATAATAGTTTTCCAGAGAGGAATAGCGCGGCAATGGTGAAGTAGATGATTAAACCAGAAACGTCTACTAAAGTGGCTACAAAGGGTGCAGAAGCCGTTGCGGGGTCCATACCAAACTTTTTCAAGACGAATGGGATGATCGATCCCGATAAGGTTCCCCAGAGTACAATGAACAGTAAGGAAACGGAAACACTTAAACCTACATACAACCAAAACTCACCATAATCATAGATACCAGCTTCTTGCCAAATAAAAATACGCACAAAACCGATAACTCCCAAGATACCACCTAACATCAATCCAGAGGCAATTTCTTTGCGCATGACATACCACCAATCACTTAGTTTTAATTCACCTAAAGCCATGGCGCGTATAATTAAGGAGGCGGCTTGTGAACCTGAATTTCCTCCACTGGAAATAATTAGGGGTACAAATAAGGCTAAGACAACCGCTTTTTCAATCTCTTGATCGTAATAACTCATGGCCGAAGCCGTTAGCATTTCTCCTAAAAAGAGCACAATCAACCATCCGGCACGTTTTTTAACCAATTCAAACAGGGGGGTATGCGTATAGGATAGATCCAATTCTTCCATCCCCCCAAACTTTTGGATATCTTCTGTATCGCGTTCTTTAATTTTATCCAAGATATCGTCAAAGGTAACAATACCAACGAGTACTCCTTTTTCTGTGATAATCGGTAAAGCAGAGCGATCGTATTTCTCAAAGTCGTCAAAGGCTTCTTCCATTGGTGTAGTCGTGACCAAAGAAACAAAGGTGTGATCAATTAAATCAGCAATCAAGGTATCTTCGTCAGCCAATAATAGCTGCCCCACTTGTAAGTCGTCAATTAATACATTGTGGTCATCAACTACGTAAATATAATTTAGCGTTTCTGCCTTCTTCCCGTATTTTTTGATGTGCTGAAAAACTTGTTTAACCGTTTTATTGGCTTTCGTTTGAATATATAAAGGCGTCATCAAGCGCGCAATACTGTCTTCTTTATAGCCTATTAAATTTAACGCAATTTGCTTTTCGGTGTCATTTAATAAGTTGATAGAATATTTGATTAATTCATCAGGAAAATTCTCTAGTAATTCTGTTCTATCATCAGGTTCTAGGTTATTGAGTACTTCAGCATAATCTTCTCGTGTCATGCTGCGCACAATTTCTTCTTGAATATTAATCTCTAAAAATGAAAACACTTCGACCTTCAGTTCGGGGGAAAGCTTTAGAAAATGAAGATTTCGTTCTCTCCTTCTCATTGCTGAAATAGCTTCAGCAACGTCGGCTGGGTGCATATCTTTAAAAAACATAGTTAGAATTTTATAAAGTGTTTAACAATCATTTTTTCAATTCGAATGCAAAAGTAAAGCTTAGATATAGGAAATTAAAATTTCTAATCATATTCTAATAATAAAAGTAATCAAAATTAAGCAGACCTGATGGTAGGGAGAGATTATATTTTGTGAAGTTGTTGGTTGCTTTTTTGTCAGGCGATGGGATGGAGAGGCGATGAGATTTTCGTCCTTTAAAGCAAATACCTTCTACGTTTTTCACAACTCACAACTCATCAACTCACCAATAGTTATTCTTGAAGTAAATCGGGATCAATTGTCTTTTTTGTCTTGGCTCCCATGTCTTTTAATTTCTGAACTGAAGTCAGTAAGTTACCTTTTCCTAGGCTGAGCTTGTTGAATGCACTGTCGTATTCATTTCGCGTTTCGTCTAATTTTCTACCTATTTTGGTTAAATCGTTGATTAATCCAACAAATTTATCGTGTAATAAACCTGCTTGACGCGCTATTTCATAGGCATTTTCCTGTTGTTTTTGTTGTCTCCAAATCGTTTCTACCGTGCGTAAAGTAGCGAGTAGAGTGGAAGGAGTAACGATGACGATATTCTTTTCGAATGCTTTGGTATACAGTGTATTATCTGAGTTTATTGCGATGGAGAAAGCAGTTTCAATTGGGATAAATAACAAGACAAAGTCTGGGCTGGTGCCTTTGTATAGCTCGTAGTAATTCTTGTCGGATAAGTTTTCGATATGTCTTTTAATTGACAAGATGTGTTCTTGTAAATAGCGGTTTTGTTCCTGTTTTTCGGTGGTGTTGATGTATTGCTCATACGCAACCAGGGAAACTTTGGAATCCACTACTAAATGACGATGGTCTGGTAGATAAATGACTACATCAGGCTGTAAGCGATTGCCGTGATCACTGGTGTAACTTTGTTGCGTTTTGTATTCTCGATCTTTTTCTAAGCCCGATTTTTCCAATACGCTTTCCAAAATCATTTCTCCCCAATTGCCTTGCATTTTATTATCGCCTTTCAAGGCTTTGGTTAGATTCAATGTCTCTTCACTCATCTTGGCGTGTACTTGTTGCAAACCAAAAATTTGCTGACGCAAAGCGGCATGATGATCAATACTCTCCTTGTGTGTTTGCTCCACTTTCTGTTCAAATAAACCTATTTTCTCTTGTAAAGGCGTTAAAATAGTTTCCATTTGAGCTTTGTTTAGCTGCGTGAATTTATCGCTTTTTTCTTCGAGTATTTTATTGGCTAGATTTTCAAATTGCGTTGTAAACTTCTCTTGTAATTCTAGGGTTTGTTTTTGCTGAAAATCAAGCTTTTCCTTTAAATGAAGTAGTTCTGTTTCGCGAATAGAAATACGTGCGATGAGTTCTTGATTGTCTTGTCGAAGGATTTCGGTTTGTTCTTCAACCTTTTTTTTATCGTTTTCTACTTGATTTATTTGTTGTGCGAGGAATTCTTTTTCAGCTAGTAATTGGATTACTTGGGAAGAATCATTCCCCTTATTTGTTGTCTTTTTTCCAACGAAAAAGGCAATAATAAAAGTAGCGAGAACTAAAAGACTTAAGATAATTTCTTGTGACATGGTATATAATTCGATTCAACTCCAAAAATAGGTATTATTCGGTTCTTAGGTATCGTTTTGTTTGTGCTTATTTATCGCAAAAAGAAAGGGGGGTGTTTATTTTAATTAACGAACAGAACAACCTTTTATATTTTTGTACACGGAGATATTTGTGAGAAGACAGAGTATTGCCGAAAACACTTTACGAACTGGAACAAACGTATTATAATGAAATAAAGTGGTGTAGTTTATACTAAAAACAGCGTCAATAAAGTTAGGCAGGTGGAGAATGCAGGGCATTCGAATTGTGCGGAGGCTTCGGATGTTAGGCATATTAATAGCAGATGCAACACTGAAGATGCTCGTTTCAGATACAAACAAGTGAAAAAAAAAATCCCGCTCATAGGAAGCGGGATTTTTAATCTTATTTGCTTAAGTACATTTTTCTACGTGAATAGATTTCATAGAATTGATCATCTCTTAAGTTGTCAATAAACAAGATGCTTTCTCCTGTTGATTTCATCTCTGGGCCTAAAGCTTTATTTACATTTTTAAACTTGTTAAAAGAGAAGACTGGTGTCTTAATTGCATATCCACTTAATTGTGGGTTAAAAGTAAAGTCAGTTACTTTGTTGTGACCTAACATTACTTTTGTTGCGTAATTTACATAGGGTTCACCATACGCTTTTGCAATAAAAGGAACCGTTCTAGAAGCTCTTGGATTGGCTTCGATGATGTAAACGATATCGTCTTTAATGGCAAACTGAATGTTGATTAAACCAACTGTTTGTAAGGCAACTGCAATCTTTCTTGTGTGGTCTTTGATTTGATTTAAAACAAATTCTCCTAAGTTAAATGGCGGTAACATAGCGTGACTATCTCCTGAGTGAACTCCACATGGCTCAATATGCTCCATGATTCCGATAATATACACGTTTTCACCATCGCAAATCGCATCTGCTTCTGCTTCGATTGCTCCATCTAAATAATGGTCTAATAAAAGCGAGTTACCTGGGATTTGGTTTAATAAATCAATTACGTGTTCTTCTAATTCTTTTTTGTTGATGACAATCTTCATTCCTTGTCCTCCCAATACATAGGATGGACGAACTAATAAAGGGAAGTCTAATTGATCTGCTAACTGCAACGCTTGATCTGCCGTTTTAGCTACGCCGAATTGAGGGAATGGGATGTTTAACTCTTCTAATAAGGTAGAGAAACGTCCGCGATCTTCTGCTAAGTCTAATGCGTCGAAGCTTGTTCCGAAAATTTTGATTCCGTGACGGTGTAATTTTTCTGCTAATTTTAAAGCCGTTTGACCTCCTAATTGAACAATTACTCCCTCTGGTTTCTCATGGCGGATAATATCGTAAATGTGCTCCCAGAATACAGGTTCGAAATACAATTTGTTAGCTGTATCGAAATCCGTTGAAACCGTTTCAGGATTACAGTTAATCATGATGGTTTCATATCCTGCTTCTTCTGCAGCTAAAACTCCGTGTACACAAGAGTAATCAAACTCAATCCCTTGACCAATACGGTTAGGTCCTGATCCCAAAACCACTACTTTTTTCTTGTTTGTCACAACACTTTCGTTTGACACGTATCTCGTTCCGTCTGCCTTTTGAATATCAGCTTCGAAAGTAGAGTAGTAGTATGGTGTTTTTGCAGGGAATTCAGCCGCACAGGTATCCACTAATTTGAATACGCGTTGAATGTCCATTTTATCTCTTAAATCGTGAACTTTACTCTCTAATGTTTTCAACATATGAGCAATTTGTCTATCAGCAAATCCTTTTTGTTTTGCTTCTAGTAACAAATCTTTTGGTAGCGTTTCGATGGTATAGTTTGAAATCTCTTTTTCTAATAGATATAGTTCTTCATATTGTTTCAAGAACCACATATCGATTTTCGTGATTTCGTGGATTCTGCTCAATGGAATACCGTGTTGAATTGCATCGTAGATGACGAATACACGATCCCAACTTGCATGCGTTAGTTTGTCGATGATTTGGTCGTAGTTCGTATTTCCTTTACCATCTGCTCCTAAACCATTGCGTTTAATCTCTAACGATTGCGTTGCTTTGTGTAGGGCTTCTTGGAAAGAACGTCCAATTCCCATTACTTCTCCAACCGATTTCATCTGTAATCCTAAGGTTCTATCTGCTCCTTCGAATTTATCAAAATTCCAACGGGGGATTTTTACAATTACATAGTCTAATGTTGGCTCGAATAAAGCAGAAGTAGATTTTGTAATTTGGTTTTGCAATTCATCTAAAGTATATCCTAAGGCTAATTTCGTTGCGATTTTAGCAATTGGGTATCCCGTTGCTTTAGAAGCTAAAGCCGATGAGCGAGAAACACGTGGGTTAATCTCGATTGCAACGATATCTTCTTTTTCATCTGGTGAAACAGCAAACTGTACGTTACATCCTCCAGCAAAGTTTCCGATACTGCGCATCATCTTGATAGATAAATCACGCATTCTTTGGAAGGTTCTGTCCGATAAAGTCATCGCTGGTGCCACTGTGATACTATCTCCGGTATGGATTCCCATAGGATCCATATTTTCGATGGTACAGATGATGACTACGTTGTCATTTTTATCGCGTAATAATTCTAATTCGTATTCTTTCCAACCTAATAACGCCTTGTCAATTAAAACTTCGTGAATAGGAGAAGCCTCAAGTCCATTTGTCAATAGATCGTCAAAATCTTCTGCGTGGTGAACAAAAGCTGCACCTGTACCTCCTAAAGTAAAGGAAGGACGAATAACTAAAGGAAAACCGAATTCTTGTGCGATTTCTTTTCCTTGTAGGTAAGAAGTAGCTGTTTTTGCTGGCGCAGCAGGTACATCGATACGCTCTAATAACTGTTTGAATTGTTCGCGGTCTTCTGTAACATTAATCGCGTTAATGTCTACACCAATTAAACGAACACCAAAGTCTGCCCAAATTCCCTTTTCATCACATTCCAGACATAAGTTTAGCGCTGTTTGACCTCCCATAGTTGGTAATACAGCATCAATTTCTGGATGAGCAACTAAAATTTCAATAATTGAACGTGCAGTTAATGGCTTTAGATAAATATGATCCGCCATCGATGGGTCGGTCATAATTGTTGCGGGATTCGAGTTAACTAAGATAACTTTAATTCCCTCTTCTCTTAATGATCTTGCTGATTGTGAACCTGAGTAATCAAATTCGCAAGCTTGTCCGATGATGATTGGTCCTGAACCAATGATTAAAACGGTCTTGATAGAAGTGTCTTTAGGCATTTTCTTGTGTTGTTTATTATGTACTACTTTAGTAAAAAAGTAAGTATAGTGTGTGTGATTGTATTGTGATGCTTCCGACAAAGTATAAAAAAAGGCGTTACCACCAAATGAGTAACACCTTTATTTATATTTTAATCAAAACATTAATGTTTATGTTTTGTTTCACAAGAAACAGTTAATTTATGTCTTCCTTTAGCTCTTCTTGCAGCTAATACTTTTCTACCGTTAGGAGTAGACATTCTTTCCATGAAACCATGTTTGTTTCTTCTTTTTCTATTTGAAGGTTGAAACGTTCTCTTGCTCATTGCGTTTATCTTTAAATCTTAGTATTTTACTTTTCAAAAAATTCAGCTTTGATATACTTGCGCCAAAACCGAGTGCAAATATATAAAGTCATTTGATTCTTACAAAGTCTTTTTGTAAAATATTTTTAGAAACTTGCGATTATGTCTTATTTAATCCCTATTTCTAAGGAGAAAAGAATAAGTCATCTGTCCAAAGATAAGAAAAATATTTTTTTTAAGGCCTGAAAATAGGGTTTTGTAGCGCATATAACCGTTTTTTCTGTTAAGAAAATTAAAAAAAATCTTTGATGCCAAAAAATAGCGGTTTATTTTAAATCTGGACTTGTTGCTTCAATTTTATGCTTTTTTGATTAAACCATATTCAATGGCTAAGGTAATCACCGAACTGAGGTTTGTTGTTTGAAATTTTTCAATCAAATTCTTGCGATGACTATCTACCGTATGTGTACTGATAAACAGACGATCGGCAATCTGTTGAGTTGTGAAACCTTGTGCTGCTTCTACCAAAACTTCTTTTTCACGTCGGGTGAGCTTTGGAATGGTGTTTAATCCATTTTTATTTTTTTTCTCTAATACCACCTGTGTTTGCGAACACAAGTAGGGATTGTGATGGTATACCGTATAGATGCCTTGTACAATTTCATCTACAGAAGCATTTTTTTGAATATATCCTGAAGCTCCTTCCTGTAGTGCACTATTAATTACCGCATATTCATTGTGAACACTAAGCATGATGATTTGCATTTCAGGCTGTTTTTTCTTCAAAGGTTTAATCCAATCTAAACTATTAATGTCTTCTAAATTAATATCGAGCAATAAAATATGAGGGGGATTTTTTTTCAGCCCCTTTTGCAAGTGGTCTATGGAAGGATAACAACCCGTGACTTGAATATTCTCCTGTTTGTTTAAAATATTTTTTAATCCTTCTAATAATAAAGGGTGGTCGTCCGTTAGCGCTACTTTTATCATGTTTTATTGTTTTGGGAATTGAAAATCGATACTTGTTCCAAGGTTTTGTTCCGAATGAATGTGTAATTCTCCTTTCAAGAATTGCACGCGTGATTGAATGTTGTGTAATCCTGCAGATTGGGTTTGTTGTACTTGGGGTAGATCAAAACCACAACCGTCATCTTCAATGGTAACTAAATAGGAGTTCTCGCTTTCAACGAGTTGAATAATGATTTGTTGAGGATTTGCATGTTTTAAGGCATTGTTGACTAATTCTTGAATAATGCGATATACTAATAACTGCTTGTCTTGTTGTAAGGTATCGGTATAGCCCAAAAATTGGACATCAATATCCAATTGATCGGTAGACATGCGATTGGCATATTCTTTAAGTGCTTCTTCCAAGCCATATTTGAGCAGTAAGTCAGGCATTAAATTATGAGCTACTCGTCTTAACTCATCCACAGCATTATCTAAATGCTCAATGGATTTTGTCATTTCAAGCTTATTGGCGTCGGTTATCTTGTTGTTTAATGTACTCAGTTGAATTTTAGTCCCAGAAAGGAGTCCTCCTAAACCGTCGTGTAAATCTCGTGCTAAACGGGATCGCTCTTGTTCTTGCCCATCTAGCAAAGCTGTCAGCGTTGCGATTTTAGCGTGTTGTTTTTCTTTTTCTAAAGCCAAGTTATATAACTCCTTTTGTTGTTTCATACTCTTGGTTCTCTGTTTGTACACATAGAGTAAAACAAGAAGTAAAACAGCCAAGGCAATCGCTAGGGATAGAAAGTAAAACTTGACCTTTTCTTGAAAGGAAAGTGTCTTTTTAAAGTGTTGGATATCCAATAGTTTATTGTCGTTTTCCAACTGAGAGAGTTTTAATGCTTGGGCATGTGTCTCGGTTTCTAGTTGACTAATCTCAAGTCGTTTGCGCTGGTTCTCCTCTGAGAGTTTTAGATTCTCCAACTCTTGCTTTTGCTGTAAACCTATGGTTTTCATTAGCTTAATTTGTTGCTCTTTTTTTTCAGATGATAATTGCAACGTCAGCAATTGCTGTTTTTGTTGTTCTTTTTCATATTGAGCCTCTAGTCGTCTGCTAATTTCTAGTTTATCTTTATTGTATATTGATTGATACGTTTGCAAGTATAGTTTTTGAAAATGTAAAGCGCCTAGATAATTTTCTTCAGTCTCATTTAATTGCGCTAAACTTTCATAAATGGAAAGCAAGGTGTTTTTATCTGGTAAATGAGTACTGTTAATGGTCGTTAAGGCAGAAAGCAAATGAGCCGTGGCCGTTTTTCTATCATCTGTTTGTAGCGCAATTTCAGCCAAAATCCCATAGGATGAGGCTAGGAAATTTACCTGATGCGTCTCTTTGGCTTGTTGTAGGGCTAGGTTAGCATAATAAGAAGCTTGTTCGTTGTATTGTTTCGGAAAAGCGCGCAAGTAGAGACTCGCTAAATTATTAGCTACAAAGGCCAAATCGGATCGAAAAGGAATCGTTTCTCGATTGTTTTCATAGGTTTTGATGGCCTTTTTATAATATTTTTCGGCTAAATCTCTCGCATAAATATTATGGGTATTTTGAGCAAATTCACTTTCGTATAAATACCCCATCATCATATAGGCGTCGAATAACGCATTTGGATTATTTTGTTGAATGGCAATATCGAGGGTAAGTTTGCTGTATTTTTCTTGTAATTCATAATCATCCCAACTCGCATAAATGCTAGTTAACTCTTTGTATGTAGCTGACAATCGAACTAATTTTGTAGGCGAAGGAGGGGCTTTCTCATAAAGTGAAATTGCAATCAACAAAGAGTGAACAGCTTTAGCTTCTTGATTATCTCGGACATACATCCAACCACGACAATAGTTAACATAGGCCTTGATTTCATAAGCGTCGATTTGTTGCGCATAATCCAAAGCCTTTGTTATCGCCTTCTTAGCCTCTGTTGTATTTTCATTGAGTTGGGCGTTCATCGCTAAAATTGAATAAAGATAAGCCGCATTGGTTTTGTCTTCTTGTCTTTCAGCGATGCGAATGTTTTCTTTTAGTACTTGTGTCGCTTCTTGTTGTTTTTCTTGGAAAAATAACGCTTGGGCGTATTTTCCTACCAATTCAAAGCGCTCCGCACTTCCAGCTACAGTCTTGTCATATTGTTCTTTATAGGTTGTCACTATTTCTTGCCCATGCATTGCAGTAGGAGCGCACCAAAGAAGTACGCACCAAAAGAAAGAAAGTAGAAATAAGTGTGCTCTAGGAGAATTTGACATGAATAAGTACTTAGAAACGAATGATGTTGGTTATTTTTGAAAAGAGATTCGAATTAAATGATGTTCATCCGAATCGATGCTATTATTTAAATTACGATCAACAACAAAGTAAAGATATAATTCGCCAATGCGATAATTTTTCCAAGCAATTTCATTCCCGTCAATCGTTACCCCATCGAGATTCCATTGATAAATATCCCATTCTCTTTGTTTGCCAATTTTGTTGATGCGGTGATCGCTATTCGACGCATAATACAAGTATTGATGTCCATCCTCGCTTAAATTTGGGAAAAACTGATTTTCATCAAAAGTCGCTGCAAATCCCGTCCCTGGACTAAAAAATGCGATGTCGTCAAAGGACATCGATTCGTATGTATTGGAAAATTGACTGTTGTCGGTTAATAGTGCTTTGGCCGAATAGAAAAGCTCTTGTCTTTCTTGATACGGCTTGTTCAAAAACTCTAGGCTAAAACGCTCGGGTTTTAGGGTGATGTTTTGTGTTTTTTGGTTAATTTCAATTGTTGTGTTTCCTTGTCTAATCAAGATGTTTTTAGTTGAAATTTCTTGAGCATGCGTCAAGCTAAAAGCACCCAATCCTAGGGCTAAGGTTAATAAAAGCGTCTTCATAAATAGAAAGATTGTTCGTTGATTACAAAAATAGCGAATCTACACTTTTGTTGTACTCCCTATAAATGATGAATTTAAGTGGATCCTAAAACGTGTTTGGTTTACTTCTTGAATTTTCCGTAGTTAACTGCTTCAAGACTACCGTCTTCTTTCTTGATAAACGTCTCTTTTCCACTTTGTACTTCTGCATTTTGAGCAGCGAGGCAAAACCAAATTCCGTCTATTTTTTGAACCACAAATAAGAATAAAGTGTTTCGGATATGCGGAGGGACATTTTCCGCTAATGCTGTCTGATTGCTGAGTCTTATTCGAGCATGTACGGTGGCAATATCATCAGTAATATATCTAACTTTGGTGCGCTTTGATTCCAATTTGGAGTGGTTGAAAATAACGCCTAAACCATAGGCATGAGCTTGATAGATAGCTTCTTTGTTATGCCACCACAATCCTGTAACATTAACAAAATCCGCATCATCAACAAAGATTGCGGCTAATTGCTCCGCATCATATTGATTCCATGCGGCAACAAACTGTTCGGCAATATGTTCAGGTAAGGTTCTAGTCATGTTATGTTTTTAAATATCACACAAAAATAAGTAGAGGGTTTGATTTTATACCGCGAATTAACTTACTCGTAACGAAGTGCCTCTACTGGATCTAATTTCGATGCTTTTATAGCAGGGTATAAGCCCGAAATAACCGCAACAACTAAGGTGGTAATAAAAGCCGCTGAAATAGCCTCCCAAGGAATGGCAAACGTAAAATGAAGGAGGGAAGTCATCAGGTAAGCAGTGCCAATACCTAACATTGTTCCTATTAATCCACCTAATTGACCAATGATTAGCGTTTCAGTAAAAAATTGCTGTGCGATTGTCTTTCTTTTTGCCCCTAGTGATTTGCGAATGCCAATTTCTTTGGTGCGTTCAGTAACAGAAACAAGCATGATATTCATCAAGGCAATAGAAGACCCCAAAATGGTAATCATTCCAATTAACCAAGCTGCCATATTCAAGATGTCTACTTGCTTTTCTAAGGAGCGAATCATATCATCACTGCGTTCGATACCAAAATTAGAAGGATTTGCGGGAGCGAGATTGCGACTCGCTCGAAAGTCTATCGTTGCTTGGTCAATTGCTTCGTTGAGTAAGCCTTCTTGGAGTACCCCAACTTTAAGGGTATAGTTGATGTTCGTTTCGTTGAAAATAGTACGCGCAAGCTGAAGGGGAATAAAAACACGCTGATCTTCATTCTGCCCAAATGTACTTCCTTGCTCTTTTAAAATACCAATGATTTTGAATTTATAACCGCGAACTGAAATCTGTTGGTTGATCGGGGATTGTCCCTTAAACATGTTCTTGGAAAAATCGGAACCTACCACACAAACAAAGTGATTGTTTTTACTGTCTGTATAGGTTAACCCCCTTCCTACTTCCACTTGTAAGCCACTGTTAGACAGGTAATTCTCATCACAACCTACAATACTAACCTCAGGATCACTCTTTGCGTAATCATTTTTGACCTCAATATTACTCGCTGCAGTAAAAGACAGGGAAACTGAAGAAAAAGGATAGGCATAACGCGTTTTAAAATCTTGTGCTTGTGCATAGGTAATCGGTGGATTCTCTACTTGAGTGGATTGGTTTTTTGCGATTTTACCTGCTGTATCATATTGACTTAAGGTAAAGGTATTTGCCCCCATGGAAGAAAAGTCCGCTACAATCGTATGTTTTAATGCATTAACAACCGATAGAATCCCTACTAAAGCCCAAATACCAATAGCAATAATAAATACCGTAATACAGGTACGAAGAAGTTGACTCTTAATACTCGTTGCTGCAATTTTTATATTTTCAAGCGTTATTTTCCACATGTCTGATTAGTAGCTGAAAGGGGTGAACTGTTACAAGTAAAGGTAGGGAAAAGTTGTTAAATATGGAGAGAAGAGAGAAGAGAGGGGAAAGGGGAACGTCCTGAACGTCCCTAAATAGGGTTGACCGTTTTAGAATAGACAATTGGACACCTCCCAACAACAAACTCCCAGTCAACAAAAAAGCAAAAGCACGAAAAAAGTTGTTTTTTCAAATAAAAGAGAATATTTTCTTTATTTAGAAAAATTCTCCGCTCTCTTCTTTATTTCATTAGGTTTATATTTTATATTGGTGAGCAATGAATATATCTCACCTATTTTATATTTATTTTAGTGTTCGATGAATCTTCACTACGTTTCGATTTGCACTACGTTTCGATTTCTTCTTTATCTCACCAAGTTATTATTTTATTTTGGAGTTCGATGAATATATCTCACCTATTTTATATATTATTTTAGTGTTCGATGAATATATCTCACCTTATTTTATATTTGTTTTAGTGTTCGATGAATCTTCACTGCGTTACGATTTTCACTACGTTACGATTTTCACTACGTTTCGATTTTCACTTCGCTCCGATTTCCTCTTTCTAATTAAAAATAGTTTTATTTAAACGGAAATTTACAAAAACACAAAAAAGCAACTAACAAAAAAGCAAAAGCACGAAAAAAGTTGTTTTTTTCAAATAAAAGAGAATATTTTCTTTATTTAGAAAAATTCTCCGCTCTCTTCTTTCCTCTTTCCTCTTTCTAATTAAAAATACCTATTTTTGTATGATTAAATAATTTGAAAATTAATTGAAAATGGCAAAGAAACCAGGAATTCCAAAAGGGACACGTGATTTTTCTTCGATTGAAGTAGCAAGAAGACAATACATAATGCAAACAATCCGTCATCATTTTGAGCATTTTGGTTTCCATCCCATAGAGACACCCTCTTTTGAAAATTTGGAGACGCTCTTAGGGAAATATGGAGAAGAAGGAGATCGATTGATTTTTAAAATTTTAAATTCAGGTGATTATTTGAGTAAAGCAGATCAAACGCTGTTAGACGAAAAGAATAGCTTGAAGGTAACCAGTCAGATTTCTGAAAAAGCGTTGCGTTATGATTTGACGGTGCCTTTTGCGCGTTATGTAGTGATGCACCAAAATGAATTAGACTTTCCTTTTAAACGCTACCAAATGCAACCCGTATGGCGCGCAGATCGCCCGCAAAAAGGACGATTCAGAGAGTTTTACCAATGTGATGCTGACGTGATTGGATCCAAATCCCTTTGGCAAGAAGTAGAACTAGTTTTGTTGTATGATCGTGTATTTACTGCTTTAGGAATAAACGGAGTAACCATTAAGTTAAACAACAGAAAGATTTTAGCGGGAATTGCGGAGGTGATTGGAGCAAGTGATAAATTAATTGATTTTACCGTTGCTTTAGATAAGCTGGATAAAATTGGTGAAGAAGGCGTGAAGAAAGAAATGATTGAAAAGGGAATTGACGAAAAGGCGATTGAAAAAGTACAGCCTTTATTCAATTTTACGGGATCATTTGAAGAGAAAATAGAGAAATTACGCCAATTATTAGCCGAATCGGAACAAGGAACAAAAGGAGTTGAAGAGCTGACTTTTGTAGGAAAAGAGATTGCTCAAATTGGACTCTCTACTGCGACATTGAATTTAGATGTTACCTTAGCACGTGGGTTAAATTACTATACAGGCGCTATCTTTGAAATAGGGGCACCTGATACAGTTCAAATGGGTTCAATCGGTGGTGGTGGACGCTATGACGATTTAACGGGTATCTTTGGATTAAAAGACATGAGCGGTGTTGGAATTTCATTTGGTTTGGATCGCATCTATTTGGTGATGGAAGAGTTGAATTTATTCCCTGCAACGGTAAATGCGGCTTCTAAGGTGATGTTTTTAAATCTTGGAGAGGAAGAAATGAGTTATGCGATGCAAGCGGTAGCCCGATTGAGAGATGCAGGAATTAAAACTGAAATCTATCCCGATAAAGCAAAAATGGGAAAACAATTCCAATTTGCAGATAAGAAAAATATTCCATTTGCCGTATTAGCTGGAAGTGAAGAAATTCAACAACAAAAGTATACGGTGAAGAATTTAGTTTCTGGTGAACAACAGACGGTAAATTTAGAAGAATTAAAAGACCTTGTGAGATAAGATACAAGGACAAAGAAATCGAACATAAAAAAAGATAAGGGTTGCATGCTGAAGCATGCAACCCTTATCTTTTTTGTATTTTGTTGATAGACAGGAGGTACTAAATTGTACGTATCAAATGCGCTCAAGTGCTTTATTGTAGTTGTTTGCTGTATATTTATTAGAATGAAAAAGTATGCAAAAAATGCTATACAAAAAAAGGAGACCAAAATTTATGTAGTACCTTAGCAAAAGGAAAAAATGAATTTAAATATGGGAGTATGACGGTAGAACATGTTGGAATCCAGTCTTTTATTGAAAATTATGATATGGCAGATCGCGATTGGTTGGAATTAAAATGGAACGGAAAATTTGGGGCGAAGTTCAAAGATGAAAATTACATCTTTAGACAACAGATCGCAAGTATCGTTTGCGATCAGATACACACGGTTAATATTGATCTAATTCGCGATTTATTTATTGAATTGGGCAAAGTAGCTCAAGTGAGTTTTTCTGTCTTTCAAAATTACCACATCTTGGCTCAAGAACTCCTCGAAAGAGGAGGTAAACACTACCTTTTTGATTACGTTTGTGCAGCCCATATTTCGTTTGATACGTTTTTAAGCACAGCTAATATTCAACTTTCACCAAAGCGAACGGATGAAATACTCTCGCATTTTGATTTTTTGAAACAAACCGAATCCGATCCTCAAGTGCAAAAAATGCTAACGGATCATATTCGAAGTCGGTTTATCTTACAATAATTGGGTGAATAAGTATATCAATAAACCCACTAATCCGCCCACTAAGGTTCCATTGATTCGAATAAACTGTAAATCTTTTCCCACTTCGAGTTCAAGTTTATCGCTGAGTTCACGGCCATCCCATTGATCCACTGTATTGCGGATTAAGGTACTCACTTCTTGGGTGTTGCGCAAAGCCATGCGATATAAGGTAACTTGTGTCCAATGATTCAAACGGTGCTGTAAATCTACATCCTGATTAATCGTATCTGCAAGCGATTGAATCGTGTTTTTTAAATAAGAGCGAAAAGTAGAATTTTCCGTTTTTAATTGGATGAGAAGGGATTCTTTTGTTGTTAGCCAAAAATCAGTTAAGTACTGCCTAATAACGTCCTTCGTTACAAATTGATGCAACATAGCTTGTAATTTTGTCTTCCATTCCAAGGAAGATTCAATATCCTTGGCTAATTGAATCAACTGAAGGCCAATTTCTTCTCTTACTTTGTGTTTTTCGTTGGTTTGAATATCAGCTAAAAAAGCATGTAATCCTTTGATTAATTGATTGGTAACCGTTTTACCTCCGACTAATCCTAAAAGCGGTTTCTTTTCTATAATTTGCTCGTAAATTTCTGTGCGATGATGCTCAACATAGTCTTGTATTTTTGGTAAGACTAAAGAAATCAACCGATTGTGCTCATTCTGTTTCAAAGCATACTGTAATCCCTGTGCAATAAATTGTTGTATGTTGATTTCATTCATTCCCTCTTCTGCCTTCTGAGATAGAAAATCAATGATTTTTTTCTCATCTATATCTTGGATAATGGATTGAAGTAAAAAGAGCAATTCCTGCTCTAAAAGCTGTTGGTTTTTGGGTTGATTCAGCCATTGTGATAGAAAATGGGCTACTTCAAGTTTGTTAATATAAGGGCGGATCGTGGATGGCGTTAGGAAATTCTCCGTGACGAAATTGCCTAAATTGTCTCCAATATCATTTTTCTTGTTTTCAATTAGATTGGTGTGGGGTATTTTCAATCCCATAGGATGGCGAAACAAAGCTGTTACAGCAAACCAATCGGCCAAGGCACCCACCATAGCTGCTTCAGCAAACGCTTTAACATAACCCATCCAACTCGCAGGACTATATTTCAAAAGGTATACCATGAAGAGGTATACAACAGCCATGACTAGAAATAATCCCGTGGCAATTCGCTTGTGTAGCCGAAGTTGAGCTTTTTTATCTCGCATAACCTTGTTTATTTTAGCTAAAGATAAGGAGTTATGAGAAATGAGTGACTTTTCTGATTAAAGAAGAGCTATTTTTTAACCGAAAATGGAATAAAATCACAACGAATAAAAAAGCAACTAGCAAAAAAACAAAAAACAACCGCTATCAAAATTGCTCTTTCACTTGAAAAGAAACCGTTTCATAGGTTTTCGGATGTTTAAACGTAATTGATTCCGCGTGTAAAAACAAACGACTACTCTTGGTGCCATAGAGATCATCACCTACAATAGGCGTATTCAGTCCCAGGGGATGAGAAGCATGCATGCGCAATTGGTGCGTTCTCCCTGTAATGGGATAAAAATACACTTTGGTTTTGCCCTCTTTTCGTTCGATCACCTCCCATTTTGTTTTAGCAGGTTTACCGTGTTCGTAGCAAACCATCTGACGCGGGCGGTCTTCTAAATCGACACGCAGCGGTAAATCGATAACGCCTTCCTCTCCTTGGATGATTCCGTCTAAAAGAGCCACATAACGCTTCGTTACTGTTTTTTTGATAAACTGACTTTGTAAGGCCTTATGTGCTTCTTTGTTTTTGGCTATGATTAAAATACCAGATGTCGCCATATCCAAGCGGTGTACAATAAGGGGACCCGTCGCTTTGGGATAGCGTATTTTCATGCGCTCATAAATGGAATCTTGAATGTAAATTCCAGGAACGCTTAAAAACTCCTCGGGTTTATTGACAATAGCAAAGTCCTCATCCTCATAAACAATTTCAATCGGGCGCTGTAGCTCTGGATTGATTAGCAGTGGATTTTCATCCACATCTAACCCCTGTAACATATGCCCTAAGATCGGTTCACATTTACCACGACAAGCCGGGTAGTAGTGCTGGTGTTTGCGAATCTCTGATTTAGGTGATTCACCCCACCAAAATTCCGCCATAGCAAGGGGTTTATAACCGTTGAGGTAAGCGTATTGTAATAATTTAGGTGCCGCACAATCACCCGTTGCTGCAGGAGGTTGTTGAAGTGCTGTTTGCTCAAAAATATCCAGTAAATCTTGCTCTTCTTTGTTGTAGTTGAGAAAGCGATATTGCTGAAAAAGCTTGCGCTGCAAAGCATTGGATTTCTGCTTTCGCTCTTCTTTTAAGGTCGCAATATGCAGTTCAAAATCAGCAATGCGCTGTTGTGTTGCTTGGACTTGTTCTTGCCAATAGGCGGTGAGCATGCGCAGTTCATGTTTATCGCGTAAACTTTGTTTGATTAAATCGTCATGTAATAGTTCAAATTCTGCCGAACTAAGGATTGCTATTTTTGCGTCTCGTTCCGTTTTTCGCTCCTGTTTTAGCTGTTTCAGTGCTGCCTTTTTTTGAGTCAAAGCCTCTTTTTCCTCAGCTAGTTGTCGTTGGAGGAGGTCCGTCGCTTCTTTGTAGGTCTGATCTTGTTGTACTTGCTCCAGTTGCGCATTAATAGCATTTAATACCGCTTCTTCTTTAGCAAAAAAACTGTCCTTATTCCATAAATCAAATACAGGAGGAACAAATCCTTCCAAATGCGTATAGGAGCCTAGTTTACCCGAAAAACCACGTAAATAACCCAATTCTCCGCTTCGATTTTCAACAAGTAATACCCCAAACATTTTGCCTGAAGGTAAACCTAGCGGGTGAGAAGCGTCAAAAAGAGGAAGAAATATTGCATTGCTTTCCAGTTCACGTTGTAGTTCTTCACAAGCCACAATACTCAATGGATGAGGTTCGTAGTAAAAAGGAAACGTGAATTTTTGAGGTTTGTTGATTAGCGAAATATCCGATTGAAATCGTCTAAAAGCAGCATCGGTGTTGGACATGATTTTGAATTTGGTTGCTGCAAAATTACATATTATTCACGGGTGTACAATTGGAATTTTGAAGATCAAGTGGGAAAGGGCGTTTACGCTTTGATTGGCTTACACAGCTAATACGTTGATCAATTAAGAGAGAATCCTTTACGTGTATGTTGGAAGAGTATGGATTAGTCAGAAAATGGTTTATTTCTTATTGGAAGATGAACACAGAAAAACAGCAGTTCAGTCAAATAAAAAAATCAAGCCATCCTATTACGGGATGGCTTGATGCTTTATAAGAAAATAAGGAAGGGGTTATAAACGATAAGCTCCCATGGTTTTACTTCCTTCTCTTGATTTCGCATTTAAATCAGAAGTAAAAACTTCAATAGGAATGGCGATTCCCAATCGATTGCGAAGTTCCATTAGTTCTTCTACACTCATTCCTTTAGTAGCAATCGGACTAGATGCATTACTAGGCATAATTTGTACCGGATTTGCCGTTTGAATATCCTGAGCTGTAAAAGTTCCCGTTAGGATATTTTCTGCCCCAAAAAGTTGGTTGTGTACTGCCGATGCTGTAACGCTTAAGGTTCCTGCTGGATTAATTCCGTTGTTATTGACCGTACTTGGGTTGTCAAACAACAAGCTGTTGTAGAGGTAAATGGTATTGTTTGCTTGGTTGTTGATAGCACCATATAGTTTTTGAGATTCGTTTCGGTACAACGTGCTGTTAATCAGGTGTAATACAGCGCCATCATGAGTGGAGATTCCTCCCCCTTCTGTTGCGGTATTGTTATAGAAATACGAATTGATGACTACAGATTTTGAATTGCCTCTGTGGTAGAATCCACCAGCATTACTATTGGCTTGGTTATTTGTAACCGTTACGTTAGTCAAGTTGATTTCCGAATTGTTCAACGTTTGGATTCCACCGGAAACCCCACCTGCTTTGTTGAAAGAGACATCCGTAAAGGAAAGGTTCATCGTCGAATTATTAACAAAAATTCCACCAGCATTAGCGTTACTGTTTACCCCTGTATTCTCATTAACGATGCTGTGCGTGATGTTTACGATACTTTTTTGTGTAGCAAAAATTCCAGCTGCATGACGTCCAGATTGGTTCTTGATAATTTTACAGTTGTTCATTGTTACTGCAGATTCCATGATGATGATTCCCGCTCCGTGATCACGAGGCACACTGAATCCTTTGAGTGTTAAATTGCTCGCTCCTGCGTCGCCATTTCCTTGCGTTATTGTTAAGTTTTCTAGCATGACTGTTAAACCAGTTATTTTTTGAGCCAAAATAGTCATAACATGTACACTTTGATTGGCACCCGAAAGGATAGATTGCGCATTGGGGGCAGGTTTACTACCCGTTGTAGCTGTTTTAGGGTAACCGCCAATTAGTTTGATATTTGCTTGAATCAAAAATGTTTTGTCTTTATCTGCTGTATTGGGAATGAGTTCATGAGCCCCAGGATAGTAGATTCCTTCCGTTAAGTGAATGACATCATTGTTGTTTACCGCGAGTTGTAAGGCTTGATCTAAGGTAGTGGCTTGTTCCCAACTACTACCATCACCCGTGCCATTCTCTTTGACATAATAATGTGTATAGGTATCGTCAATACTCGCTTTGGCTTGTTTGATGGTGATCTTTTCCTTGCTGTCATCCGTAATTTTGATAAGCAGTGTGCCGAGGCGATCTTCTAAAGCGAGGTTTTTGTTGTAGGTTATTTTTAACGTATGTTTACCCGCATCCCCACGGAGGAGATTAGAGGTAATCCAATTGGTGTTGGATTCCACACGCCAAGGTAAATTGGATTCAAAACTCACTTCCAATTCTCCTTGTTCCTTACTTACTTCAAATGCTTTTTGAGCAAGGGATAAATTTGGATTGGTTGGGGTAAAGCCATAGCGATTATCGTCTGCACTACAACCAACAAAGAAAAACAAAAGAGAATAGAGTACCCCTAAAATAAAGAGTGGTTTGATTGACTGTGTCTTCATGTTTATTTGGTTTTAGTGATGATGATTCCATTTCCAACAGCTCGTTCAATTCCTCCATTGTCTGAAGGTAAGTTGCGGATAAGAAATTTATTAACAGCAAAGTTGGGGTTGATAAAAAAGGTTGAACTTCCCCCGCCATCAAGATTTAAAGCTCGTTCAGAACCAATGCTACGCATAAAATCACCTAAATCTTCGTAATTCATCCCATTAGACCAAGTGTAGTTTCTACCATCTACAACCATCAATAACAATTGATTCTTAGCCGTGATTCCAACCGCTGTACGCGGGTGAATTTCCTTGTCTGATTGAACAACCGTTTGTCCATTCTTAACCAACCAAACACCCCCTGATACGGCTTGTTGGAGTTGACTTGCCTGTTCATCGAAGTTTTCGATTTCTTCCAAACTTACTTTGTTTTGTTTATCGACTGCAAGATATCCTTCATTTCTAGCGATATAAGATGCTCTTAAAATTATCCCATTAAAAACAAATATTCCTCTAGGAACCCCCGTTGTCATATCGTAAAAATCACCATTTACACCTCCGACAACCTCAAAATTGGGGTTGAGTAAAGCGGTAGCTTGTCCCGTCATGGGTTGCATGGCAAATTCAGGCTTGTTGTGCGGCATAGAGGCAACCACACTTAGTTGAGGATTGTTTAAATCTACGGTATACACATAGGTTTTCATGGTATATCCTTTTTTAGCTAAGTACGATAATTCATTGACCTGAACGCCACTTGTTAGGGTATAGGTTGAATCCTTGAATATTTGTGCGATTAAATTGCTATTTCGAACCAATTGAGTACCCATTTCCGTTTTTGGAATCGCCTCATAAGTTGTGAAAGTGTCGTCCGATTTGGTTTGACACGATACTTGAAAATGGATGAATAGACCGAATAATAAAAGTTTTAAAGATCTCATTAGTAACCAGGATTAGGAGTTAGTTTATCATTTAATTGTAGTTCACCACCAGGAATAGGCAGTACGTGTTGGTAGTTCAAAAGGCCTAAGTGTTGGGTCGCCGTATTGGTACGTACATAGTCATAGTAAGCAAATCCTTCCGCTAGAAATTCTTTTCGTCTTTCTTCAAGAACTAAGGCCACCATTTCAGTTTGTGTAGCTGGGTGTACTTGGGGTAAACCTCGTGCCGTTCGAACGGCGTTTAGTCGTTGTGTACCTAAATCTAAAGAAGATGCCTCTGCACTAATTAAATACATTTCAGCAATTCTCGAGATAATCACAGGATCTGTACCCGTTTGTCCACTAGGGTATTTATTGATGCAATCTTGTCCTCCAAATACACCAAAAGAAATAGCCCTTCTTTTATCATTGGTCGTAATGAGTTCTAAAATCTCTTTGGAAGGAGCGTACACATAACTTCCTTTGTTGGGATGACC
The DNA here is from genome assembly GCF_009792295.1 of Myroides fluvii. Taxonomy (NCBI): domain Bacteria; kingdom Pseudomonadati; phylum Bacteroidota; class Flavobacteriia; order Flavobacteriales; family Flavobacteriaceae; genus Myroides; species Myroides fluvii. The sequence continues at coordinate 447,814 of NZ_CP039934.1, read as the reverse complement.
ATAGTTGTAAAAAAGCGTACTAATAGTATTGGATGATTCAGGCGTCAAGTTTTCAAAAGCAAAAATAATTTCCGTATTGGCTTCTTTGCGGAAGATTTTTTCAAAGGCATCTAAAGCATATTTGCCATTGGTGATTAAGCTTTCTGCTAAAGTGGAAGCTTCTTGCATTTTGTTTTGACTAAGCATTACTCGAGCTTGTAGTGCGGTTACAGCATCTTGAGACACATAGTAATAACTTTTGGATGCAGCTAAAAGTTCTTTGGCTTGAGTTAAATCTTTCTCAATTTGTTCCCAAACCTGTGCTTTAGGAGCACGAGAAGGTTTTTCTAAGGAGTTTTGAGTTAATAAGGGAACATCACCCCATCGCGTGACTAAACTATAGTAGATATAGGCTCTGAAGTAATGAGCTGTTCCTCTTACTCGACGGGTGTTTTCATCTAAAGGCAATGCCTCAGCAATAGCAATGACATTGTTCACTTGATATAAAGCGCTGTAATATCCCTTCCAACTGCTTACAATAATACCGTTGAGTGGATTGAGGGTATTGTTGATCACATCCTTACTCGTTGTACTCGATCCTTGTACGTTTCCTCCAATAATGTCATACATAATCCAAGCTTCTCTTTTTGGATCATTTTGAACGTTATTGTACATCCCATTTTCTAGTGCTTTGAGGTCATTCGGTGTAATAGCCTCGGGTGAAATGCCCGTTCTTGGGTGTAAATCCAATTCACTGCTACAAGCGAAAAACGAAAGACTAACGGCTAATAAAAGTATTTTTTTCATGTTGTTGTTCGATTAAAAGTTGACATTTAAACCAATAGAAAAGTTGCGTGTAGGAGGAACTCCTAAGGCATCATTTCCATAGAAACGAGCGTCTAAACTCGGACTTACGCTAGGATCCCAGCCCGAATATTTTGTTAGTAGTAGCAAGTTTGTTCCTTGAACGTAAACGCGAAGTCCTTTGATTTTTAGGCGATCCAATACCTTTTGGTCAAAGTGGTAGCTCAACGTGGCAGATTGAATTTTGAAGTAGGAACCATCTTCTAGCCAACGATCGGAATTTCTGTTGTTATTGGTATCGCCCATCAAAGCTCTCGGATAGCGATCGGTAGAACCAGGACCTGTCCAACGATTGTCATAGTATTCATCTAAAATAGGGAAGCGATCTCCTAGTTTTCCTAAAACTCCCGGCTTCCATCCAGCATAAACATCATTGCCATAAGAAAAAGTCGTCAGGATATCGAATTGGAAATTCTTGTATCTAAAGCTGTTGTTCCATCCTCCAAAAAAATCTGGATTAGAACTGCCGATAACCTCTCTGTCGTTGTCGTTGATGATGTTATTTCCATCTCTATCTCTCCATTTTACATCCCCAGCACGAACACCGCGTTCATATTGTTCTTGTGGTACTTCGCCATCGTATTGGTAAATGCCCTCTTGAACAAATAGATAGAAAGCACCAATATCCTTTCCTACTTGTAAGGCGCGATTGCCACCTATGGATAAAGGCTCTCCTTTGTTGTCAATTAGTTGTGTGATTTTGTTTTTATTCGTAGCAATATTGAAATTGGATTGCCATTGAAAATCGTTGAACGTTAAATCGGTTCCTACCGCTATTTCAATTCCTTTGTTTTCCATAGAACCAATATTGGTCAAGATACTCGACATCCCTGAAGTTGCGTGTATAGGCATAGAATACAGTAAGTTGTTGGTTTTCTTCTTATACATATCCATGCTAAAGGTCAATTGTCTATTGAAAAAGGCTAGATCCATACCAAAGTTTGTCTGGTTGGCCTTTTCCCAAGTCAAGGTGTTATTTCCAAAACTAGAAACTGAAATTCCACTTTCTAAACCATAATCATTTCCTCCAGAAAGCAATGATAAATAACCGTAGTTGTTGATTCCCTCTTGATTTCCAGTACTACCATAACTCAATCTTAATTTTGCATCAATTCCCATTTCTTGCATAAAATCCTCCTGGTCGATGTTCCATCCTAAGGATACAGAAGGAAACCAGCCCCAACGGGTATCAGGAGCAAATTTGGAAGAACCATCCGTTCGAATAGAGGCATTCAAAATATATTTGCTTTTATAGTCTAAGGTAACCCTAGAAAAATACGACTCCATCGCATATTCCGTGACATAACCCGTTGCGCCTGTAATTTCAGAGGCCACATTGATCACATCAAAAGAAGGAGAAGGGAAACCACGTCCGTCAATTCCTGTTGTATTGTTGGTTACTTTTTGGAAGGTATGCCCAGCCATAGCCGTTAAACCAAAATCATTAAAATGCTGGTTGTAGGTTAAAACATTTTCCGTTTCTAGATTTAAAATGGTTCGTTTAGAATCTACTAAACGCCCCACCCCAGTACCATAAGGATGCTTCTCGTTGTAGTACAAATAATCATACGTATAGTTGAAATCGGTATTGATACTATTGCGAAACGTAAGGTTGGGAAGAATTTGAATATCCGCATAGATATTTCCAATGTAGCGAAACAGATCCAAATAGGTTTTTTGCTCGTTGAGGATTTGAATAGGATTGTGTCGAAGTAATTCTTCTGTACCACCTATGTAGTAATCGCCATTGGGTTTGTAAGGACGATCAAAAGGACGTTGTTCAATGGCTCTCGCAATAATTGTAGTTCCCAAATTCGGACCCGGTACTTGATTGTTGCGAACATAAGATAAGTTGTTATTCGTACCAATGGTTAACCAAGGCGTAACTTCCGTTTGCAACTTTGTATTTAAGTTATACCGCTTCATGCTGTTGGTTTTGATTACCCCATCTTGTTGTAAGTAAGAAGCACCAAGGTAATAGGTTGTCTTTTCAGAACCTCCTGAAAAAGAGAGGTCAACATCTGTAAATGTTCCTCTTTGGGTGATTAAATCCAACCAATTGGTGTCGGGTAAATTGCCAAAAGGATTGCTAATCGGACTTTTGTAATCTTTGTCGCCAACTTGTAAGTTATATTGCTTGTTGTAGTTGGATACCCCTTCGTTGTATTGCGCGATGTATTTGTCTGAATTAGTAATTTTGAGTTTGTTTTTATTGGCAAATTCAGAAATTCCCGTATTAATATTAAAACGAACGTTACTGCTGTTCTTCTTACCTGATTTTGTGGTAATGATAATCACTCCATTGTTGGCACGTGAACCATAGATAGCGGCAGCAGCAGCGTCTTTCAACACTTCAATTGATTCGATGTCTTTCATGTTGATGGTATTCAACGAACTCATTCCTTCCCCCATATTAAACAATTCAGCTGATGGATTGTACAACGGAATACCGTCAACAACATACAAAGGCTCGTTGCTTGCACTAATAGATGAAATTCCACGAATGGAAACGCGTTCTCCCGTTCCTAAGTTCCCTGAACTCGTATTGACACTAACTCCCGCCATTTTTCCTTGTAGTAATTCAACGGGAGACGCCACCGTGCGCATATTCTCATTGGTGACACTCATTTTGTCAATGGCGGTCGTGACCAATCGTTTTTGTTGGGTACCATATCCCACAATAATGATTTCATCCAAATCATTGGTACTTTCACCTAACTGGATTGTCATCTTGTTTTTAGCCACTAGGACTTGTGGTGTATAACCAACAAAAGAGACGTGTAAATTATCTTTTCCAATTATCGCTTTGATGCTAAAGTTTCCATCAACATCACTTAATGTACTCGCTGTTCCACCTTGCACTTGAATAATAGCGCCAGGTAACGCTTCTCCATTTGAATCCACTACTTTTCCCGTAATCGTTTGTGCCGCTTGTGCTGTGATTTGCGAGCGTTGAGCTTCGCGTTTGAAGGAAATTAAATTGTTGTTGATGCGATAAGCCGTTGTGGTTTCCTTAGCAATGACATCCAATACATTTTTGAGTTCAGCCGTGGTGTTTGAAAAGGAGATAACAGTATTGGTATCGACCATCTCAGAAGAAAAAACAACTTTATAGGAAGTTTGCTCTTCAATGGCTTTAAAAACATGGCCTACATTCGTTTTCTTAGCGGCCAATACAATATTCATCGTTGTTGCACTATGCAGGTGATCTTGACTGAAGGCATAGTTGTATTGAGAACCTAGAAGAATACAACAAGCGATGTACAGGCGTATTCGCATACGCAGTTTAGTGTTGTTAATCATGTGTGTTTGCTTCGTTTATAGTTATTAAATTGTTTTGTTGGCTATAGCGTAAATTGTTGATAAAGCAAAAGCTATCGAGGATATCTTGTAAATTACTATTGCGGTAATCTCCTGTTATTTTGATGCGTTGTATCGCTTTGCTTTCAGATTGGATAAGGATGTCAAATTCGCCTTCAATACTGGCTTTCCAATGCGCAAAAGAAGCATTCAACATGTTTAGCGAGGAATTCCAAGAAGACATTCGATCCTGCTGCGCATTGTATTTTTGAAGCTTGTGATTTTCAAAACGCGCCGATTCTTGGGGTTGAAGAATAACATAGTCTGTATGCGCTTTCGTTTGCACTTTTACTTTTCCAGTGTGCACGGCAATGGAGGTCCTAGTTAAATCTTCCTCAACAAGAAAAGAAGTACCCAAAACAGACGTTTCCAAATCAGCAGTGAGAACCGTAAAAGCAAGTTGTTTGTTTTTGCTGATAGCAAAAAAAGCCTTTCCCTTCAGCTGAACTTGACGATCCGTTTGGTTATACGCCTTAGAAACGATTAATTCACTACCGGGAAATAACGTAACTTGAGATTGATCTGCTAGGGTGATGATTTGGCGATCACCTGTTGAGGTATAGGTTTGAGAAGAGTCAGTTAACGTATAGTACCCTAAGGTGCCGAGTGCAATGAAAAAGAATAAACTACCTAGGATCAAGGTGTTTTGTTTCTTTTTTTTTCGTCTTTTCTTTGCTGAAGTATGGGCGAGAATAGAGCGATAAACGTTGTTTTTTAGAGAGGTGTTTTGCTGGACTTCCACTAGTGGAATACCTTCCTCATTCATTTTTTGTGCAAAAGATTCGACGGCCTCTTTTTCCTGAGTAGAGGCTGAATCCTGTAGGTATTGTTCTAAAATAGTTTTGAACTTTTTCTCCATTGTTTTGGTCTTATATAGGAAAGAGCACAAAACAGGAGCATGCCCCTATGTTAAAAAACAAGGGTAACGATTTCTTAATTTACATTACAATTTGGTAATAATCAGAAGTAGGGAAGAGGTAGAGTAGTAAGAAATAAAAATCTAAGGTATAAGGCAAGGTTGATTTTAAGGTTTTCAATGCCTTGGATATTTGATTCTCAACCGTGCTTTCTGAAATGGATAGTTTAGAGGCGATTTCCTTGTAATTCTGATGACTGTAGAAGCGAAGGTTGAAAATCTCTAAACATCGTGTAGGCAATACTTCTTGAGCTTTATTGTAAATCAATTGCAACAATTGCTCTTTGAATAAACTTTCTTCCTCATTCGTTAGTAATTCGTGTTCTGTCAATACGTGATAAACCGATTCGAGTTGTATAGTATTGAATGGAACTTTCTTGAGGTAATAGAGGCTTTTGTTTTTTACCGCTGTGATTAAGTACGCCTTGCTATTGTCAATAGTTAAGCTATCAAAGTTGTCCCAAATGGAAATAAAAACATCTTGAACCACATCCGAAGCCAAGGTCTGATCTCTTAGTATATTATACGAATATTGGTATAAAACGTCCCAATGTAAATTGTAATGGGTGTTAATCCATTTGTCTTTTGCTGTATTCATACGAATCAATTATTTTAGGCTAAAGTAAGGTTTGTAGCCTATTCTAATATTAAGCCAATATTAAAGCACCGTTATATAAATGAAGGAAATAAGGACGAAAAAATAGAGAAGTAAGTAAAACAGCAAAAAAAAACGAGTTACCTTGTCGCTTTAAATACAAGTACATGAAAAATCCATCCACCTATCAAGCACCAACGTATTTGTCTTCTTTTATAACTTATGATACATCAAGGTATTTTCAAGAGATGATCGCTATTGAATGGCGCGGACAAATTCAATCTTCTACTCAAGGAAGACGGTTTAAAATTTATTACTGTGGCGAATATGCCGCGGATATTAATCTCTTGGTTGACCAGGATGATTTTCCCGTTGTTGTCTATGCAGAAGATGTAGAAACGCAAGAGCGCATCTTGCTCTTTGATTATGCCAAACACGGCTATAATGCAATGTTTTGCGATGAATACGAGGAAGAAGTACTTCAAGCAAGAGAAGGGAAAGTACAAGAATTAATTTTAAATGGAGAAAATGTATTTGAAGTCCTCGTTTATGCGTATCACAATATCGATTATGACGATGAAATGGAAGAATTCTTAAATGAAGAAAATGAAATCGAATTGCTATCTGGCGAAATTATTACGGAGAATGAGTTAAAGCGCAATGGATTTGATTTTTTTGGGATGGATGTTATCGATTCAAACGGAAATCGACAAACCCTTGTAGAGTTTGAATTGGCCTAACTAACCGATAATACGAAGAGAAAAGAAAGGGAAGCTTTAAAAAAAACACAGTAAAATTCACACTTACAAGATTATTTTTAAAAAAGACTATTTTTCCTGCTTTTGCTTTTTGTGACTTAAGGAGTTAAGTAGTATCTTTGGCGCTTCAAAGTATTAAATAATACCGATATGTTTGATAATTTAAGCGATAAATTAGATAAAGCCTTTCATATTCTTAAGGGACATGGTAAAATTACTGAGGTAAACGTTGCAGATACCTTAAAAGAGGTGCGTAGAGCCCTTTTGGATGCCGACGTTAACTTTAAGATTGCCAAGGATTTTACGAGTAAAGTAAAAGATAAAGCCCTAGGACAAGATGTATTGACTACGCTTCAACCCGGCCAATTAATGATTAAGATCGTAAAAGACGAACTTACAGAATTAATGGGAGGAGAAGCTGCTGGAATCAACTTATCTGGAACTCCTTCTGTAATTTTAATGTCTGGTTTACAAGGATCGGGTAAAACCACCTTTTCTGGTAAATTGGCCAACTTCTTACAAACAAAAAAGAATAAAAAACCTTTATTAGTAGCGTGTGACGTATACCGTCCTGCGGCTATTAATCAGTTACACGTTGTTGGAGAACAATTGGGTGTTGAGGTATATTCTGAAGAAGGAAATAATAATCCGGTTCAAATTGCTGAAAATGCAATCAAGCATGCAAAAGCAAATGGATTCAACGTAGTTATCGTCGATACGGCAGGTCGTTTGGCTGTGGACGAGGAGATGATGACTGAAATTGCCAATATTCACAAAGCAATTACACCACACGAAACCTTATTCGTTGTGGATTCCATGACGGGACAAGATGCCGTAAATACAGCAAAAGCATTTAACGATCGTTTGAATTTTGACGGGGTAATCCTAACGAAATTAGACGGGGATACACGAGGTGGAGCTGCCATTTCAATTAAATCAGTCGTAAACAAACCAATTAAATTTATTGGTACAGGAGAGAAAATGGATGCAATAGACATTTTCTACCCGGATCGTATGGCGGATCGTATCTTAGGGATGGGAGACGTTATTTCCTTAGTTGAGCGTGCACAAGCACAATACGACGAAGAAGAAGCGCGTAAAATCCAAAAGAAAATTGCGAAAAACGAGTTCGGATTTGACGATTTCTTGTCGCAAATTCAACAAGTGAAAAAAATGGGTAGCATGAAAGACTTAGTAGGCATGTTACCAGGAGTTGGAAAAGCGTTGAAAGACGTAGAAATCGAAGATGACGCCTTCAAGCACATCGAAGCGATTATCCACTCGATGACACCCAAAGAAAGAGCTACACCTTCAGTCTTAGACGCAAAACGAAAACAGCGAATTGCCAAAGGATCTGGAACGGATATTCAACAGGTAAATCAATTGTTGAAACAGTTCGATCAAATGAGTAAAATGATGAAGATGATGCAAGGAGCGAAAGGAAAGAATTTGATGCGCATGATGGGACAAATGAAAGGAATGCAATAAAAATACAAAAGAAGGTTTAAGGTTCAACGCGAAGTTTAAACCTTCTTTATTTTACATACAACAACACACTAATTAGTACGATTTAATGCAACTACTAGACGGAAAAAAGGTATCGGAAGATATCAAGAATGAAATCGCTGTGGAGGTTCAACAAATGAAAGCTCGCGGTGAAAAAGTACCTCATTTAGCAGCAGTGCTTGTGGGAAGCAACGGAGCAAGTTTAACTTACGTAGGAAGTAAGGTAAAATCATGTGAGCAAATTGGATTTGAATCTACTTTGGTTGCTTTACCTGAAGAAACAACAGAAGCTGAATTATTGGCAAAAATCAAAGAATTGAACGCTGATCCTGCGATTGATGGGTATATCGTTCAATTGCCATTACCGAAACACATTGACGAACAAAAAATCTTAATGGCTGTAGATGCAGATAAAGATGTCGATGGATTTCACCCCACCAACTTTGGTAAAATGGCCTTAGAAATGGAAACATTTTTACCCGCTACACCTTACGGAATTATGGAATTACTTGAGCGTTACAAAGTGGAAACCGCAGGTAAAAACGTAGTGGTAATCGGTCGTTCACATATTGTAGGACGTCCAATGAGTATCCTATTGAGCAGAAAAGGATACCCTGGAGATGCAACAGTAACTTTAACACACAGTCGTACCAAAGATATCGCCGCTATTACAAGAGAAGCAGATATCATTATCTCGGCTTTAGGTGTACCTTATTTCTTAAAAGCAGATATGGTAAAAGACGGAGTAACGGTAGTTGACGTGGGAATCACACGCGTACCAGATGCAAACGCTCCAAGAGGATATGTAATCGCTGGAGATGTGGATTTTGATGAGGTAAGCAAAAAAGCAGCGTTCATCACTCCAGTACCAGGCGGAGTTGGTCCAATGACCATTGCCATGTTATTGAAAAATACACTTTTAGCTCGTTCAAGAAGAGCGAAAAAAGGAGAATAATAAATAATACTGAAAAAGGCGCATCGTGGATGCGCCTTTTTTGTACAGTTTATTTTTTAACCGAATTTCGCAACAACTTCCTCCCACGAATTTAGTCGATTCGGATAGTTAATTTTAGCATTGTGATAAGCCGTAAATAAAAAACCGCTAGAACCAAATGCAAGCAGATTTTCTGTCATATCATCTAGCAAGTAATCGGCCTTAATCAACGATTTATTGGCACAAAAAATCAGTTTGTTTAGTGTGATTTCAGGAAAGTTTTTCTCTATAAAGGTACATCTTGAAGGAAGAGAATTTGGGAATTCGAGCGCAGCTGAAACAATATAGATGTCATATTTTTCTGAAAGGATAGCGATACCTTCTTGTGCCCCTTGTATAACAGAGACTTCTTGATAAAACGTTTCGCTATTTTGTAGTTGCTTGATAAAAGGGATGTGAGAAGGAGGTAAGCACTCGTAAATGGTTTTTCCAAAAAGACCCGATTTATTCCAAGTAGTGTGATGTGCTTTATTATAGTGCTCTAATACCAAGGACATTGAATCTGCAAGAACTTCATCCATATCAATAGCTAGCACAGGTTTTTTTAAAATATCTCTTTCATTCATTATCTCGCTGTTTAAATATTTTTATTAAAAATAATTCATTTAGTGTATATGAAATACTATTTAAAATTGATTTAATTTAATTTTAACCCAATAGTCTGACATAAAAAATATAGGTTATTGTTAATAAACAAAAGACATTAGTTTTATTATTCAGTTTTATAGAAAGATATCCGGTTTAAACCAAATAGGATAATAACTCTAATAATGATAATAGAACCTGCTCTTTTAGTGTAGAATATTACCTATTCGAGTTGTATCTTTATCTTTTATACCAAAAACCATGAAAAGCGAAAAGGTAAAATGGGCAGCTTTAGTTCCCGAATTAGTTGTATCAGATCTAACCGCTAGTTTGCAATTCTGGTGTGACTATCTTGGGTTTACCATTTTATACGATCGCCCCGAAGAATCCTTTGCCTATTTGACTTTAGGAGAAGCCCAAGTGATGCTCGAACAATACGATCCAACCGACCGCAGTTGGGAAACAGGTTTTATGGAAAAACCCTATGGAAGAGGTATCAATTTTCAAATTGAAGTAGAAGCAGTTGAACTTATTCTAAATCGACTGCAACAAGTCAATTATCCGTTGTTCATTCCAGTAGAAGAACGGTGGTACAGAGCCGATGATATTGAATTCGGACAGAAACAATTTCTAGTGCAAGACCCCGATGGGTATTTGGTGCGTTTAATCGAAGACTTAGGAGAACGCCAAGTGAAAAACTAAATGTTCTTGTATAGCTTAATTACTTCTTTGATTCAGAATATGGCTTTATAATTTCTTTACCCGAACTGATTTTTATTGTATGATATATGATTCATAATATATATGTTTTAGGTTTTGTGCATTATATTTCGTACATTAGTTATGTAATAATATAATGTATGATATTTCATTCGTTATAGGATAAAAATGAGTATTATGAATGATATAGTAAACATTGATTTGCTTTCTGATAAAGCGATTATGAAAAGAATAGGTTTATTCATTCAACAAACGCGAATTGATCAAAACCAAACGCAAGCTGAAGTAGCTACTCAAGCGGCTATTAGTCGTTCTACACTGAGTTTAATAGAACGTGGAGATAATATATCGCTAACAAACTTAATTAAAATCCTCCGTACGTTAAACGCCTTGTATGTGTTGAAATCATTTGAAGTGATTGAAGAACTAAGTCCGTTGAAGTTAGCAAAAGGGGAAATAAAAAGGCGAAAACGCGCATCGAAAATACAAGAAGAAAACCCGAATAATACTGATTTAGGATGGTAACTACCGCTTTTGTTTCCGTGTATGGACAGCGTGTAGGGGCTGTAGCCTGGGATCCAGAAAGAGCGATGGCTCTTTTTGAATATGATCCCAAATTCAATTTGGAACAACTTCCCATAGCTCCGATCAAAATGCCTGTTAAAAATAAGATTTACAGCTTTCCTGAATTTAGAGACAATGAAACCTTCAAAGGTATGCCTGGTTTATTAGCAGATGCCTTACCCGATCGTTACGGGAAAGAGTTAATCAACGCTTGGTTAGCTAGACAAGGGCGTCCAGATAATAGTTTAAATCCGGTAGAATTATTGTGTTTTATTGGAAAACGTGGGATGGGAGCTTTGGAGTTTGAACCCGTCTTAACAAAAGAAGTTCCTTCTTATGAGGTGGAATTAACAGAATTAATTGAAACCACTAAAGCACTGTTAGCGAAGAAGGAAAATATCGTTCTCACTACCAAACAGAAGATGGAAGATGTGATGATGGATATATTGAAAATGGGTACATCTGCTGGAGGAGCCCGCCCTAAGGCTATTATTGCCTATAATGAAAAAACAGGGCAAATTAAATCAGGGCAGACTTTGGTTGATGAAGGTTTTGAACATTGGTTGATTAAATTTGATGAGGTTAGTGATGTACAATTCGGTACATCAACAGGTTATGGACGCATAGAAATGGCCTATTACAAAATGGCAACTGATTTTGGGATTGAAATGATGGAATCGAGATTGATTGAAGAAAATAAGCGCGTACATTTTATGACCAAACGCTTCGATCGTCTCGAGGGAAATCAAAAGATTCACAGTCAAACGCTTTGTGCGTTGCAACATTACGATTTTGCCAATATTACCTCGTATAGCTATGAACAGGTTTTTCAAACCATGCGACAATTGAGATTGTCTTATGTGGAAGCAGAACAAATGTTTAAGCGAATGGTATTTAATGTGTTGGCGCGAAACTGCGATGATCACACCAAAAATTTTTCTTTTTTGATGACAAAAGAAGGCAAATGGAAGTTAGCACCTGCTTATGATATTTGCTTCGCTTATCGCCCTGATAGTACTTGGGTCAGTCAACATAATCTAAGTATCAACGGAAAGAGAAAAAATATCACGCGAGAAGATTTTTTGCGCGTTGCAGAACAAAATTCAATTCGCAACCCAAATGAAGTGATTAATTCCTGTTTAGCGGTAACAAGCCAATGGAGAACCTATGCTTCTGCTTATCAAGTAGAGCAAGAAAAAATGACCGCGATTGAACAAATACTGATTCAAATGTTAGATTAGTGGTGACCAGGTAAATGAGATTTTTACAGCAAGAAGCCGCTTGTTTTTATAGGAAATATCCATAATTGTAGTGATAGGCATGGATACAAATAATAGTACCTTTCCACTATAAAAAAAGTCAGTATGAAACTAGGAGATAGCAATACAACAGCCCTTCAACAAGAATGGCTAGCAAAAGGAGAGCAATATGCCAAGGGAATCAATGAGATGGTTGCTTTTGGAAAGGAACATGGATGGGAAAATTGGAAAGGCGAAGAACCCGAAGATAAAAGAGATCATTTAGGTCAAGCGATTCTCGATTTACTAAAACAAGCCAATGCAGAAGGAAATGTAGAAGAATTTAGAGCGGCATTTCCACCCGCTTATCCGCCGTTCATTCCATTCTTAGAGGAAAAATCACAATACATAGGAGATTTAGTAGCCATTGAGGCAAACAGCGTTGCCTTTTTAGCAGGTACTTCGTATGAAACGCGTACCGCTTATTTGCTTTCCGGTACAACGGTTCACGTATTGGATGAGTCCATTAAAGGATTAGGAAAGTCGATGCGCAATGGCGTATTTGCAATCGCTTATGCGGATACCCTTGTTACATACCAAGGATGGAATGGTCCTGAAATTGCCACCTTTCAGTTGGGAGAATTAGCGAATTTGGGGATTTCTAAATTAATTCCCTTTAACGATGGAAAACGCGTTTTGTTTGTAACATCAGAAGGAGTGTACCTGTTGGAAGAGCAACAACAACAATTGATTCATCCTGTTTTATCCGAAGAGGAACAAAAGGAAGCGGAAGAAGAAGGGTACGATTTCTATATTGATATGGAAAATGCAACCCTGTCTCACGATAATACTTATATTGTTGTTGGAGATCAAGATCGCGATCACCGCATTTTACACGTAGATGGAAAGGAAATAGGAAGCGTAGGACCGCAATCGTCTTATCCTCATTTTTGTTTGTTTTCGAAAGACGATCAACAGTTAATTACCAATTCTTGTCACTTCTACAATGGGGTAACCATTGGAGTAGATGCTTCGAAACTAGAAGGCATGCAAGTAGAAGCCTATGAAGAAAGCGATGATTTTATCTGCATGGATGAAGGGATGCGCGTGTATCAAGGGGTTGCCGTAAACGATTATTACGTTTTGGGTGATGCCTATGGTTATATTCGCTTTATCAATCAAGCAGGAGAAGATATCGGACAATTTTTTGTTGGTGGAACCATTAGTGGAATTGCAGTTTCAGAAGATGAGACAGTACTGTGGGTAGGAACCTATTCAGGTGCTTTACATAAATTAGAACTAGACAAAGCCATACGCGATACACATACCATCGGAACTCGTCCGTTGTACGAGCAATTCCGTTTGCTTATATGGAAAGACGAACCACAAGTGTGGCGTTGGTAAAAAAAGAAGAAAGATAAAGATGCAAGAGAATCATGTAGAAGTGCTGTTAACTCACTTAAAGCAGACTATTGTTTTAAATGAACAAGAAATACAGCGAATTAGCGAGGTAGTAGAGCTTGTATCGCTCAAGCGAAAAGAACTGCTATTACAGCCAGGACAATTATCACAACATATGCGATTTATTGCGCAAGGAAGTGCGCGTTGTTATTATCTCGATGAAAATTCACAAGAACACACCCTGCAAATCGGAATCGAAGAGTGGTGGATCAATGACTTATACAGCTTTTTGACTCAAAGAGAATCCAAACTGTTTATTCAAGCCATCGAACCCGCTGTGATTGTTCAAATTAGTAGAGAAAATCTCGAGCAATTGTACACTGAAATTCCCGCTATTTCTACCTTCTTTCGATTAAAAATACAAAGTGCTTATGTCGCCCTACAAGAGCGAACGATTGAAAACATGAGCACCGATGTTTATACGCGTTATCAGCGATTTATCAAAGAATACCGCAACATCGAACAACGGGTGCCCCAATATATGATTGCTTCATACTTGGGCGTAACCCCCGAATTTTTGAGTTACCTCAAGAAAAAACACCTAGACAGTCTTTCTTAAGATATCTTAAGAACCACCTTTGAGCGAGCGAATACATTTGTCCTATGAAAGTAAATAAGCATAGACAAATGAAATTCGCTCGTTTTTTTATGGTCCTAATCGGACTCTTACCTCTTGTTGTTTTTGGACAAAAAACAACCTTTACTCCCGATATGATGGTCGGAAATAGAGCTTATGGATACACGCATACCCTGAACCATCAACTATCAGATAAAATTACCTTGCAAAACCTCGTTTTATTCGATTCAGAATACCAAGACGACAAGCACAATATCTTTTTTATCCGCAATACCATCGCCTATAAATTACCTAAAAACTTCATTTTAAATGCAGGTTTTGGCGTAAAGAATCCCGGGAAATTTGCCAGTGTTTACCTCCAATACCAATGGAAGGAAAACGACTTTCAGTTGGTGTACGGCATAGGGACAACCTATCAAAAAGGATTCACCTTAGAACAGTCTTTGTTAGTAGAATACACACCAAAATTAACCGAAAAATGGCAGGGATTACTTCGTTTATCTGCGGTAGGAAATGTTAATCGACAGGAATACACTCGTGGATTTCAACACCTTCGAATGGGAGTGAAAAAAGATAATCTTTCACTGGGATTGGCTGTCAATTTGGAACAGTTTAATATGAGCTGGAATCACTTCGAAAATTACGGCGTTTTTGTAAAAGTTAATTTATAAATAGAAATAAGATGAATAGAAAAGTAGACACAGGTCTTTTGATTAGTAGAATTGCCATTGGATTTCCCATGTTGTTTTACGGAATTGGCAAAATGATCCACGGCATTGGTTTTATCCAACAAACTTTGGTTGATAAAGGATTACCCGCTTTTTTGGGTTATGGAGTGTACGTAGGGGAAGTGATAGCTCCCATTTTATTGCTTTTAGGATGGAGAACGCGTTTGGCGGGTGCTGTTTTTGCGATAAATTGTGTGACGGCCATTTTATTAGTGCAAAGCGCAGCCATCTTTAGCCTAAATGAAAATGGCGGTTGGCAAATCGAGCTCTTAATGCTTTATGCTTTAGTTGCCCTTAGTTTGTTTTTTACTGGTGGAGGGAAATACGCATTATCGACAACCCATCAATGGGATTAACAAAAGCTTCTGGAAAGAAGCTTTTGTTGTGAACTACAAGTAGAGGAAATAAAAAGGAACAGCAAGCCATTTCTTTTATTCTCCAAGCAAAGTCCACTAGCATTATTGTGTATATTTGTTAACCGGTACGAATCAAACCAATTGCAAAACGATAACAGATGGAAATTTACGCTAAGAGACACGCTCTTTTTCAAGATAAATACAATGAAATTAGAAAAAAATACAAATTAGTAGGTGCCTTGCGTTTACTTGCCTTTTTGGGAATTGTTTATTGTTTTTATTTGTCCGTTTCTCGTGCGGATTACCAGTATTTGTATGTAACAGGCGGTTTGGTTGTTGTATTCCTTGTTTTCTTGCGTATCCACGCTTCTTACTCGTGGAAAATGCGTTATGCCGAAGCTTTAATGCAGATTAACCAAGAAGAAGATGTTTTTCTGAAAAAAGATCAATGGGTTTTTGAAGATGGAGCCGAATTTCATACGCCTGATCATCCCTATACCTTTGACTTGGATATTTTTGGACCTAAATCCATCTACCAATACCTCAATAGAACCGCCTCCTATAAAGGAAAGGAATATTTAGCTACGCTTTTAAAAAGCAGAGGTAATAAGCAAGATATCCTTAAGAATCAGGAAGTGATTAAAGAATTATCTCAGAAAGTAGAATGGCGACAAGAGATTTACGCCTATAGTAAATTATCCAATCTAAACAAAGAAGCGTATGAGCGATTGAAAACCTGGAGTGAATCCAAGGTTAAGGAACTAAGTAAAGTTTCTTTAGTTTTAGCCTATGTATTGCCTTTGATTTTTGTTATCGCTTCTATCGGATTTTTTATTGATTCGACCAATATCGTTTGGGGGTACATCGCTTCAACTGTTTTCTCCTTTAACTTAATCAGTGCACTTTCTAAAGTACGAACGATTCAAATTGAACTAGGAGGAGTTGAAAAAATACACGAAACCATTGAGAGTTATAGCTCCATCATCAAGCGAATCGAAAAAGAAGAATTCGCTACGGAACGCATGAAAGCCTATTTGAAAGAAATTAAAAGCGATTCTTTTAAGGCGAGTACAGAATTAAAGAAATTATCGCGCTTGTTTGAGCAATTGGAAACCGTAGCTAATTTATTTGTTTCGATTTTGTTTAATGGCTTGTTTCAGTTTCACGTACACGTGCTGCATAAGTTCTTGAAATGGAAAAAAGAAAAAGGAGGATTAGTATTAACTGTTATTGATATTGTGGGAGAGGTAGAGGCTTTTAACTCTCTTGGAAACTATTCTTATAACAACAGAAGTTATACCTTTCCTGTGTTGAATGATACCAAACAAATGTCGTTTCAAAACTTGGGACATCCCTTGCTAAATGCCAAGAAACGCGTGACGAATGACATAGATTTTTCCAATCAGCGCTTTGTAATTCTAACGGGATCGAATATGTCCGGAAAGAGTACGTTTTTGAGAACGATAGGAGTGAACCTCGTTTTAGCGGGAATCGGAGCTCCTATTTGCGCTACAAAAGCAACCTTCTTTCCGCTGCCTTTGCTGGTTTCTATGCGATTGACCGACTCTTTAGAAGACAGTGAGTCTTACTTCTATGCGGAGGTAAAACGCCTAAAAATGATTATCGAACAAGTGCAAAGCGAATCGTGTTTTGTTTTGTTGGATGAAATTTTGAGAGGAACCAATTCAGACGATAAACAAAGTGGAACCATTGGAGTAATTCTCAAGCTAATTCGCGAGCAAACCTATGGCATGATTGCTACGCACGACTTAGAAGTGTGTAATACTACCCATGATCATCCCGCTATCTTGATGAATAAGTGCTTTGAGGTAGAAATCAAGAATGATGATTTGCATTTCGATTACAAAATAAGAGATGGGATTTGCCAAAATAAAAATGCAACCTTCATTATGAAGAAAATGCAGATTATTGATAGTTAGTTATCGGTTATCAGAAATCTGATTATCAGTAGGTTTTTCTGAAATAGGTGATGTTTTCTTTAAACGATAATCGGCAAACGACAAACACCAAACATAAACTTTGCAAAAAAACAAAAAAGGCTCTCCAATACAATGAAGAGCCTTTTTTTATATCCTAATTAATTTGTTATAATTTAGAAACCAACGTATTGATTAAGTCACGAGCAATAGGTTCAGCCGCTTGTACTGCTTTTAAAACCTCGTCGTGGTTGACGTCAGCAATTCCCTCTTCATTTCCCATATCGGAAATTACAGAAATACCAAATATTTTCATGTCCATGTGACGGGCAACAATTACTTCCGGCACGGTTGACATTCCCACACAATCTCCACCTACTGCTTTTACCATTTTGTATTCTGCTAAAGTTTCGAATGTAGGGCCTTGTAAACCATAGTAAACCCCTTCTTTAATATCGTAATTTTTGGCTTGTGCAATTGTTTTGGCTTGTTCAATAATGCTCTTGGTGTACACTTCGTTCATATTGACAAAACGCGGACCAAAACGCTCGTCATTGTGACCGCGTAAAGGATGATCGGGAAAAGCGTTGATGTGATCTTTGATAATCATGATATCTCCTACTTTAAACGAAGGGTTAACTCCTCCAGAAGCATTGGAAACAATTAGCGTTTCTACACCTAAGTATTTCATTACGCGAATGGGAAATACCGTAGTTTTGATATCGTATCCTTCGTAGTAGTGAAAACGACCTTGCATAGCAACAATCTTTTTACCACCTAACGTTCCAAAAATCAAAGCCCCTTTGTGTCCTTGAACTGTCGATACTGGAAAATTGGGAATATCAGCATACGAAATCTCATGTTCGATGGCGATATCCGCGGTTAGATTACCCAATCCAGAACCTAAAACAATACCAATTTCAGGTTTAAAATTCGTTTTTTCAATGATGAACTGAACGGTTTCTTGTACTTTCTCCCACATAGTTTAAAATTTTAGTATCAAACGCTTCGCTATTGTTTAAGAAAGCAGTTTGAATAGGTAAATAAAATAATTGGCTTTCAGGAAGAAGACCTTGGAGTCGAACGTAATCCTTTTCCGTGGTGATGATTTTCTTTCCTTGTGCTTTATTCAAAATTAGTTCAAGATCTGCAGGCGAAAAATGATGATGGTCAGGAAAGGTTAAACACAATGTATCTTCTTTTTTGAGGTGATCAAAAAAGGATTGTGGTTTTGCAATGCCTGCCACTAAGATAAAGTCGTCCTGAATTAATCGAGTAACCTCCACTGAATCAGACTTTGAATATGCAATTTTACTAAAATCAATATACGTAAAAAAAGACAATTGTCCTTGCTTTAGATGTAATTCTTGTGTTATGCTTTTTTGTTTTGCTTCGCTGAGGTCTTTGGGGCATTTGGTCATCACGATGATATCAGCGCGTTTGGCTCCTTGTCTTGATTCGCGTAAATTTCCAGTAGGCAGTATAAAATCCTCAAAATACGGATCGTCATAGGTGGTGAGCAGGATGTATAATCCCCCTTGAAAAGCGAGGTGTTGAAAGGCATCATCCAACACAATTACTTCTGTATTGGGTTTGCGTTGCAAGATATTCTCAACCCCGTTCACGCGCTTAGCATCCACTGCAACGTTGATGTTGTCAAACTTACAGTGGTACTGAAAAGGTTCGTCGCCAATCTGCTCCATGGTTGTTTGGGCATCGGCCAAGAAGAATCCTTCACTCTTTCTTTTATACCCTCGACTCAAGGTAGTGGTTTGGTATTGATCTTTCAACAAGCGAATGATGTATTCCACCATGGGCGTTTTTCCCGTTCCCCCCACGCTGAGGTTTCCAACCACAATAGATGGAATAGCAAAGGAGGTACGTTTGAAGATACCTATTGTATAAAACCAATTTCGTATATTGGTAATCAAACCATACAAGATGGCAAAGGGAAAAAGAAGGATACGCAGTAATTTCATCCTACGAAAGTATCAATTTTTTACCGTTTAGAAAAAAGAGATGATTCCCTGGCTGTGTTTTTTGTTTGATGAAGTAATAAGACGTAGGGAGTAAGGGTTTATTTTAGTTTTTGTTGAACCTCTTTTATTTTCCAATGTGTATCGTTAAAGTATTTGGTATAAATTCCCAAGGCTTTGGTGTAGTTCACTTGAGCTGTTTGGGCTTGTCCCTGTTTATGAGCTAAATCACCAAAGGCAACGTGTAAATCGCCAAAGATAGGGTGATCGGCTTTGAAAAATTGCTGGTTGATTTTTAAGGCTTGATGTAATTTTGTTTGAGCCTCAGTTAATTTTCCCTCTCTTAGATTTAAAATACCGTAGTTTAAATACACTTGAGCGGTGTACGGACTTTGATCTGATACGATGTTTTGATGAATCAGTAATGATTTTCGGAAATGTTGATCCGCAGTTGAATAGTTTTTTCGATTCATCTCAACAAGTCCTAAACCATTGAGTGAGTTTGCTTTGAGCAAGGAAGTAGAAAGATTATAGCTGTCTGCAATGAGGACAACTTTTTGATATAAGGTATCCGCTGTTGTTAGGTTACCTCGATGGTATGCAACGTGGGCAGCATGGCTGTACAAAGTTGCCATATTTACCGAATTGGGAATGATGGACGTTGAAGCAATGTCAAGAGATTCATCAATTAATAGTTGTGCTTTTACAAGGTTACCCTGAAGTAAAGCTAGATCTGATAACCCCGCTAATACCAACGGAATATTATGTGTTTGCATAATTTGTCCACTGTTGTATAAATCTAAAGCGGTTTGATAGTTTTGAGCCGCAAGGGAGTAGTGGCCAAGTACTTTATTTAAATCTCCGAGAATGTTTGAATCATATGCATAAAGTTCGTTCGTTTTGCCCCTAGATTTTTCGATCACATCCAAGACTAACGTTAATTGCTCTTTCGCCTCTTCAAACTGTCCCAAAGCAAATTGAATCTGCCCTAGCACTGATTGTGCCTCAAATCCTTTTAGTTTATTGGAGGAGGGGGCTTCTTCAAAACAGCGAATACAATCTTTAATGGTTGTTTCTGCTTGTTTAAATAGGTTGGATTTAAACTGATAATAAGCGAGACTGAGCTGTATGCTACAAGATAGCGTACTATTTTTTTCAACTAGCTCTTGTGCCTTAGTAATATAGGTAAACACTTGCTGTAAACTATCGATAGCTAGGTAGTTGTAAATTTGACCTTGATAGTTGTTTAAAATAATTTTGCTGTGTTCGGGTGTTTGCTTTTCTTTGAGCAAAGCGGTATTAATCATCTCAAGGATTTGATTTGATTCGGTAAAGCCATTTTGAGCACTCACCATAAAAGCCATATTGCCAATATAAGAGGCAGAGGTTAAATCAATTTCTGTTTTATTTGTTGCTTTGCTATAATTATCAAAGGCACTAACATAGAAATAACCCGCAAGATCAATTTTATTCAATTGTCTGTAACAATGTCCAATCATGTTTAAAGCATCTGATTTTTGCTCTTGCCAGTAAATAGATTTAATCGTTGGAATTGTCAAGTATTTATAAGCTTGTACATAGTGAGAGAGGGCTTCTTTATATTGCTTAGCACTATAAAGTGTTTCAGCCTTGCAAAAATAGGCTTTAAAGAGTGTCGAATACGTTCTACTGATGGGATATAGATGCTCTTCACCTTCGTATTGGTAAAGCATTTGAATTGTTTCGATACTAATGTCTTCGATGTTGTCTTTCAGCAGCTCGTGAAAAATAAATTCTCTTGTTTGGAAATTTTGTTCTTCCATTTCTGTTTTTTCGACGAGTAGCCTGGCATATTGATTCGCTTTTAAAGCAAAGCTAATTGCAATATCACAATTGTTTTCGTCAATAGCAGCTTCTGATTCATAGGTATTGTCCATCATCAAAATATTATTGCTTATAAAAGTATTTCCATTATTTAGAGCAAGTAACACTTTTCGATAGGGCTTGAATGATTCTGGAGTGTATAAAAAAAAGGAACTGATGATCGAAATTACTAATCCTCGATAAAAAATGGATCGAATATCTGGGGCAATTGCTCCTTTTTTTCTAGCTAAAAATATATAAATGCCTAATCCAAGTGTGAAGACAATAGCAGGAATAGGTAGGTATACAAAATAGTCTGGTTGTTGTAGCTTTGTTGAAAAAGGCAAAGTAATAACAGCAGGAGCTAAGATTAATCCAGCAACTAAAGGTAGATAGGCTTCTTCCTTTGGTGTGGAATGAAACATGCTGTGTCCTCCAAAAAAATAGGAAAGTCCCAAAATCCAAATACTACAGAAAAAAAGCATGAAACTAAGGACAGAATGAGTAAAAAAAATGGTGCTTAAGGTGAATACTCCGATAAGAAGTAACAAGATTTTTTCGTATTTTTTCAAAATAAGTGGATTAGGTTAGGGGTGATTAGGGGAAACAAAACTATTAATTTAAATATAATTAACATAAATTGAAGGACTTTGTTTCGTCATTTTTATTTATTACATTCAAGATATAATGGAGAGATGAGGTAGAAAAGTACAGTTGCTATTATCTTGTAAAAGGGAGTAGAAGGCTTTTTGTATCTTTGAAAAATAAATAAGGAGAACAGATTGTAATTGAATATGAAAGTAAAAAATATTATTCCCATTTTAGAAGAGTTAGCACCTTTGGGCTATGCAGAAGATTTTGACAACGTTGGTTTGTTGGTGGGAAATATGGAACAAGAAGTAAGTGGGATTTTAGTTTGTCACGATGCATTGGAAGCAGTAGTGGAAGAAGCAATAGAACAAAATTGTAACTTCATTGTTTGTTTTCATCCCATTCTGTTTTCAGGATTGAAAAAGATCACAGGAAAGAACTACGTTGAACGCGCGGTGATCAAAGCCATCAAAAATGACATTGCTATTTATGCGATTCACACGGCCTTAGATAATCACCAAGAAGGAGTAAACAAGATCTTTTGCAACACGTTGGGATTGGAAAATCCCCGTATTCTTATTCCTAAAGCTAATTATATTCAGAAATTAGTAACCTATGTACCGATACAAGATACAGAAAAAGTACGTCAAGCGTTATTTGCTGTAGGAGCAGGAGCAATAGGTAATTACAACCATTGTAGCTTTGTATCGGAAGGAAAGGGAAGTTTTAAAGGCAATGAAAAGAGCAGTCCTGTTATTGGTCAAGTTGGGATAGAAGAGGTTGTGGCAGAACACAAAGTAGAAGTAACCTATGAGAAACACTTACAAGGAAAAATTTTAGAGGCTTTATTTCAATCGCATCCGTATGAGGAAGTGGCTTATGAAATCTACAACCTCGAAAATAAATTGCAAAATGTAGGAATGGGAATGATTGGGGAACTCAAAGAGCCTATGGATGAATTGGCGTTTTTACAACTGCTAAAACAACAAACGGGTACAGGAGGAATTCGCCACAGCGCTTTGTTAAACAAACCAATTCAAAAAGTAGCCGTATTAGGTGGTTCAGGAAGTTTCGCAATAAAAGCGGCTATCCAACAAAAAGCAGATGCATTTATCACCGCAGATTTAAAATACCACCAATTTTATGAAGCTGAAAATCAGCTTGTTTTGGCTGATATTGGCCATTTTGAGAGTGAAAGATATACAAAAAATTATATAGTTGAGTTTCTTTCAAAAAAAATGACTAATTTTGCAGTTATTTTATCAACAGTAAATACGAATCCAGTTAACTACTTATAACGATGACAAAGAAAAAAGAATTAACGGTTGAAGAGAAATTAAGAGCGCTTTACGACTTACAATTGATTGACTCAAGAATCGATGAAATCAGAAATATGAGAGGAGAGCTACCTCTTGAAGTTGAAGATCTAAAAGACGAAGTTGCTGGACTTAACAAACGCTTAGAGAAACTTCATGTAGATTTAAATAGCATCGAAAGTGGCATTAAAGACAAAAAGAATGCCATTGAAGAATTTAAAGAAGCTATTAAAAAGTACACGGAGCAACAAAACGAAGTGAAAAACAACAGAGAATTCAACTCTTTAGAAAAAGAAATTGAATTTCAGAAGTTAGAAATCGAACTTGCCGAAAAACACATCCGTGAAATGAAAGTGAGTATTGAGAATAAAAAGAGCAATATTGCACAAACAGAAGAGCGTTTAACTGCACGTAATGAACACTTGACTCACATTGAGGCAGAGTTGAAAAACATTATGTCAGAAACAGAACGTGAAGAGCAAACATTGTTAACTAAATCGGACGAATTCAAACAAGATATCGAAGAGCGTTTATTGAATGCTTATATGAGAATCAGAGCTGGAGTAAAAAATGGATTAGCCGTTGTTTCGATTGAAAGAGGAGCTTCTGTAGGATCATATTTTACAATTCCTCCGCAAACACAAGTTGAAATTGCAGCTCGTAAGAAAATCATCACCGATGAGCACAGTGGACGTATTCTTGTTGATAGCGCTTTAGCTGAAGAAGAAAGAGATAAAATCGATGCGATCATCGCAAGTTTAAAATAATAGTAGAAGCCTCTTTTTAGAGGCTTTTCTTTTTATATGGAAAAAGTAGTAGGAGCTTTAGTGAATCTTCTTAGTTTATACTCGATGCAGTCAGCCGTGTACTGGGTGCATAGACTCTTTGCTACTCCGCGAAAAGGAAAATTGAAACCCCAACAGCTTCCAGTATTTTTACAACAAGCGCATGTAGACTTTTTTTGGTATAAGAATGAAAAGGTCTATACCTATCAATGGAATGTCGAGGCTAAGGATAAACCCTTGCTATTGCTTATTCACGGATGGGAGAGCAATAGCGCACGATGGGAAGCCTTATACACATACCTAGGGAGTACATTTCAATTTGTAGCTTTGGATGCCCCTAGTTTAGGGATGAGCAAGGGGAAAAATCTCAGTGTCAAAAACTATCAAGAAGTCATCGCTCTTGCATTGAATACCTTCAAGCCTCAGTTTGTAGTTGGGCATTCTCTAGGAGCATTTGCCCTTTTTCAGCAATTAGGTGAAGGCAACTATCCTTGGATTAAAAAGGTAGTTCTCATGGGAGCCTTTGATCGCTTTGAGGTGATCTTGTCCCATTATTACAATTTATTAGGGTACTCCAAACGCCTAAGAGGGGCTTATCACCACTATATTGAACACTTAATTAATAAACCTTTATCCACGTATTGCAGTGCGGATGCTGTTCCTTTTGTAGATAGCCCTGTATTGTGTATACACGATCTTCAAGACCCTCAAGTGTCTTACGAAGAAGCAGCAAGTTTTCATCGTGCTTTACTGCAAAAAAATAACCTAGTAGTTTCTACAACTAATTTGGGACATAGCCTGCAAGATGAGGCTGTTTTTAAAACAATTCAAGCGTTTTTTAGCTAGAACGTATTTCTTTTTATAAGGAACGAAATTTATTATTTACTTTTGCGCTATGGAAAATCAAGAAACGCGTTTAAATAAATATTTATCAGAAGTTGGCTTTTGTTCAAGAAGAGAAGCGGATCGATTAATCGAAGAAGGACGCATTACAGTCAACGGAAAAGTACCCGAATTGGGATTGAAGGTTACCGATGCAGATGAAATCCGCGTGAATGGCAAACTGATTCGCCAGACCGATGAGGACTTTGTTTATTTAGCTTTCAATAAACCCGTAGGGATTGAATGTACAACCAATAAGAAAGTAAGAGAAAATATCGTAGACTATATCCATTATCCAAAGCGTATTTTCCCTGTGGGACGCTTGGATAAAGACAGTGAAGGCTTAATCCTCATGACCAATGACGGTGATATTGTCAATAAAATCCTACGTCAAAAAAACAACCACGAAAAAGAATACATCGTAACGGTGAATAAACCCCTCACGGATCGCTTTATTCAGCGCATGGGACAAGGTGTACCTATCCTGGATACTATCACTAAAGAATGTAGAGTGGAACGAATCAGCCGCTTTGTGTTTCGAATCTTTTTAACCCAAGGATTAAACCGACAAATTCGACGCATGTGTGAGTATTTTGATTATGATGTGGTTGCTTTAAAACGCATTCGAATTATCAATATTAGCCTTGACGTTCCTGTTGGACAATATCGCGAAATTACCGCTGCAGAATTAGCCGAATTAAATCGTTTAATCGAACCTTCAAGTAAAACTGAAGAAGCGAGCTTGGCTCAAGAGCAAACCAACCAACATAGTCAGCATTCAACCGAACATACAGCCCAACAAGGCGAAAGAAAACCCAAGAAAAAGTTCGAAAGAGAGCGAAACAATTCAAAAAAAGCAGGTCCAACCTTGCGAAATGAAAGAATTTCAAGAAGAAGAGAGAATTAATTTATAATTCTCTCTTTTTGTTTTTTTATACTACATCCCTAAAATATCCCTTCCTTTTCCTTCTTTTTAGAACTTCCCTGGACGATACAGTCCGAATATCACGTACGCTAAAAATGGCTTATTTATATTTAGTCTAATTTATTTTAAATAAGTTAAAAAAATCTATATATTTGCTATTGTTTATAATAAGTCTAAATAAAGACATTTACTAATCTACCTCAATTTCTTAGTAATGAGAAAATTCCTACTACTAACAGCATGTATTCTCGGTCAGCTATTTGTTGCTCATGCTCAACAAAAACCTACTATTATAGCTGGAGTCGTACAAGATGAGAAAGGAAGTCCTATTGATTTCGCAACCGTCATATTAGTCGATACCAAGAAAAGCGATTTGACCAATGAACAAGGAGCGTTCAAAATAAAAATGGGCCATGGCGGAACCTACAAACTCAAGATTCAACACGTTAGTTATGAGTCTACAGAGTTAAACGTACAAGTAGAAGCAGGGGGCCAAGTAAATAAGCGAATCGTCCTAAAAGCTAAGGAGGCTATTTTGGATGACGTTGTTTTACGCGTAAAGAGTCCAGTCGAAAAAGTAAGAGAATCAGCCTATAATGTAATTGCTATTGATGCGAAACCACTGTATAATTCTTCTTTGGATGTTTCAGGAGCGCTAGACCGCGTTTCGGGTGTCAAAGTGAGAAGAGATGGAGCTGAAGGTTCTGATTTTACGTTTTCGATGAACGGTTTCAGCGGTCGTCATATTCGGTTTTTTATGGATGGAGTTCCGATGGAGGGTTTTGGAAGTGAGTTTAAAATCAACAATCTCCCGATTACCATGGTGGATCGAATTGAAGTTTACAAGGGCGTTGTGCCAGTAGAATTTGGATCGGATGCTTTAGGGGGAGCGGTTAATATCATCACCAATAAAGCCAAAGAAACGAAAATAGATGCCTCTTTTGCTACGGGATCATTCAATACCTATAAAAGTCATCTGAATGTGAGTAAAGTATTTGATAACGGGATGACCTTTCAAGTGAATGCTTTTCAAAATTATTCCGATAACAATTACAATGTTTACGTCCCTGTAGCTAATTTAAAAACAGGGGTATATTCAAAAGAAAAACAATGGGTTAAACGATTCAATGATCGCTTTCAAACTGCGACAGTTGTCACCAAAGTAGGAGTGATAGATAAGTCGTATGCCGATCGTTTGTTATTTGGATTTACCTATGGAGAAGGAAAAAAGGGGGTGCAAACCGGAACGATTATGGAAAAGGTATTTGGACAGAAAAAACGCCGGTCTGTAACCATCATGCCTTCTTTGGAATATAGTAAGCGCAATTTATTTACAGAAGGATTAGATGTCGCAATAACATCAACCTACAATGCAGGGTACAATCAAAATATAGATACCTCAAGGTATAAATACAACTGGGCGGGTGAGCGCATCAAAACGATGAAAAAAGGAGAGTCTGGAGGAGGCCCTTCTTTAGTGAAGTTTTTTGATCACAATGGATCTACTACAGCTAATGTGAGCTATAAAGTAAATGATAAACATGCTTTTAGTTTAAATAATGTTATTTATTACTTCAATAGAAAAACGGAAGATCCGCTAGCTGTAAAAGAAACAGAAAGTGAGAAGAAAAGTGAAACGACACGCAGAAGCTTAAAAAATATTACAGCTTTATCCTACCGATACAACATACTGGATAATTTCAATGTATCCGTATTTGGCAAGCATTATTCCATCAAACATACCTATTTGAGTGAAAGCACAAGTGTAGACAAAAGTGGTTATGGGATTGCTGCCACTTATTTATGGAATGATTTTCAAGTAAAATCCTCTTTCGAAAAAACCTACCGTTTACCCACAGATAGTGAATTATTTGGAGATGGCGATATGGTATGGGGAAACACTGATTTAAAACCAGAAGCAGGAAATAATTACAATTTCAATTTAAGCTACTCAACAGTATTGGATAAGGTTCACGCCGTTTTTGCAGATGCTGGATTTGTATACCGAAAAACAGAAGATTATATCCGCAGCAACCCTTATGGATCAGGTTCTAGAGCTTCTAGTGTCAATATTGGAGGTGTTGAGAGTATCGGATTAAATATAGAAGCACGTTATGTTTACAATGATTTTTTACAACTAGGAGGAAGTTTAACTACGCAGAATATTAGAAGTAAACAAAAATATGCGATCGGTACTTCTGTTGCCAATTCTTATTATAACGAACGTATTCCGAATGAGCCTTATTTCTTTGGGGCCTTAGATGCAGGTCTTCTTTTTAAAGATTTAGGCAAAAAAGGCAACAATTTAAATGTAGGATATAACGTAAGATACATCGATCACTATAGCTATGACTTCAGCAGTATTGGTGTAGAGCCCATTTGGATTCCCTCTCAAGTTGTTCACGATCTAAGTGCTTCGTACAGTATGTTCAACAATACATTACACCTTACCGTAGAAGCAAATAATCTATTTGATAAACTCGCGTATGACAATTACAGCTTCCAAAAACCAGGCAGAAGTTTTATGTTTAAAATACGCTACAGCTATTAATAAAATTAATAATAATCTATAATATTAAATAAAATGAAAAGAAGAGTTCTATCTACCGTAGTATTAGCTTTTTTAGTTAGTGCATTTACCTTGACAAGCTGTTCAAGTGACGATAATTCAAAACCAGGAGGAAGTGAGGAAGAGGAGGTAATCGATGATGGCGAAAGAAATCAGGAAGATTTAATAGGTACAAAATATATAGTGGGTGCAAGTGCCTCTAAAACTAACTTATTGTTAGAAGTAGATGATTTAAAACAAGGGTCAATCAGTGTAAGGGGGAATGGGCAAGTAGCTTTAGGTAAAAATATCTATATGTTTAAGGACTTACGCGCTTATGTTTTCGAATATAGAAAAGGAGATCCTTCGGGAATGCAAAGTTGGATGTTAAACAAAGATTTGCGTTTGCAACAGAATACTTTGGTTGATTTACCGAATAGAGAAGAGTTTATTACGCAATTTGGAAGATTTATGATTTCTACAACAGGCGGAATCACCCTAGACAATGGTAAAAAAGCACAAGCTTTTAACTTTATTAATGGAGTTACTGGGGGAATTGAATTTACTTCATTTGTCAATGTAGAAAACATTGCCGAAACTGGTGAATATGCCAACTTTGCTGGTTTAGAAGATATTGGAAATGATCGTTTCGTCATGGCAATTGAACCATTTAAAATTACTGCTAATAGCGATGATGATAATACTTCAGCATTCAGAGATCGCGTGTGGTTGGCTATTTTTAAATTAGATATGTCACAAGCACCAGAAAACAGAGTGGTGTTGGAAAATGTAGTGAAAGATGACCGTATGAGTTTTGCGGTAGCTCGTTATAGATCAAGTCGTGTATCTACCATCGGAAAAGGAGAAAATGGCGATATTTACGTATACTCACCTTCTGCTATGATTAGCAAAGACAAAGGTGCATTCTCTACTAAACCTTCAGCTGTATTGAAATTCGACAAAAATACATTGAAATTCGATCCCGCATACTATTTCAATTTAGAAGCAAAATCAGGAGGACACAAAGTGTATAAAGTATATGCCATTGGTAAAGATCAGTTTATCTTGAATATGTTTGCCCATGCAGATCAAGCTTGGAATATGGCTCCTGCCAATAAATTAGCCTTATTCAATGCAAAAACAGGAGATTTTAAATGGATTGAAGGCTTAGATACTCCTGAATCAATTGCAGAAATTGGAGCTCCTTATGTAGAAGGTAATGAAGTGTTTGTACCAATTACAGCTTCTGCTAAATCCTATGTGTATCTGTTAAATAGAACCACAGCAACCTTTACAAAAGGACTCGAAATTAAAGATTTAGGTGATGGTACAGTTGGAAACGTTGTGAAAATAAACGCGTATAAATAATTTATTTATTGTTATTCATTTGTAATTAGTTAGCCAAAAGAGCTTAACAAGTATTTGTTAAGCTCTTTTTTTATTTGGGATATTCGATATACGCTTTTAATAAATTCCACAGGGTAACAACAATATTACTACTGCTTTCAGCAGTTGATTCGAGGTTGCTTTTCTTTCTCCCTCGGAAGGAGATTACTTCCAAGGGCGTGTAAAGTGTGCCTTTTACTTCGTTCGGATTTATAAAAGTAGCCTCATATAAAACGGGTTGATCTCGAGAAAAAGAAGATAAAACAAAACCGTTTTCTGTCAAAATCCCTTCGAATCCTTGGGAGTAATAGCCATTGGCAACGAGTGTAGAATCTGTTTTATAGAGTTGAAGTTGACTGAGCTTTTGATATAAACCGAGATTGGGACTCGTCAGATCTGCTTTAAATACAAATTCCCAATCCCCTGTTGGATTGTTACTACTTGGTTTTGTTACGGGTGTAAAACGGCGTTCACTCGTTGGGTGGGCAGTAAAGGCAATTTCAAGAGGTGGCTTGCTTTTTTGATGTTGAAACACCCCAGTAATTTGCTGATCTTTGAGGATTCCCTTTAAGTGAACTTCGCCAAAGTAGTCCAATTTTACACTGATGCTATCGCCTATAATCTTGACGATTTCCTTCTGGTTTTTTCCAGGGCCGTCGATAAAACGAACGCGATACCCATAAATATTTAAAGGAACCGTATCCAACTCAAAGATAATGGGAACCACTCGATCTTGAATCTTAAAATTTGCCTTCCATCGATTAGGAGAAGCTGGTTGATCTTCATTTCGAATATAATCCGTACATCCCCAAGTCCCCAAGCTTAAAAGGAGCAGTAGAATAGTCTTTTTCATTGCTTATATTGCTATAGCATTCCAAGATACTACATTCTTTTCCCTTATCAAATAGTAAGATAGCAATAGAAGAACATCTACTTGATTTGGTTATATTGAATCAGGAATGAATGAATTTATTGGGGCAATGAAAAAGAATGTAGGAAGTATTAGAAGGAAAATAAGATTTTATATTCAGATTTTTCTGTTAAATTTGTTAGGATATATTGAAATATACCTATGAAACAGAATCCCTTAAATTTTCGTTTTTTTATTCTACTGCTTTTTTTGCTTTTAGAAACTTTTGCTTTTGCTACGGGTAAAAACAAAAAAACAGCAACTACAGCAGCAGAAAAAGTTGAGGCTGTGCAACCTGCGTTTATTGTGTTAGAAAAAACACCTGTCGTAGTGATGCATGATACGCTGTTCAATGTCTATGGAAATATTGGGTCCTTTACTTCTAAACAACGCGCAAAATCAATCGAAAAAAAGATTGCTTCCTTGGTGGATAACTATCTGTTTGAAGGTGATTCTATCAAATTAGTGGATACGGGTAATTATTTGAACTTGATGTATGAGAACGAGATTTTAATGAGTGTAGATACCATTCAAGCCACACAAGAAAATAAAACCAAAATTCTAGCCGCACAGTTTTATAAGAACAAGATTATCGCTACTGTTGAAGAACAACAACACAGCATGAGTTGGCAACAAGTGCTCTTGCAAATTGCGGGTACAATCGGAATCATCATTGCGGAAATATTTATCATCAAATACATCTACTACTGGTATAGAAGAGTTAAAGTGATGATCTGGAAACAACGCGGTAAGAAAATTAAGGGAATGTTCGGTATCATTGACGATCATCGAGCCATGTTGACCACAATTTCAATGGCAAAAGTAGTTCGTTTCCTTATTGTATTGATTTTTCTCTACTTTGGATTACTAGCCGTATTTAAACTTTTCCCCTTTACCAAACACATTTCCGATCAGTTGTTAGACTATGTCATGTCTCCACTAAAAGCAGTAGGAAGAAGCGTCAAAGCTTATATGCCTAAGTTGTTTACCATCTTAGTGATTGTGTTTATATTTAAGTATATACAAAAATTTGTACGCTCCTTAGCTGAAAAAATAGCTACGAATAAGATTACCATTAAAGGATTTTATCCCGATTGGGCATTTCCTACTTACAATATCATTAGTGCCTTGATGTTTATATTCATGTTCATTTTGATATTTCCATATTTGCCCAACTCTGACTCTTCTATATTTCAAGGAGTATCCGTATTTGCGGGGATTGTTTTATCTTTAGGATCAACTTCAGTGATTGGAAACTTAGTCGCTGGATTGGTGATTACCTATATGCGCCCGTTTAAAATTGGCGATCGCATTAAATTAGGAGAGTATACTGGTGATGTTTTAGAAAAAACGGCCTTGGTTACCCGTATTAAAACCCCTAAAAATGAGATTATTACCATACCGAATTCTAATATTATGTCGGCTCATACGGTGAATTACTCTCAATCAGCCAAAGAACATGGGCTAATTTTACATACAAGCATTGCTGTTGGTTATGATGTGCCTTGGCAAAAAGTACACGAAATGTTGTACGAAGTAGCTAATCGTACGGAACACGTATTGAAACGCCAAAAACCATTTATCTTACAAGATCAATTCAGAGATTTTTATGTGGATTACCAATTGAACGTGTATATTAAGGAAGCAAAAATGACAGCTAAGATTTATTCAGATTTACGTCAACATGCCCAAGATGTTTTTGCAGAAAACAATATCGAAATGGCCTCTCCTCACTTTATTATTAGTCGAAATGTAGATGGAAATCACACAACAGTTCCACCGAAGTATGTGAAATAGTTTACGGTTATCGGTTTATAGAAAATATGCAAGTAAAAGAAGAACCATTCCTTTGTTGGAGTGGTTTTTTTTTGGTGTTGTAGGAGGAAGGTTTGTTTTTACTTAGGAGAAAAAATTAGGCAGTTCAAAGTTGGCAGCTAACTAACGCAAAAAAAAATAGTTAAATAAATTGTTTACTTACTAATTAGTAAGTAATATTGTTTTGTTATTAAATCAAGAATTATGTCGGGAACTAGAGAACGCATTTTAGAGTTAGGAGAAGAATTAATCTTGACCAAGGGATATAATGGTTTTAGCTATCAAGATATTTCTACGGCTTTAGGGATTAAAAATGCGGCTATACATTACTATTTTGCGAGTAAGGAAAACTTGGGAACGAGTATTGTCAAAACGAATATTCAGCGTTTTGAAGAGATGATTGCCAACATGGATGCCTTGCAATTTGATCCCAGTAAAAAGATAGAAACGTTTATTAAAATCTATATTAAAAGTCAAAGAGAACGAAAACTCTGTATCGTTGGTGCTTTGTCAACGGATATTGAAACGTTATTTCCAACTACGCAAGTAGAAGTGACGAAAATTGTTGATTTAATCGTGCATTGGTTAGCTGGAGTTTTGATGGAAGGAAAGAAGTTAAAGGTTTTTCATTTTGAAGAAGAAGAAAAACAACGTGCTTTTTTAATCTTGTCAAGTTTGGTGGCTAGTTTACAATTGTCAAGAGTAAATAAATATGTTGATTACAAAGGATATTGTTATTCTCTCTTGGAACAATTGAAATAACGAATTGTAGTTTGTAAGAGAATACACTAAATTTTTTTAACCCCATCACTTACTTATTAGTAAGTATAAAAAAAATGAAAATTATGAAAAGAGTTGTTATTACGGGCTTAGGTGCTATTACGCCTTTAGGAAATAATGTAGATGCGTTCTGGAACAAGGCCATTCAAGGAAAAAGTGGAGCTGCATCGATCACGCATTTTGATGCTACTCATTTTAAAACCAAATTTGCTTGTGAAGTAAAAGGATTTGATCCTTTGCTCTATTTTACTAAGCCTGAATCGAGAAAAATGGATTTATTTACGCAATATGCTATTGCGGCTAGTGAAGAATGTATCTCGGATGCTCAATTAAATTGGGAGCAGATCAATCGCCATCGATTTGGAGCAATTATCGCTACGGGAATTGGCGGTTTAGAAACGTTAGAAGAGGAAATATTGAATTTTGGAAAAGATACAACTCAACCTCGATTTAATCCTTTCTTTATTACCAAGATGATTTCGAATATGGCAGCAGGGCAAATTTCTATCCGCTATGGTTTAAAGGGAATTAGCTATGCCGTAGCTTCAGCTTGTGCTGCGTCAAATAACGCAATTGGCAGTGCTTTTGATGCTATTCG
This sequence comes from Myroides fluvii, assembly GCF_009792295.1. NCBI lineage: Bacteria > Pseudomonadati > Bacteroidota > Flavobacteriia > Flavobacteriales > Flavobacteriaceae > Myroides > Myroides fluvii. The sequence continues at coordinate 414,322 of NZ_CP039934.1, read as the reverse complement.
CTTAGGCAGAGCAGATTTAATCTTAGCAGGAGGAACGGAAGCTACGATTTGCCAATCGGCTATTGCAGGGTTTAATGCGATGAAAGCTTTATCTACGGCCAATGAATATCCAAGCCAAGCATCTCGTCCTTTTGATGCCCACCGAACAGGATTTGTGGCGGGTGAAGGAGCTGGTATTTTATTGCTGGAGGAACTAGAGCACGCGCAAAAAAGAGGAGCTAAGATTTACTGTGAGTTAGTTGGTTATGGCTCTGCCTCTGATGCCTATCACGTGGCGGCAACACATCCCGAAGGAGAAGGAGCAATTGCAGCGATGCAACAAGCTTTAACTGACGCAGGCCTCCAGGCACAAGCGGTCGATTATATTAACGCTCATGCAACTTCTACTCCAGTTGGAGATATTAGTGAATGCAAAGCGATAGAACATCTTTTTAAAGACCATCTTAGCCAACTGCATGTGAGTGCCACCAAATCCATGACAGGGCATCTCCTTGGAGCAGCGGGTGCTATAGAATCAATTTTGTGTATTAAGAGTATAACGGAGGGAATGATTCCACCTACGATTAATTTAGATACTTTGGATCCCGCAATTAGTGAGGCCTTAAATTTAACGCCTAATGTTGCTCAGCATAAAGTGGTTAAGGTTGCTATGAATAATACTTTTGGTTTTGGGGGACATACCTCAAGTGTTATTTTTAAGAAATTAGAAGTGGATGCAAGGTGATTTTGTAGAACAGTGAGAGGAAATCGAAACGAAGGGGAGATTGCGATGTGTTATCAAGTTGTCGCGGAAATCTTCTAAATATTGAGAGTTTGTACAAAAAAGCAAAAACACAAAAAAGCAGAACTGATTACCTCACCACGGCTCCCTTCTTTCTATAAAAAAGAGGAATAAGTAGTTTTTAGTATATCTTCCAATTTATAAGGATAATTTTATTAAATTAGTAAGAAATACAACATAATTATGGCGACAATTATTGAAACAGATCGTTTGATCATTCGAGAGATAACAAAAGAAGATGCACCGGGAATTTACAATTTAGACAGTGACGAGCGCGTAGTAAAATATGTGGGAAGTATGGTTATTACTTCGATGGAGGAAGCAAATGAAATCATTGAATTTATTCAAAAACAATACGCTGATTTTGGCGTTGGACGTTGGGCAATTATTGAAAAGAACACGGGGGAGTTTATCGGTTGGTGTGGGTTTAAATTAGTTGAAAATGGTTTAAACGGCCTGCGTGAATATTTAGATTTAGCGTATCGTTTTCGATTTGATGCCTGGGGAAAAGGCTATGCAACTGAAGCGACAAAGGCATGCTTAGATTATGCTGCTAAGCACTTCAAACAACACCCCATCTTTGCCGTTTCTGAAGTGGAGAATGAAAGCTCTATACGCGTGTTGGGTAAAATTGGCTTTCACGCTGCTTATACTTTTGATCTGGATGGCGTTGATCACTATTGGTACATGAGAGAATAAATAGAAACAAAGAAATTAAGCACGTTAAAATACGGCGGTGATTCTTCTTCATGAATGAATCTAGCTTACCTTTGTTTTTTAATCATGTAAACGGTGAAAAACTTTCTTTTCTTACTTATTGCTATCGTTAGTGAGGTAATCGCAACTAGTGCCCTAAAAGCATCCCATGAGTTTACCAAAATTATTCCAAGTATTATTACAGTAACAATGTATGCGGTAGCTTTTTATTTTTTGAGCTTAACGCTTCGTACCATTCCTGTTGGAATCGCGTATGCTATTTGGTCTGGAATAGGAATCGTATTAGTCACCGTTGTCGCAATTCTTGTCTACGGTCAAAAACCAGATGTACCCGCAATTATCGGTATGGCTTTTATTATTTTAGGGGTGATTATCATTAATTTATTTTCTAAAATGAATGCACATTAAAAGAAAATTGATTTTAGTACCATCACCTATTTAAAAACGGAACCCGCCTTTGCAAAACTCTTAGGATTAACAGGTGATCCCTATGAAAGCTTACTTTTGTGTCCCTTAAAAATTAGTGAACCAAAGGGATAATATCTCCTCTAAATTGTAATGGGGTTTGCTTCACGTGCTTTTTAAATAAACGCGAAAAGTAAGTGTGATCCTCATATCCTAAAGCAAAAGCAATCTCCTTAACCGATTTGGTCGTGTAATACAATAAGCGTTTGGCTTCATCAATAATGGATTTCTTTAACCAATAACTCACGGTTTTTCCGGTTGTTTTTTTGACACAGTCATTTAAATGCGCAGGAGTGATAAACAATAAATCAGCAAAATAAGAAGGTTGCTTCAAATGGGTTTGCGTTGTAATTAAACGTTTAAATTTGGATGTAATTACGTTGGATTGGTTAATAGCAGAAACTTCAGGCACTCGAGTAGTTTCTTTATAAAGAGAGCCAATTTTATAGATAATTGCCTGAAATAAACCATTGGTCATTTCTGTAGTATACTCTTCTTTCTGCGTTTCATATTTTGTCAATAGATGAATTGTTTCGAGTAAGGTTTGACAAGCTGCTGTTTTCAAGGAAATGCGCTGTTGCGTATTGGGTAAATTGAAAAGAAGATAGGTTAACTCATCCGGAATTCGAAAGTCTTGAATGCTTAAAAAATGTGCAAAAAAATCTTCACTGTATTCTTCAATCGTGTGAATCTGATAGGGTTTGATTAGAAATAAATCTCTCGTTTGAAGTTTGTGTGATTGTAACTCACAATTGATGCGGAAGGTTCCGTTTAGAACCAGGATAAACACATAATAATCGTCGCGATGGGTTAAACCTATAATGTCATCTGCTAGCGTTTGCGGAGCTAGTTCTTTTAGAAAAACACCATTTTTAACTGATTTATCTTGGCTATATGTTACAATTTCTTGATTATAGGACATCGTGTAGTTTTTATTTGTGTAGCACAAAGATACTAAATTATTTAGAATCTTTATAAATAACAAAGATGAAAAATAAAAAAGCCTATCTGCAATAGATAGGCTGAGATATAAAAGATTGATTTTTTTTAAATTGCTGCAACGATTGCTGCGAAATCGCTAGCTACTAAAGCCGCTCCACCAATTAGACCACCGTCAACATCGGGTTTAGAGAAAATTTCTTTTGCATTAGTAGGTTTAACACTACCTCCATAGAGGATAGATGTATTTTCTGCAACTGTTTTATCGTATTGACGTTCAATTTCTTGGCGAATAAAAGCGTGAATTTCTTGTGCTTGTTCTGGTGTTGCTGTTTCTCCAGTTCCAATAGCCCATACAGGTTCATAAGCGATTACAATATTCTCCCATTGCGCCTTGCTTAAATGGAATAATCCATCTCTCAACTGATTGAAAATAACATTGAGGTATTGTTTGCTTTCACGGTCTTTTAACTCTTCACCAATACAGTAGATGACACGCATATTATGTTTGAATGCCGTATTTACCTTATCTGCTAAAATAGCGTCCGTTTCTTTAAAGTAATGTCTTCGTTCCGAGTGTCCGATTATGACAGTTTCAACACCAACGCTTAACAACATTTGAGCAGAAATCTCTCCTGTAAAAGCACCACCTTCTGCTTGGTGCATATTTTGAGCTGCCACTTGAATGTTTGTTCCTTCTAAGTGATCTACTGCACTCGCTAAGTTTGTAAAAGTAGGAGCTACAATCACTTCTACTTCTTTACCTGTAGGCAATAGTTCAATTAACTCATCTAATAGCACATGAGTCTCTGAAAGAGTTTTGTGCATTTTCCAGTTTCCAGCAACAATTGGGTGTCTCATAATTATTGTATTGTATTTAATAAGGCTTTTATGTCTTCAAAGTTTTTCTCTGTAGCATTGAAAAGCTCAATTTTACCTTCTTTATTTACTACCATATAGCGAGGAATCCAGTTTAACTGAATCGCTTGTCCAAAGGTTCCTTTCATTCGCTTCTCGTCGTTGAGGTGGAATTGTTCCCCTTCAATACCGTATTTTTCAATCGCTTCTTTCCAAGCTTCAGGTGTTTTATCTAAAGATAAATTGACGAAAACAACTTCTGGAAATGCAGCTTTAATTTTTTTTATTTCAGGAAGTGCTTTGATACAATCCGGACACCAAGCAGCCCACACGTCAATGAGGATGTTTTTACCTGCGTATTGTGTGAGTATTTCTTGAAAGCTAATTGTATTTCCATCTAATTTGTGAAATACTTGATTCAAAGCTGCTGGGGCAAATTTTGTGGTATCAACATTTGCATCTTCAGTTGTTGTAGCTGTTGGAGTTGGTTCTTCAGTTGAAATAACTTCCAACTTCTCTGTTTGTTGCTTACAAGCAGTAGCTGTTAAAGCAAGTATAGAAAGGGCAATAAAAATTTTCTTCATAATGGGTTAATATTTATTCGTTTAGCTTTATTCTAGGATCTAAATAAGCATAGATCAAATCTACTAAAATTGTTAGGATTACGAAAGCTGTTGCAATAGTAAGTACAGCTCCCATGATAATGGGAAGATCTAAGGTGTTTAAGGCTTCTACAATTTCTTTACCCAATCCATTCCATCCAAAAATATACTCTACAAAAACCGCGCCAGCTAACATGGAGGCAAACCAACCAGAAAGTGCTGTTACAACGGGATTAAGTGCGTTTTTCAACGCGTGTTTATAGATTACTTGTGTGGTACTCATCCCTTTCGCTTTGGCTGTTCGAATATAATCCAAACTCAAAACTTCTAATAGGGAGTTTCGCATCAGTTGAATAACGACAGATAAAGGACGAATTCCCAAAACAAGTGCGGGTAAAATGATGTTTTTCAACGCTAAATAACGTCCATCGCCGTAATCATCCACTTCATACAAACTACCTGTCATGGGCAATTGGGTATAGGTGTGCAGGAGATAACCGAAAATCCAGGCGAATAAAATCGCACTAAAGAAAGAGGGAATGCTCATTCCAAAGGTACTCACAACGGAAATTAGACGATCCAACCACGTATTGACATGTAAAGCGGAAAATACCCCTAATAGTACACCAATACAAAGGGCAATCCCAATAGCCACTGTGGCCAATAGTACAGTATTAGGCAGTGTTTCTGCCAAAATACTACTAACCGTTTTTCCGTTCTTTTGAAAACTCTCTCTTAAATAGGGAGCTTTGAGCATCAATTCAGTTTGTCCTGTCGTGAATAAAACCAAACCATGATACTTGTTTTCATGTCTAAAACTGTAATCTTCAGCTAATGTACTATGCAGTGAAAGGGGAGATAAATCATTCAAATATAGCGCGTATTGTTTGCTAATGGGTTGATCAAATCCATACTTCTTTTTTATAGCCAATAGTTGTTCAGCACTTTCATTTTGATCCAACATCATGCGCGCTGGATCACCAGGTAAAATGGTAAACAAAAAGAAAACTACACTAACCACCCCCCAAAGAGTGAGTAGGGCGTAACCTAATTTTTTTGTGAAATAAGTCAGCAAGATGGTTCTATTTTAGGGTAACCTGATTGCGGTCTTTCCAGTGTTTCTTTTCAACAATGACTCCTTTTTCTACTACGACAATACTCGGATTTGCTCTTTCAATGGTTTTAAGCGTCGTTGCATCAGCAGTATAATAAAGGAAAGGCAATTCGTATTTTTTAATTACGCCGTCGATAATGGCATTACTAGAAGCTGTTAGTCCTGCAACAACGTAACCTTTGACAATCGCTTTGTTTGCAAAGTCTTTCATTGCTTGTAATCCTTCCGCATCTGCACGCTCTAAATCGTACGAAATAATCCAAATTAACTTGGGTTCTTCTAACATTGCTGTCAAGTGCTCTTCTCCATCTAAATCCATCGTTAAATCGTGAATAGCCGGTTGGTATCCTTCGCTTAATTGAATGTCTTCGCGACGAACAAATTCAGCACCTTCTGGAATATTACCTAGCTCTTTATCCGTGAATTTTTCTTCTTTGCCATTTACATTGTAGTAAAACGTCATTTGGTATTCTGCTTTCGGAGCATCTGCAGGAATTTCCATTCCCTTCTGAATATCCGTTCCCACTTTGTATGCTCTGAAATCTTTTAAAGGCAAGTGATTCAATACCCAATACCCCATAAAACAACTTAAAATCACAGTCATCATCAGGATTAAATTGTTGGTTTTGGCTTGGAATATAGGTTGAATAAACGATTTAAATTTGATGAGAATAAGAATGAGAATCAATAAGACAATATCTTTGGTAAACGATCCCCAAGGAGTTAAAGGGACAGCATCCCCAAAACAACCACAGTCTGTTACTTTATTGAAATAAGCAGAATAGAAGGTTAAGAATGTAAAGAATACAATCATTAAAAATAATAACGTCAACGTTAATTTACGCATGAAACCCAATAATAAAGCTACACCTAAAATGACTTCAGCAATGACCAGTACAACTGCTAGAGAAAGGGCATAAGGCGTTAAAAAAGGCAAGTTTAAAACTGCTTCTGAAAAGTATTCTTCTAGTTTAAAGGAAAAACCCGTAGGGTCATTCAATTTTACTAAACCAGATAAAATAAATAATACGCCTACAAAAATGCGCGACAGTTGCGTGATGAATTTCATAATTAGTGGGTTGATGGTTATTTATTCGTTTATTATTTCAAGGTGAATCAAAGCGAATACAGCATAGTTTAACATATCTTGATAGTTAGCTTCAATGCCTTCGGACGCTAGTGTTTTTCCTTTATTGTCTTCAATTTGCTTTACGCGGAGTAACTTTTGTAAAATTAAATCTGTTAGCGAACTAACGCGTAAATCACGCCAAGCCTCTCCGTAATCGTGATTTTTGTTTTCCATTAAGGCTTTAGTCTCCAATACGTGTTTGTCATATTGTGACTCTACTTCTTCTGCCGTTAAATCCGGGTATTTTCCCACGCCAATTTCAGCGTTAATTAACGCCATAATGCAGTAATTTACAATGCCTATAAATTCTGGGATTTCCCCTTCGTCCACTTTGCGTACAGTATTTTCTTGAATACTTCTCAAGCGCTGAGCTTTGATGTAAATTTGATCTGTCAATGAACTCAAGCGCATGATACGCCAAGCACATCCGTAATCGTGCATCTTTTTCTGGAATAACGATTTGCAAATAGCAATTACCTGATCATATTGTATAGAAGTAGTACTCATTTAAACTATATTTGTATTGGATTATTTTTCAAAAATAGTAATAATACTATGGTGTTGAAAATAATGTTACACCTTTTGGAAAATTAAATATAGATAAAAATAAGATAAAATATTGAATTGTGCTGTATGACAATAAATTGCAAAGGAGAATTGATTGATTTATCTACCCCAAAAATCATGGGAATTTTAAATATTACGCCCAACTCTTTCTATGACGGAGGACAGTACAAAACGGATGTTGACTTTGTAAAACAAACAGAAAAAATGCTGTCAGAAGGGGCCGATTTTATAGATTTAGGAGCTTATTCTTCTAAGCCCAGTGCCGAATTCGTCAGTGAAGAAGAGGAAATTAAAAGGTTAGTAAGTGTAGTGTCTTTGCTCGTTAAGCAATTTCCAACGATAAAAATATCCATCGATACCTTTCGAGCTAAAGTAGCTAAAGAGGCTATTGAAGCAGGGGGAGCTATTGTAAATGATATTGCTGCAGGCTTGTTAGATGAGCAGATGATTGACGTAGTAGGACAATTACAAGTTCCGTATATTATGATGCACATGAGAGGAAATCCTCAAACCATGCAAAGCATGACAACATACGATGATCTAATTGTGGATATGCGCTATTATTTTTCAGAGCGATTAGCGCAAGCTAGAGCAGCTAAAATTAATGATGTTATCTTAGATCCAGGGTTTGGCTTTGCCAAAACGATGGAGCAAAATTATGAGTTGATGGCTAAACTAGAGCATTTGCACTGTTTTGAATCGCCATTACTCGTGGGAATATCCCGTAAATCCATGCTGTATAAACTCTTGGATTGTACACCACAAGAAGCGTTGAATGGAACAACTGTGTTGAATACAATCGCCCTACAAAAAGGTGCGAAAATTTTACGTGTACACGATGTTAAAGAAGCAAATGAAGTTAGAAAAATTTTAAACCAATTGATGATATGAGAAAATTACTGTTTGTATTACCTTTTCTTTGCTTGTTTATGAGCTGTGATAAAAAAGAAATGAAATTAGCTCGTGCAGCCTATATTGTTGAAGAAGGAATTGACGATCACTCGCCAATTTATATCGAATATGCTGAGGATGGGATTCACCCTCTTTTAAACGATAACAACAAAATAGGAGGAACTAATTTTATCTTTCACATTGAGCGAGAACTCAATGCAAAAGAGGTATTGGAAATCGTGTCGGGAATCAAGAATAAAAAATACGACAAAGCGAATTTACATATGGATGAAAAAGGCGTTTTTTACAGCTATGCAGATACGCTAAACAAACATTTATCCTTTTTTCCGTTTAAATCATTAGATTATAGCTTTGAGCGTCCCGCCTCTACAGATAACTTGCTTTATGTCAACGCATCTAATGATGTTTTCTTTGAAGGAAAGGCAACGGATCGCAAGCAACTAGTAGAAGTAACGCAAGGCAAAGATAGCCTCCAATTGGGATTCAGTAAGGAGTTAGATTTCGAACAGTATCTACAACTGAGAATCTTGTTGGAAGAGTTAAAAATAAGCAAGCAGTTTGTAAACGAAGATCGTATATACTAGGTTACTGATGATGATAAGGCTCATTGCGCAAAATGGTAAATCCGCGATAGAGTTGTTCAATAATAAATAAGCGAATCATTTGATGGGAAAATGTCATTTTTGAAAGTGATATTTTCCCTTTCGCATTTTTATAGACTTCTTCTGAAAAACCATACGGTCCACCAATAACAAATACCAAGGTCTTGATTCCCGCATTCATTCTCTTCTGTAGTTCATCCGCAAAATCTACGCTTGTGAATTCTTTTCCCTTTTCATCGAGGAGAACCAAAAAATCAGTAGGGCCAATTTTACTTAAAATCAATTCACCTTCTTTTTGTTTTTGCTGGGCTTCGGATAGATTTTTAGCATTTTTGATATCAGCGATAATCTCCATGTCAAATTTGACGTAAAAAGACAAACGCTTCATGTAGTCATTCATTAGGGTTTGTAATTCCTTATTATCTGTTTTGCCGATAGCCAGTAGTTTGATATTCATCTGAAAAAATTGATTTGCAACAAAGGTACTATTTTCTTGTGATGCGAAAAAGAGTAACCTAAAACAAACAAAGCTATCGGTGAGGATAGCTTTGTTTGTTTTTTATTGTTTTGAAAAACCAGAATAATGTAAGTATGCATCAATATTCGGATCTTTACCTCTAAAATCACGATATAATTTATCTAAGGGTACTGTGTTTCCTCTAGAAAATAGCTTCTTGCGCAAAATCTCTCCATTTCGAGGGGTTATACCCCCGTTTTCCATTAACCAGGCGTAAGCGTCGAAGTCAATCATTTCTGACCATTTATAAGAGTAGTATCCCGCGGCATATCCGCCACCAAAAATATGACTAAAGTAAGAAGATCGATATCTTGGAGGAACTAAGGAAGTATAAATCCCGTATTTATTTAAAGCATCAATTTCAAATTGATCCACATCTGTAATTTCTGTATTTGCATCGATACTATGCCAAGCTAAATCCAAAAATGTAGCACCTAACAATTCCGTTAAACTATAGCCTTTATTGAAGCCCGCAGCAGCTTTAATGTTGTCTGCAAAGGCTTGAGGCATAATATACCCCGTTTGATAATGTTTCGCGTAATTGTCCAAAATAAGAGGGTCAAAAGCAAAGTGCTCGTGAAATTGAGAAGGAAATTCTACAAAATCACGGGAAACATTTGTCCCAGATAAAGTAGGATACTTTTGATCAGCAAATAGACCATGTAAAGCATGACCAAATTCGTGGAACAAGGTAACAACTTGATCAAGCGTTAACAAAGAAGCCTGACCTTCTGCGGGTTTTGGAAAATTAGCAACATTATAAATGACAGGCAATTGATTCATCAAGTACGATTGATCTACAATATTACTCATCCAAGCTCCTCCTTGTTTTGAATCACGTTGAAAATAATCAGTATAAAATAACCCTAACTTGCTGCCATCTTTGTTGAAGAATTCATATACTTTAACGTCTTCATGCCAAACAGGGATGTCGTTTCGCTCAATAAAAGAAATTCCATACAAGTATTTAGCCATAAAGAAAACACCATCTTTAAGCACTTTATCTAGTTCAAAATAAGGTTTTAGCTCTTCTTGATTCAAGGCGAATTTCTCCTGTCTTACTTGTTCTGCATAATAGGTCCAATCCGCAGCAGTTAATGGGGTTGCAGATTTATTAGCCCCTTGCAATAATTCGGTCTCTTCTTTTACCGCTTGCATTGCATGTGAACTCAAATTTGATAACATCGAAAAAACACGCGCTGGGTTTTGGGCCATTGTTCCTTGTAGACTCCAAGCAGCATAGGTGTCGAATCCCAATAATTTTGCTTTTTCCGCTCGTTTTTTAGCTAATGCAACAATAGTTGAACGCGTGTCATTTTTGTCCTTTTTTTCCGCTCGGATCCACGCTTGTTGAAATAAATGCTCACGGGTTTCTTTTTGCTGTAACTGACTCAATGCTGGTTGCTGGGTAGTATTGTTCAAAGCAAGTAAATACTTTCCGTCTTTTTGTTGTAAAGAGGTGAAATCCTCCTCAGGTAAACCTTGTAATTGCTCTTTGGTAAATGAAACAGAACCAGCCTTTGTTGCAGCTAAGAGTTTATCGCTAAATTCGTTTGTCAAGGTCGCAATCTCCTGATTGAGCTGTTTTAATTGTTTTTTAGCTTCTGCACTTAAATTTGCACCTGCTTGCACAAAGCGCTCATAGTATACGTCAATAAGCCTTACTTGTTCCTCATCAAGACCTAAAATAGTGCGATCCTTGTGCAATTGCTTAACACGCTCAAATAAAGCGTCGTTTAAGTAAATGCCATCTGTATGGGTCGCAAATTTTGGTGCTAGTTCACTGTTAATCTCAATTAATTCATCATTCGTATGCGCTCCTGTTAATAGATGAAAAACATGGCTAACACGCGTAAGAAGGGTACCTGAAAGTTCTAGTGCCTCAATGGTATTAGAAAATGTAGGCGCTTCGCTATTTGATGCAATCTTCTCAATGGCTTCTGCTTGCTGACGCATACCTTCTAATAGGGCAGGTTTAAAATCTTTGTTCTGTATTTTTGAAAAATCAGCCGTATGGTAAGGCAATTCACTTTCTTGAAAAAAAGCATTGGTTTCATCCCATTTAGCCTTGTTTTGACAAGAGATAGAAAATACAGCAGCGCCTAATGCAGCGCCCATAATCACTTTTTTTATATACATAAGGTAGAATAGTTTTTGATTTAATGAATGTCAAAGATAAAAATATATTGCAATTGACTTAATTTATTATAAATTTAAACCTCACTTTTAAGTTGAAAAACACGATCGTGTTAATTAGTAATTTTTCTAAATCAAAGTTATGCCGAAAATGTCCGCGTTATGGAGTATTCTTTTTGTTCTTGGAGGGGTAAGTTTATCTGCTCAATCACCTGCCATTCGACAACAATTGCAGCAGAAGTACACAACAGAAGACGCGGAGCATATACAGCTGCAAATAGAAAAAGAAGCAGCTTCAGCAAGCGAAAAGTTACGAGAATACCAAAAGCACAATCGTTATTTTAAAGCTCAATTTACGGATGAAGTAAATTATTATCAAGCTCAGCGTATGGAGCGAAATACAGTTATTTACTTTAAGACGCATAATGTGATTTCTAGAGCAAGTAGTGGAGTGAATCAACTGAGTGAATCAACGAACCCTACCTTTAATGCGTTATTAGGACAGCAAATGGTAGTTGGTGTTATTGATGGGGATTTAGTTTTTCCCAAACACAAAGAGTTTAGCGGACAACCACAAGGACGCGTAAAAATACTTGATAAATGGGAAGTGAATACGGAAGAAGGGACTCGTACTTTTGTAGACCTAGAAAGAAGGCGAAATCACGCTACACATGTTACAGGGACTATACTTGCTGAAGGGAAAAATCGCGAAGCGAAGGGGATGGCTCCTAAAGCAGAAGCACTGAGTTACCAATGGAATAATGATATGGTTAAGTTAGGAAACTTAGGCAGACAAGGCATCTTAGTGTCCAATCATTCCTATGGCATTGCCGCAGTTGATGATAACAAACAACCCCTTTTACCTAAAGAGTATTTCGGAACTTATAGTATCGATGCGGTGCACCTAGATCAATTGACGTATCTATATCCTTACTTACAACCCGTCATTGCTGCAGGGAATGATAAATTATATGCGAATATTGTTAATCCAGAGAAACAAGGAATGGATTTGCTATTGGGACATGCGAATGCCAAAAATGCAATTGTTGTTGGTGCAATAAGTTTACAGGCCTCAGGTATTTTCGAAGAAACGGAATTTAGTAGTAATGGACCTACTAATGATTTTCGCATTAAACCCGATATTGTGGCTATAGGAAAGGATGTGTTATCAACGGCGTATCAGTATCGTTTTACTAATGGAGATATTGAAAAAGATAATCTGTACACAACTTTGAGTGGAACTTCTATGGCGGCTCCATCTGTTGCTGGAATTTTATTATTGTGGCAACAATGGAGACTCAATCACAGTCATTTTCCATACAAAGCAGCTACAATAAAGGGAATCATGATAAATAGTGCTAAGCCTTTTTCACAAGAAAAAGGACCGAATGCACGAACAGGTTGGGGCGTTGTGCATGCTTGGAATGGAATTCAATTACTAGATGCTGCCAACAATAAACAAGCGGTTATAAGAGAGGAGACCTTGCTAAACAAAGAATCAAAAGTTATTCGTATAAGCGTAGAGGAGCCAATGGACCAACTGTCATTTACTATTTGTTGGACGGATGTTGCGGGTACCTTTAAGGAAGAAAATTTTTCTGAAACAAACGCAAGCAAAACATTAGTAAACGATTTAGATTTACGCGTGTATAAAGACGGAATAGTTTATTTTCCTTGGAAGTTAACTGAGCGTTTTGTCGAAAGCAAGGCTGTTCAAGGAGATAATCAAGTTGACAATGTGGAGAGAATCGACATTGAGAATCCAGCATTGGGCGTTTATGAGGTTGTCGTTTCTCATAAAGGGCAATTGAAAAATCAAGTACAAGACTACAGTCTAATTGTCAATGGAAATACGTATAATGGGGTCGTTTTACTTGCAGAACAAGAGGAAAAAGACGTCGAACAAGTTGTTGCTTGGCCTAACCCAGTAGAGGAAATCCTCAATATAGAGATTCCGCAGCCCTTTGTTTTTACAGCACTTGAAGTTGTAATTTACGATCAATCTGGAAAATACATCACTAGCTTGCCTATACAAGCAGCGAATAGACAAAGCTTGAATGTTTCCTTTTTATCAAGAGGAATGTATTTTCTCACCATCACGGGGGCATTTAAAAAGTACCAAGTGAAATTTATTAAAAGATAAAATGAAATTGAATTGAAGGTAAGCTAATATTTGTGTTGTAAATGATTCGTTTTTCGTTTTAAATAATTGGGATTCTTTTATATTTCAATTAAAAGTTAAAAACGGCATGTTATTTGATTTTTAGTCAATTGTGATTTTTTAGGATAAAATTCGATTTTAGAAACGAAGATTATGTAAGAGAAACACAAGGAAAAGGATTAAAAATTAAAATAACAATGAAGATATGAAACGACTTGTGTGTTTAATCTTGATAGGAATATCAACATTTGCTTTTGGCCAACAGAGTAGTGCCAATGATTCTCTAACCAACCCTCTGATTCCCGTAAATAAACAAAATCTACTGAAAGATTTTGATTTGGTTTTTTATATGCGATACGGTCTTGACTCTGATTTTAAGCAAGACAAATTAGCAACTAGTCGTTTTAGTGGTAATGAATTGCGTATTGATTTAAGTGCGAAAGTGCACGAAAAAGTTGGTTTTCGATTTAGAAATCGCTTTACATCAGCTCCTATTCCGGGTACTCTAGATAATGTTAATTCAACAGTAGATATTGCTTTTATTGATGTGAAGGCAACGGATAAATTAAATGTGACCTTAGGAAAACTTTCTGCAGATTGGGGAGGATATGAATTTGATCTAAATCCCATAGAGGTTTTAGAGTATAACGATATATTAAATCATTCCGAAAACTATCTTGTTGGAGTTGGAGTTGGTTACCAGGTGAATGAAAAACATCGTTTCAATGTACAGGTACTTAATGCCAGTGCTAATCGATTAGATAAAAAGGGAACAATTATCCTACCTAAAGGAATTGAAGAAACAAAAGTTCCGTTGGCTTTCGTTGGTAATTGGAGGGGGAGTTTTTGGGATAATCAATTTCAAACTTCTTATAGCTATAGCTATTTTACGCAAGCTAAAAATAAAGGAATGTATTACATCGCGTTAGGAAATAAATATCAAAATAAACAGTTAACCTGGATGTACGATTTTCAATATACACATGATGCCATTGATAGACATGGAATTATTAGCTCCATGTCTCAGGAAGAAAAACCAATCATGGCTAAGGATGTTGCATATCTTGAACATTGGACAAGACTAGACTATCAAGTATATCCGAAGTTGATTTTTTCCTTAACCTTGATGACAAGTAATGCTTATGCACAGCATACTACTGTAGAAAACGCTGGCAATAGTCATATACGCGTAAGCTATGGTGCGAGTCCGATGATTCAATATAGCCCATTTAAAAAGTTAGACTTGCGATTTTATGCGGCTTATGTAGGGCGTTGGTATGCGAACTCTTCCTATGCAAAAACTGAGTTAGGGCAAGTAGACGGCAATACTGGTCGTATTAGTATTGGTTTTATTTCTCCTTTACAGCTCTTGTAGAATATAAAATAACGGGTCCACTTGTTTTTTCTGTTAAAATTAACCAAAGGGTATCTTTTTTTGAGATATATATTTTACCTTTCCACCCGTGAATAAAAATACCCTATAGAAGTTAAACAAAATATCATGAAAAAAAATATTGTTTTAGTATTGAGCTTTGCCGCATTTTGTAGTTTTAGTATGCATGCTCAAAATCAAGAGCAAAAGCGAAAAATAGTGAATAGCTATAAAGAGAGTGTTGTTGAAGAAAAACGCACTAATTTGCTATCAAAATTTAGAGTTGAAAAGCAAGAAGCTCATGAGTTGGCCAAAGCAAATAATAGACCAATAGAAGGCGTTACAGAAGATGGTAGAGCCTATTCGTTACAACGAGTTGAGGAAGATGGCACCTATATTTACTATATCACTAGTAATGCAGGAAGTCGAGTAACAGCAAGAGTGAATGATATAGCTACTGGTGGAGATTTAGGTTTGAATTTAGATGGAAAAGGAGTTACAGTAGGGGTGTGGGATGGTGCTCCAGGATTGGATTTACATGTCGAGTTTAAAGGTGTGGAGGGATTCTCAAGAGTAAATATGAAGGATGCATTACCTGATCTAAATAGAATCAGTCAAGCAGCCTTAAATAGGTTTGTTAAAGGACGTTCGCATGCAACACATGTTATCGGTACAATTTTAAATAAAGGAGTGAATGCTAGCGCTAAAGGTATCGCACCAGAAGCAACTGTAGTAAGCTATAATTGGGAGTACGATACAGAGAAAATGGATTTGGAAGCGTCTGAAAATGGATTGTTAGTTTCTAATCACTCTTATGGTGTTGCCGCAATTAGTGATGACGGAAGTGTGGTGTATGTGCGTGCAAATGATTTTGGTACTTATGACAGGAGTGCTCAGGCTTTTGATTGGATTACACATACTTATAAATACTATCAACCTGTCGTAGCAGCAGGTAATGATCAAGATTATGCAGGAAAATTGAATCCAACTAAAAATGGTGCAGATTTGCTTTTAGGTCATACCGTTTCAAAAAACGCAATTGTTGTGGCTGCTGTGTCTCAAGTTGCTAATTATACTGGACCAGCAAGTGTACGTATTGCTTATTTTAGTAGTAATGGACCGACGAATGATTTTCGTATTAAACCCGATATTTCAGCTAAAGGTGTAAATGTCTATTCAAGTAATTACGTTTTGCCAACACCTGTAATAGGAGTTCCGAGAGCTGATGCGTATGCAACATTTGGAGGAACCTCAATGGCTGCGCCAGCAATTACTGGGGTCATTGCGCTTTGGCAACAGTGGGCAATAGGGAATAAACCAATGCCTTTTAAATCGGCAACGATCCGCGCATTAATGGCGCATACTGCGGATGAAGCTGGTGATGCTCCAGGTCCTGATCATAAATTTGGATGGGGATTGATTAATGCTAAAGCAGGTGTTCAGGTTATGCTGGGTGCAAATGCAGGAGTTGCAATTGTGGAAGAAAATGAGTTAATGCAGGAGGGTGTTTATGAGAAAGAATTTATTGTAAAAGAAAGTGGAGGGAAAATTATTGCTACATTATCTTGGACTGATCCAGAGGGTCTGTATCATAGAAATAATTCAAATGAAAATTATGTGTTATTTAATCCCTCTTTGGTGAACGATTTAGATTTGCGCGTTTTTAAAGACGGAGTAGAATATTATCCATGGAGATTAAACAAAGACTTTAATAATCTTTTCGCGTTGCAAGATGATAATGATGTAGATAATATTGAGAAAATAGAAATTGAAGGGGCTGAAGCGGGAACTTATACCATAAGAGTATCTCATAAAGGAGTATTGCAAGATGGTGGTCAGGAATATTCGCTTATTGTAAGTAGTGCGGATTTCAATAATCTATCCACGGAGGAGTTTGAATTGAACGATTTGTCTTTCTCTATTTGGCCTAATCCTGTAGTGGATCAGTTGAATGTAACAATTCCGGAAGAGATTCAGGTGCAAGGGATGTCTATTCAAGTTTTTGATATGACAGGACGTTTGGTTAAAAATGTACCGACACTTACTTCAAACCAAGTGGAGTTAGATATGAAAGGGTTGTCTTCAGGGACCTATTTTGTAAAGATAAAAGGCAATGGCGTTGATAAAACAGAACGCATTGTAAAGAAATAAGACAATAGTATATTGTTTTTGTATAAAAAGGAGAGCTTAGGCTCTCCTTTTTTTTTCTCCTTTATATATAAGAGAGGTAAACCCCTCCTTTCCCTTTATTTTTACAGCAGCCTTCTTTTTTCTGATTAAAAACAAAGGGTTTCTCTTTAGGTTCTTTTTAGGTGCCTGTTCATTTAGCTCGAGAGTTCTTCGACTTTCCTTGGAGTATCCTAGGAAAAAGGGTGTTTTTGTCGAGGGAATGTCCAAGGAAAGTCCACTGAAAGTCGATTTTAGTCAAAGTACCCTTAAACTAAACTTCAACTGAACCCTATATAAAGTAGAACACGAACGCCTTTTTTTTAGCTATTCAGCGAATCCGAACCCTATTTTAGCATTGTTTTCCTTTTCTCCTTTATATAGGTGTAGGAGGTAAAAAAAGCTAAATGTTTGAAAATGAATACAAAACCAAAATCCCTTGAAAAGTGCTCAAAAAAGAGATAAAGCATCGTTTTGGTTCAAAATAACTAAATGAGACTGTGTAGACGTAAAAACTCAGCAAAAAAGCAAAAAAACTTCAAGGTGTAAAAGGTAGCATAATAGCGAGTTGCGAATAAAGGTGTAAAATCATTGCAAAAAAAGCAACAAATAATTTGGAAGTGGCAAAAAAGGTGCTACTTTTGCATCCGCATTAAACAAGCAGACGTTCATAGAAAAGCAGAGGAAAAGACGACAGATTGGTTCAGAAATATTTTTCAAAAATAAATTTGGATTAATGAAATAAAGAGTCTTATCTTTGCAGTCCGCTTCAGTAAATACTGAGGATTGGCAAAAAGGGAAGAAAAATTTTTTCTCAAAAAGTTTTGCCAGTTCAAATAAAGTTTTTACTTTTGCACTCGCTTTAGTAACCGACTGGTTGACGAGGGATACAGAAAAAAAATCAAATTTTTTTTTGTCAAATCGAAAAAGTTGATTACTTTTGCACTCGCTTCGAAAATCAAGTAGTAGCGAGATTGAAACACGATCATAGACATATTGGACAACAGCATACAAAATAAAGAGAGTAAGGTGATTTTAGGATCACGAATAAACTAGCTAACTTTTTACAATATTAAAAATATACGATGAAGAGTTTGATCCTGGCTCAGGATGAACGCTAGCGGCAGGCCTAACACATGCAAGTCGAGGGGTATAGAGAGCTTGCTTTCTAGAGACCGGCGGATGGGTGAGTAACGCGTATGCAACCTACCTTTCACAGAGGAATAGCCCGGAGAAATTCGGATTAATGCTTCATGGTTTAATTGGATGGCATCATTTGATTAATAAAGATTTATCGGTGAAAGATGGGCATGCGTATCATTAGCTAGTTGGTGTGGTAACGGCATACCAAGGCGACGATGATTAGGGGTCCTGAGAGGGAGATCCCCCACACTGGTACTGAGACACGGACCAGACTCCTACGGGAGGCAGCAGTGAGGAATATTGGTCAATGGAGGCAACTCTGAACCAGCCATGCCGCGTGCAGGATGACGGTCCTATGGATTGTAAACTGCTTTTGTACGGGAAGAAATGTATCTACGTGTAGATATTTGACGGTACCGTAAGAATAAGGATCGGCTAACTCCGTGCCAGCAGCCGCGGTAATACGGAGGATCCGAGCGTTATCCGGAATTATTGGGTTTAAAGGGTTCGTAGGCGGTTTAGTAAGTCAGTGGTGAAATCTTACAGCTTAACTGTAAAATTGCCGTTGATACTGCTAGACTTGAATAGTATGGAAGTAATTAGAATATGTAGTGTAGCGGTGAAATGCTTAGATATTACATGGAATACCAATTGCGAAGGCAGATTACTACATACTTATTGACGCTGATGAACGAAAGCGTGGGTAGCGAACAGGATTAGATACCCTGGTAGTCCACGCCGTAAACGATGGATACTAGCTGTTCGGTTTTCGGACTGAGTGGCTAAGCGAAAGTGATAAGTATCCCACCTGGGGAGTACGTTCGCAAGAATGAAACTCAAAGGAATTGACGGGGGCCCGCACAAGCGGTGGAGCATGTGGTTTAATTCGATGATACGCGAGGAACCTTACCAGGGCTTAAATGTAGATTGACAGGTTTAGAGATAGACTTTCCTTCGGGCAATTTACAAGGTGCTGCATGGTTGTCGTCAGCTCGTGCCGTGAGGTGTCAGGTTAAGTCCTATAACGAGCGCAACCCCTATTGTTAGTTGCCAGCGGGTCATGCCGGGAACTCTAACAAGACTGCCGGTGCAAACCGCGAGGAAGGTGGGGATGACGTCAAATCATCACGGCCCTTACGTCCTGGGCTACACACGTGCTACAATGGCCAGTACAGAAAGCAGCTACCAGGCAACTGGATGCGAATCTCAAAAACTGGTCTCAGTTCGGATTGGAGTCTGCAACTCGACTCCATGAAGCTGGAATCGCTAGTAATCGGATATCAGCCATGATCCGGTGAATACGTTCCCGGGCCTTGTACACACCGCCCGTCAAGCCATGGAAGCCGGGGGTACCTGAAGTCGGTCGCCGCAAGGAGCTGCCTAGGGTAAAACTGGTAACTAGGGCTAAGTCGTAACAAGGTAGCCGTACCGGAAGGTGCGGCTGGAACACCTCCTTTCTAGAGAAAAAAAGAGGTTGGTTTATTTACTCTCGCTGTTTGTTCAAATATAAAATAAGTAATATACAGAGTCTCGTAGCTCAGCTGGTTAGAGTACTACACTGATAATGTAGGGGTCGGCAGTTCGAGTCTGCCCGGGACTACTAAGTATTACAAAGGAAATTCTAGAGGTTAGTTAAACCGTTGAAAGTTACTGTTAACCGTAAACTGTTAGCTGTTGACCTAAAAACGGGGGATTAGCTCAGCTGGCTAGAGCGCCTGCCTTGCACGCAGGAGGTCATCGGTTCGACTCCGATATTCTCCACTAGGACTACGGTCCAAAACGATCATTGACATATTGTAACGACAAATACAGTTAGATAGTAATTTAATATTATTGTTTAATAAAAATTTTATAGAAAGTACGATTCGAAAGAATTGTAAGCACATAAGCAAAATAAGGGCGTATGGGGAATGCCTAGGCTCTCAGAGGCGAGGAAGGACGTGATAAGCTGCGAAAAGCTACGGGGATTGGCACACACGATTTGATCCGTAGATATCCGAATGGGGCAACCCACTATGTTGAAGACATAGTATCCGAATAGGAGGCGAACCTGCTGAACTGAAACATCTAAGTAGGCAGAGGAGAAGAAAACAAAAGTGATTCCGCTAGTAGTGGCGAGCGAACGCGGAATAGCCCAAACCAATGTTGTTACGGCAATATTGGGGTTGTAGGACCACGACATTTCTTGCGGATTGAATTAGAATTACCTGGAAAGGTAAACCGAAGAGGGTGATAGTCCCGTATAAGTAAGAGAAGATAAGGATAGTGGTATCCTGAGTAGGTCGGGGCACGTGAAACCCTGATTGAAACTGGCGGGACCATCCGCTAAGGCTAAATACTCCTGAGAGACCGATAGTGAACCAGTACCGTGAGGGAAAGGTGAAAAGAACCGTGAATAACGGAGTGAAATAGATCCTGAAACCATACGCCTACAAGCGGTCGGAGCCCCTTTGTGGGGTGACGGCGTGCCTTTTGCATAATGAGCCTACGAGTTACCGTTGCTGGCAAGGATAAGTGATTAAGTCATGGATCCGTAGCGAAAGCGAGTCTTAATAGGGCGCTTTAGTCAGTAGTGGTAGACGCGAAACCGTGTGATCTACCCATGGGCAGGTTGAAGTTTAGGTAACACTAAATGGAGGACCGAACCGTTTAACGCTGAAAAGTTTTCGGATGACCTGTGGGTAGGGGTGAAAGGCCAATCAAACTCGGAAATAGCTCGTACTCCCCGAAATGCATTTAGGTGCAGCGATGATCATAGTTACTTAGAGGTAGAGCTACTGATTGGATGCGGGGGCTTCACCGCCTACCAATTCCTGACAAACTCCGAATGCTAATTAATGATAATCATCAGTGAGGGCATGGGTGCTAAGGTCCATGTCCGAGAGGGAAAGAACCCAGACCATCAGCTAAGGTCCCCAAATGTATACTAAGTTGAAAAAACGCGGTTTGATTGCCCAGACAGCTAGGATGTTGGCTTGGAAGCAGCCATTCATTTAAAGAGTGCGTAACAGCTCACTAGTCGAGCGATCGAGCATGGATAATAATCGGGCATAAGTATACTACCGAAGCTATGGATTTACGTTTTAAACGTGAGTGGTAGGGGAGCATTCTATCGACGTAGAAGCCGTACTGTGAGGTATGGTGGAGTTTATAGAAAAGAAAATGTAGGCATAAGTAACGATAAGGGGTGCGAGAAACACCCCCGCCGTAAGACTAAGGTTTCCTGAGCTATGCTAATCAGCTTAGGGTTAGTCGGGACCTAAGGCACACCCGAAGGGGGACGTCGATGGCCAACGGGTTAATATTCCCGTACTACTAATAATTGTGATGGAGTGACACAGTGATGAAAGCACCGCGAACTGACGGAATAGTTCGTTGAAGCACGTACCTATATCAGCTATAGTAAAATGCGTAGTTGATGGAGAAATGCGATAGTACTCAGCGTTTTCGAACAACGAGATAGTGTGCCTAAGGGCTGTCAAGAAAAGCTTCTAAACTTAGATTATTAGTACCCGTACCGTAAACCGACACAGGTAGTCGAGGAGAGTATCCTAAGGCGCTCGAGAGATTCATGGCTAAGGAACTAGGCAAAATAGACCTGTAACTTCGGGAGAAAGGTCGCCAGCGCAAGCTGGCCGCAG